>JACDZF010000028.1 GCA_013426795.1 Desulfocapsa sp. | reverse complement strand
AAAGGGGCTACGACTCAACTTGTCGTACCCCCTCCTGAATTTTCTTTGTTTTTAGATTCTTGTTAACAGTAAAAGCGGGGGTCAAGTCTTAAAAAATCAGTTTTTCCTGCTCCTTTTTTTCAAAACCTTACTCGCGGTCGTATCGTAGATGGTGAGATGTTCTGTTTCAGGTACCGTCTATCGCCCCCTTCTTTCCTATTCTGCCCTAATCTCTATACAGCCACCAGGAATCAGTTCTTGCGGCGGTGCTTCACCGGCAGAATCTTCATCTGTTCGCGGTATTTGGCCACGGTGCGGCGGGCAATCTGGATATTGGCCGTGGCCAGTTTCTGGGAAAGGGCCTCATCGCTGAGGGGTTTGTGCGGATCTTCGTCCCGGATCAGGCGGCGCAGCTCTTCGCGGATGGATTCGGCGGCCATGGGATCCTCGCCTGCACGGGGGATGGAGGTGGAGAAGAAATATTTCAGCTCGTAGATCCCCTGCGACGTGTGCACGTACTTGTTGGAGGTGACCCGGCTGACCGTGGATTCGTGCATGCTGATGTCTTCGGCCACGTCCCGCAGGATAAGGGGTTTGAGGCGGGTGGGGCCATACTCAAAGAAGTCACGCTGAAAGCGGAGGATGCTCTCCATGACCTTGAGGATGGTGCGTTGGCGCTGGTGCAGGGATTTGAGGAACCACTCGGCATCCTTGATCTTTTCCTTGATGTAGGAGGACGATTCCTTCTCCAGCTTGACATCGCCCTTGAGCAGTCCCTGGTAATAGGAGGAGAGTTTGAGATTGGGCAGGTCGTCGTCATTGAGGCGCACCACATAGTCGCCGTCAATCTTCTTCACATAGATGTCGGGGACGATATAGTTGGTACTTTCCTGGGCAAAGGGCAGACCGGGATAGGGGGTGAGTTCGGAGGTGATGAACTCCACCGCCTTTTCAATTTCGTGCCTTTTGTGGCCGGTGGCCTTGGCGAGGGCCGCATGGTTGCTGCTTTCCAGGAGGTTCAGATGATGGAGGACGATGTCGGCGGCCAGGGATTTGCCCAGGCCCTTGCGTTCCAGTTGGAGAAAGAGGGATTCACTGACGCTTCTGGCGGCGATCCCCGGCGGGTCCAGCTCCTGAATGAGTTCGAGGACATATTCCGCCGAATCCTGGTCACAGCCGGTCTCGTCCAGAATCTCCGCCAGATCAATCTCAAGAAAGCCGTAACGGTTGAGATTGCCGATGATAAACAGGGCGATGTCCCACTCTCCCGAGTCCAGGTCGCTATGGGCCAGCTGCCAGTAAAGATAGGCGGAGAGTCCCGGTTTCTGGGAGATAAAATCAAACTGGCTGGGGGCGTCGGCGGCAGGGGTTTCGTGGGAAAAGGAGAAGTTGTCGCTGACCACATCATCAAAGGTGTTGGCGTAATCCTCCCAGTTAGTCTCGGGGATAACGTCAGTGGTTCTGATGGGTTCGGTGAAATCACCCTCCGGCGCCAGTCCCGGGGCTTGCTCGACGGCGGACAGGCTTAAGGGGTTGCTGATCTCCTCCTGGATGGTAAAATCTTCCTCCAGGGCCGGATTCTGTTCCAGCTCAGCCTGCAGGGCATTGCTCAGCTCCAGACGATTGAGCTGGAGCAGGCGGATGGCCTGCCGCAGCTGCTGGGTCATCATCAACTTCTGGGTCAGCTTGAGCTGTTGTCGGAGTTCGAGGCCCATGGCGGTTACATGCTGAAATTTTCGCCCAGGTACATCTTCCTGGCGACTTCACTGGCGATGATGTCGTCGGCGACACCACTGGTGAGGATCTGGCCGGCGTTCATAATGTAGGCAAAATCGCAGACCTGCAAGGTTTCACGGACGTTATGATCCGAGATCAGGATGCCGATGCCCTTGTCCTTGAGGCCGATGATAATCTTCTGGAGATCGGCCACGGAAAGGGGATCAATCCCGGCAAAGGGTTCATCCAGGAGGATAAAGTCGGGGTGGGTGGCCAGGGCGCGCATGATCTCCACCCGCCTCCGCTCGCCGCCGGACAGGGCGTGTCCCATATTGTCGCGCAGATGTTCAATTTTCAGATCCGCCATCAGCTCGTCGATGCGGTTGCTGATCTCATTCTTCGGCAGCCCCAGCGGTTCGAGGATGATCCGCACATTTTCCTCCACCGTCAGCTTTTTGAAGACCGAGGGCTCCTGGGCCAGATAGGTGATGCCCTTCAAGGCCCGTTTATGGATGGGCAGGGTGGTGATATCCTCGCCGTTGAGCAGAACCTGGCCGCCATCGGGCCGGATAAATCCGGCAATGGTGTAAAAGGAGGTGGTTTTGCCGGCACCATTGGGCCCGAGCAGACCCACCACCAGACCGGTGTTCACCTGGATGCTGACCCCGTCAACCACGGTGCGGCTGCGATAACGCTTGACGATATTTCTGGTTTCAAGCTGGGACATGGAATGCCGGGGGAAGAGGTGAGGTGCGGCCGTCAGCCAAAGAAGAGAGAATTTTCATGGGTTCCTTACTTTTTGGGAATAATGGTGGCGTTGACCCGGCCGCCTTTTTTGCCGGTGGTGGCCTCGGAAGGAGTGACCTCGGAGCGGCCCTCATCCATAAAATAGGTGATGGTCTCGCCCACCACCTGATTTTTTCCCTGCCATGCCCGAGCCCCTCCCGAGAGAACCACCTTCCGTTCCGAGGCCAGATAATCCATCTTCCTCCCGGTTCCCAGCCAGTCGCCCCTGGTGACCTCCACCTTGCCCACGCAGTTGATTTTGGTGACCTCCTGTCCCTGCCCCGTGCCGGCGGGGGCGTAGAAGACCGTCATTTCGTCGGCGCGGATGCGGACATCGGCCTGGGTGGCGATGACGTTGCCGGAAAAGAGGACGCTGTCTTTTTGTTCCAGGGAGACCATCCGGTCGGCCTCAATGTTGATGGGGGCCTTGTTGCTTGATTTGGCGGCGGGATCGGCAGAGAAGGCGGGGGCGGCAATGAGAATCAGGAGCAGAAACAGGAGGGGGGCGCAATGGGAGGCGATCAAGGGGGGGAAAACGCGCATGGAAAAACTCCTGTTCGGATTGAAGGGCATGGTTAATGGCCTCGGCAAGGATACATAAGGGACTTAAACTCGCTCCATGGATGGATTACGGGGTGCCGCAGGCACCCTCCCAGTGTGGGTCAGAAGGGGCCGGGGGGCAATGCAATTATTGCGCCTATGATACTCGCCACTCCCTTAATTGTAAAGCAGAGGCTTGGTAAATGTTGCCCGGCCAGGAGAAAAACTGTACAATTGGGCCGTTACCTGCCTGGATCGTCTGATGGCAGTGACACGCCCTCACTTTTTTCCTTTGTCTTTGCGGTATCAGCTCAATTGAAACTCGGAAGAGTTTTTCGGTAATGGCCGTGCGTGATTCCACCGTCCTGGTCTGCCGGAAAAGAGGTACTCGAGAATGATCGATAAAAATGACCAGCCCGGTCACTCTTCCCACTCCAGTTCCTCCGATGGCGGGGCCTTTGTCTTTCTGGACGCCTGCGGAAAACGCTGGCCCCGGCTCCGCTTTTCCATGGTGATCATCGGGCTCCTGCTCTTTGTGGCGATGATCCTCTTTGCCCAGACCTTGCTGCGCCCCTCCGCATTAACCCTGCCGCCGGCGGTACAGCAGCTCAAGTCCCGCCTGAAGGGTCTTCAGGCCGTGGAACAGCCGCCAGGGCGTCCGGCGGCTAAGCCGGTGTGGTTGAATTTCGTCAAGGGCAAGGCCGGCGGCGGCACCCCGACCATCTCCTTTCTCGCCAGTCCATTTGTGCCGCAACCGGTGCCCCCGTCGCCTTTGCTCAAACAGAAGGTGGAGAGGTTGGCCCCGGTTGAAGAGATCCGCCTGGGATTTTATGAGGGCTGGGATCCGTCCAGTCTTGATTCGCTCAAGGCCAATGGTGGTGCACTGACCCATCTCTGCCCGGACTGGCTGACGGTGGAGGATGGCCGCGGCACCCTCAAGGGCGAGCCCGAGCCGGCGGTGCTTGAGCTGGTCAAAGAGCAGGGGCTGGTGCTCCTGCCTCGTCTGCGGAACATGGACGGTGAGGGCTACTGGCACCCGGAGGCGGTGGAGGGGCTGGTCAATGGCCCCGCCGCCCGCCAGGATCAGTTTATCGCCAGTCTTCTGGGCAAGCTGAAGGCCATGGGCGCGGGCGGGGTTATCGTCGAATGGGAACAGATCGATCCCACCTATCGCGACGCCTTGACCGCGCTGCTCGACAGGATGGCCGCCGCCCTCCATGCCGAGACCCTAGAGCTGTGGCTGAGCGTACCCATGGGGATGGGTTTGAATGTCTTTGATCTGGACGTCCTGGCGCGCAAGGTTGATCGCTTTGTCGCCATGCTGCACGATGAGAATTCCGAGTTTGACCAGCCCGGGCCGCTGGCCTCATGGGAATGGTTTAACGGCTGGCTCTCCACCCTCACCGCCTATGGCGAGCCGGAGCAATGGGTGCTGGCCCTTGGTTCCTATGGCTATGACTGGGCGCAAGGAGATCAGGAGGCGGAGATGGTTCGTTTTCAGGATGTGATGAGCCGGGCAGGCCGTTCGGAACTTGCCCCCTTTGATCTCCATGCCTCGGTGTATAATCCCCATTTTGTCTATGAGGATTCGGGGGTGACTCATACCCTCTGGTTTCTCGATGCGGCAACCTTTGTCAATCAGCTCAAACTTGCCAGGAAGCACCATGTCGGCGGCATAGCCATCTCCCGTCTGGGCACCGAGGATCCCGGGATCTGGGATGTTTTGCAGCTTCCGGTGAACGTGCCCCTGACCGCCTCGGATCTGGCCGTCCTCGAGACCATCCGTCCCGGCGCGGCGATCGCCAGTATCGGCAAGGGAAGCTTTATCACCATCGAAGACGGGTGGGCGGACGGGGTGCGCCGGATCAGCAGCGTGCTCGCTGACGATCCCGATGCCCTGCTGCTGGAGCGATACGAGAAATTTCCCAGTTATCTCACCATCAACCACCAGGGAAGGGGGCCGCAGAACGACGTGGTCATTACCTTTGATGATGGCCCTGACCCTGACTGGACTCCGCAGATCCTTGATATCCTCAAGGCCAGGGGGGTGAAGGCTACCTTCTTTATGGTCGGCGCCAATATGGAAAAGAATCCCGACATCGTCCGGCGGATCGTGGCGGAGGGCCATACGGCGGGTGTGCACACCTATACCCATCCCAATATCGCCCTGGTCTCGGAGGAGCGGGCCTATCTCGAGTTCAACGCCACCCAGCATCTGCTGGAGGCCATCACCGGCCACTCCACCATTCTTTTCCGGCCGCCCTATAATGCCGATACCAATCCCCATGACCCCGAAGAGATCATCCCCGTCCAGCTCGCCCAGAAACTGGGCTACATCACGGTGACCGAAGACATTGACCCGGAGGACTGGTCACGGCCGGGAGTGGAGGCCATGCTTGCCAACGTCAAGGCGGGCCGCATCCAGGGGGGCAGTGTGGTTCTGCTCCATGATGCGGGCGGCGACCGGGAGCAGACCATTGAGGCCCTGCCCAAAATCATTGATTACCTGCGGGTCAGGGGGGATGTGGTTGTGCCCCTGCCCACCCTCCTGGGGATTTCGCACGAGCAGATGATGCCCCCGGTTCCCCCGGATCAGCGGGCGATGAGCAGGATGGTGAGCAAAAGCGGATTCACCACCCTGCATATGATGACTGAATTTTTCTGGGCCTTTATGATCGTTTCCACCGGCCTTGTGGTGGTGCGAACCCTCGTTGTGGCCGGGCTGGCACTGCGAAGCCGGAGGGCCGGGGATGAGGGAATGTCGTCGTCCGGGCAGCAGGCCGTGGTCGAATCCTGCCCGCCGGTCAGTGTGCTGATTGCCGCCTATAATGAGGAAAAGGTCATTGGGCAGACCCTGCAATCCGTTTTAAATACCAGCTATCCGGGCCCCATCGAGGTGGTGGTGGTGGATGACGGCTCGCGCGACAATACCGCCGCAATCCTGTCCGCCATGGCCGCGGGTGACGCCCGTATCCGTCTTCTCCGGCAGGTGAACAGGGGCAAGGCCGCGGCCCTGCAGGTGGGCCTTGCGGCAGTGCGGCATGAGATTGTCGTCAGCCTTGATGCCGATACCCAGTTTACCCCGGTGACCATTGCCGAGCTTGTCCGGCCTTTTTCTGACCCCTTGGTGGGCGCGGTTTCCGGGCGGGCCAGGGTGGGCAATCCCAAGACCCTGGTGGCCAGGTTTCAGTCCCTGGAATATACCTGCGGCTTTAATCTGGATCGCCGCGCCTATCACCGGCTCAACTGCATTACGGTGGCGCCGGGGGCGGTGAGTGCCTTCAGGAAGGGCGCGGTGCTGGCGGCGGGCGGGATCAGCACCGATACCCTGGCCGAGGATACCGACCTGACCTTGAGCCTGCACCGGTGCGGATTTACCATCTGCTACGCGCCCCGTGCGGTGGCCTGGACCGAGGCTCCGGAAACCGTCCGCACCTTTGCCAAACAGCGCTTTCGCTGGGCCTTTGGCACCTTGCAGTGTCTGTGGAAGCACCGGGACATGCTTTTTGATGGAAAGTACCGGGCCCTGGGCTGGTTCAGTCTGCCCAGCGCCTGGTTTTTCAATATCCTGCTGGTGGCCCTCGGGCCGATCATTGACGGCCTGTTGCTTCTGTCGCTGATCATGAACCCGGCCAGCGGTATTCTTTATTTTTATTTTTTTGTCTTCCTCTGCGCCGATCTCCTGCTGGCAACGGTGGCCTGCCTCATTGAGGGCGAACCCCTGTCCCAGGTCTGGCTGGTCCTGCCCATGCGCTTTATTTACCGACCGGTGCTCAGTTTTGCCGTTATCAAGGCCATTGTCAAGGCCAGTAAAGGGGTGCTGGTGGGCTGGGGTAAACTCGACCGCACCGCCTCGGTTCCCTACCATGTCTGAGCCGTGCCGGGAGGAAAAACAGCCATGTTGAAAAACCCATGCCTGCGATGGATGGCCGGATGGTTCAAGGCTTTCAGCGGAAGGATTCCCGGCCTGGCCGCGCTGTTCTTGTGCGCCCTTCTCTGCTGCGCCGGGTGTCGACATGAGGAGGCGGTCGCGGTCAAGGAGAATGGTCCGCAAGAGCTGGTGATGCCGGATGCCGGGGCCTATACCGGGGCCTATGTGGATTTTGGCGAGGGCGAGGATGATGTCACGTATGATGCCATAAAGGCTTTTGAAGAGATGACCGGGAAGCACCTGGCCATGGTTGCCTTCGGCAATTTCTGGGGAGAGCAGGCCTTTCCGGTGAAGACCATGGAGATTGTTTCGGGATACGGGGCCATTCCCCTGATCTTCTGGTCGCCCTGGGATCGCCCCTATATGGAGAGTCAGGGGCCGGATCGGTTTAATCTGCCCGATATCCTTGCCGGCAAGTGGGACAGCTATATTGATCAGTGGGCCGATGCGGCGCGTGATTACGGCAAGCCCATTCTGGTATCCTGGGGGCTGGAAATGAACGGGACCTGGTTTCCCTGGTCGGGCGCCTTTTATGGCGGCGGCAAGGTGATTGGCGAGAAGAATGGGCAGCCCCTGTATGCCGGTCCGGAACTGGTGAAACAGACCTATCGTTATGTGGTGGACCGGGTGCGGGCGCGCAAGGCGTTGAATATTCTCTGGGGTTTTCATGCCAATAATGCCACCTTTCCTGACGAACCCTGGAACCGCATGGCGCAGTATTATCCCGGGGCGGAGTATGTGGACTGGCTGGGCCTGAGTGTCTATGGCAAGATTATGCGCGGCGGCGACTGGGCCTCCTTTGCCAATGTCATGGACGGCGCCTATGGGGAAATCTGCCGCCTGGACCCGGGCAAACCGGTGATTCTGGCTGAATGGGGCGTCGGCGAATTTCCCCCTGAAAACAAGGCTGAATTTATCGCCCTCGCCTTCACCGGCCTGGAAACCAGATATCAGCGGGTGAAGGCGGCAGTGTTCTGGCATGAACGCTGGGAAAATAAGGATGGAAGTTTCAGCAATCTGCGGGTCAACTCCTCGCCCGAGGCCCTTGATGCGTATCGAGCCGGCGTGGCCCTCCCCTACTGGATTGACCGGCCCCAATTTCGCTCCCCACCCACCCCGGCGGCCCCCTGAAGGGCGCCCTCATCCCCTGCTTCTCCCCTTGGATGGCGCAGAGAATCTTCTTTCGCTGGCCCGGAGTTTTGAGTATAGTAACAGGCCTGAAAAAGAGTGAGAGGGCACGAATCATGGAGTCTGCGCAGACATTGGAACAGGATGTTGTGCTGAAGTTTATAATATTTTGCCGCTGGTTGCGGCTTTTTTGACGGCAATCTGCACCACATTTCCCTAAAAAAATATCATATTGAGCCAATGCCGGCTGGGCGCCGCCTTTCAGACTGGAAAAAGAATGCGGCGATGGGCCGGGTAAAGGGATCGGACTGGTGGAAAAGGGGATGCCGATGAAACTCTATGGCTTGCTGTTTTTCCTGTTTTTCAGCGCATTGTTCATCTGGACGGTTCAACCGGCGCTGGCCGCCATGGATCTGCAGACGGCGAAGGAGCAAGGGCTGGTGGGTGAGACCGCCTCCGGCTATCTGGAAGCGGTGCAGACCCTGTCACCGGAGCTTGTCCGCCTGGTCGCCGATATCAATGCCCGCCGCCAGAAGGAGTTTCGGGGAATAGCCGCGCGCACCAGCACCCCCCTGGCGGCGGTGGAAAAGCTGGCCGGGGCCAGGGCCATGGAAACATCAAGCCCCGGTTCCGCCATCAAGCCAGCCGGTACCTGGCAAAAGAAAAAGGATTGATCAAACTCATGTCAACAGGAAGGACCCCTATGAAGACAAGCATTGAACGGGCCAAGGTGCTCATCGAGTCGCTCCCCTATATGCAGACCTTTCGCCACAAGACGGTGGTGATCAAGTATGGCGGTCACGCCATGGTGGATGAGAATCTGAAGAAACAGTTCGCCCTCGATGTGATCCTGATGAAGCATATCGGGATTAATCCGGTGATCGTCCATGGCGGCGGGCCGCAGATCAATCTCCTGCTTGATCGCCTCCAGATCAAGCCCAGTTATGTCCAGGGCATGCGGGTGACGGACGGCGAGACCATGGACGTGGTGGAGATGGTGCTGGTGGGCAAGGTCAACAAGGAGATTGTCGGCAATATCAACCATTGCGGCGGGCGGGCGGTGGGCCTGTCGGGACGGGACGGCGATCTGGTGTGCGCCGAAAAGCTCAAGGTCAGCAAAAAAAAGGATGCCGCGGCCCGGGAAAACGCGCCCCCCGAGCTCATCGACCTGGGCCGCGTGGGCCGGGTGACCAGGGTCAATGTGGAGGTGCTCAGGACCCTGGAGCGTGACGATTTTATCCCGGTGATTGCCCCGGTGGGGGTGGGTGCCGACGGGGCCGCCTTCAATATCAATGCCGACCTGGTGGCCGGGGCCATCGCCGCCGAACTCAAGGCCGAGAAGCTGATCCTGCTCACCGATGTGGTGGGGGTCAAGGATCGGCAGGGGACTTTGATTCACTCCCTGCTCCGGGCCGAGATCGAAGGCCTCATTGACAAGGAGGTCATCATCGGCGGCATGATTCCCAAGGTCCGCTGCTGCCGCGATGCCATCGAGCGGGGCGTCACCAAGGCCCATATCATTGATGGCCGCGTTGAGCACGCCATTTTACTGGAGATGTTTACCCGCGAGGGTGTTGGAACGGAGATTGTGTGATGCAAATGACGAACAAGGAACTGGCGGCCCGAACGAATCAGGTGATTATCGGGACCTATACCCGCTATCCGGCGGCCATGGTCGCGGGGTCCGGTTGTCGGCTCACCGACGCGGAAGGGAAGGAGTATCTGGATTTTCTGGCCGGGATTGCGGTCTGTGGTCTTGGCCATTGTCATCCGGCGGTGACGGCGGCGATCTGTGAGCAGGCCGGCCGGCTGGTGCATGTGTCCAACCTCTACTATACCGAGCCCCAGACCGAGCTTGCCGAACTGCTGACTGCGCACTGCTTCGCCGACAAGGTCTTTCTCGCCAACAGCGGGGCCGAGGCCAATGAGGCGGCAATCAAGCTCGCCCGCATCTGTTCCGGTGCAGATCGCTACGAGATCATCTCCCTGTCCGGCTCCTTCCATGGCCGGACCCTGGCCACCGTAGCCGCCACCGGTCAGGCCAAATTTCAAAAGGGTTTTGAGCCCATGCCCGAGGGCTTTTCCCATGCCCCTTTCGGGGATCTGGCGGCCCTCGAATCGATGATCACCGATCAGACCTGCGCCATTCTCTGCGAGCCTCTCCAGGGAGAGGGCGGGGTGCGTCCGCTGGAACCCTCGTATCTGAGGGGTTTGCGGGCTCTCTGTGATAAGTTTGACCTGCTCCTGATCTTTGATGAGATCCAGACCGGCATGGGGCGCACCGGCACCCTCTTTGCCCACGAGCAGATGGGGGTGACCCCGGATATCATGACCCTGGCCAAGGCCCTGGGCAATGGCCTGCCCATGGGGGCCCTGCTCACCACCAACCGCATTGCCGCCGCCTTTGCGCCCGGCACCCATGCCTCCACCTTTGGCGGGAACCCGGTGGCCGCCGCCGCCGCCGTGGCCACCCTGAAGGTGATGCTGGCCCATGGCTTTCTCGCCGAGGTGCGGGAGAAAGGACGCTATCTGCACGACCAGCTCCAGGCGCTGGCCGCCCGTTTCCCTGAGCTTGCGGTCACTGCCCGGGGGTTGGGCCTGATTCAGGGGCTGGTACTCACTGAGGCCGGGGTCCAGCGGGGAAGCGCCATCGTCAACCGGATGTTTGCAAAAGGCTGCCTGATTAATTTTGCCGGCGGCGTGGCCCTGCGTTTTCTGCCGCCGCTTATTGTCAGCTCCGAGGAGATTGACCAGATGACAGCTCTGCTGGCCGAGGTTCTGGAGGAGCTTGCTGCGGAGATGTGAGACAGGACAGGCTGGTAGAAACAGGGAGCCATGATCCCCGTGCTTTGGCCAAGAGGGCATGATTTTATAGAACGGATTTTTTGGATGATCTTCGGCGGCTGGAGTTTGCTGGATATGCCATATGGGGAATTGCTGGACGCCACAGGGCGAATTGTCGAAGACGCCACACCGGGAAACGAAACAGAGGGAAAGCCCCCTCCTTTCTTCAAGGAGGGGGATGGGGGTGCTGCTGCTGGGAATTCCGGTGACACTCCACGTATTTTTCTGAGCGACAAACTTAAAAAAATTGAATACGGGAAGTGTCTATGATTTTCCTGAAGAATACATAACCCGGCAGTCCACACTGGCGCTGCGCAATAACGCTGCGCAGCGCCAGTGAATTCGACGTTCGCATGAAGGAATACACTATGTACTCGCAGATAACTAAAGACATCACCCAAGACTATTACCAGCAGAACTTTCCCAATGATGGGCAACGCTTTGTCGCGTGGTATCTTCGCAATATTCATCTTCGTGACCCCATTCAGGCACGAGACGACATTACCGATGGGGCAGACGATAAGCAAATCGACGCCATCATTGTGGATGATGATCGAGCAACGATATTTGTTGTTCAAGGAAAGTTTATCGGTGGAACCACTTTAGATGCCGAGCCCCTACGCGAAGTGCTGTCGGCTTGGATTCAAATGCGCGACCTCGTACGACTTCAAGAAGTCGGAAACAATAAGTTGAAACAGAAACTGTCTGAAGTTGCTCGTGCACTTGAGGACGAATATGAAGTCTGCTTTGAACTCATTACAACCGCCGGATTAACTGGTAGTGCTCAGAAGGATTTGGCGACATTCCAAGAACAACTGGCGGAATTGTCAGCAAAGGACGAGTTCCCGGCAACAATTTTACTCGTTAACGAGGATGAAATCCGCCGACGCTATGATCTGGCTCTTGAACGTGAGAACCCTTCCCTGTCCCATGCACTTGATCTTAGTGTTTGCCAAACACTTACCGTCATGATTGCCGGAACACAGGTCGTAATCGCGGTGGTTCCGCTTTCCGAGTGTATAAAGTTCCCCGGCATCAAGGATGGAACGCTATTTCAGAAGAATGTTCGCCAGAGTCTTGGCCTTAGCAATGCGGTCAACAAGGGCATTAAGAACACAATTTATGGAGACCGACACAGGGATTTCTTTTTCTTTCACAATGGAATTACCGCTATCTGCAACAGGATGGAGAAGAAGGACACCAAGTTAATTCTTCATGGGGTAAGCGTGGTTAACGGCTGTCAGTCGCTCAACACGATCTTGAGTTGCAGTGAGCGGGTCAAGACACTCACAGACACAAGCCTCCTCTTTCGCTTCTATGAAATTCCTCAACGCGACCGGGCGGACAAGATCAGTATTAATACAAATTCTCAAAGCGCAGTCAAACCCCGTGATTTGAGAAGCAATGACCGACGTGTTTTGAATCTCAAGAAGTCGTATGAGCAGAAATACCCTAATGGCTACTTCGTCAGTAAACGAGGCGAGACGCCACCCGCTGACAAGGACAAAACATTGGTGGTCGATTTATCTGAACTCGGCAAGTATCTGATTTCGTGGCACTCGCAACGGCCCAATATCGGCTATAGTGAAACTAAGATCTTCGATAAGTATTTCGAGCAGTTATTTAAGCGAGAGTACCGTACCGAAAACGTTCATGCACTAAACCACTGGATGAATCATGTCTGGAAAGCGTGGAGCAAGGACAACCCGCTTGGTTTAAACGAAACCCTTCTCGCCATGCGTGCCTACGCGCCATTCCACCATTTATATGCTATTTCAATGTGTTTCTCGATTGCTAACAACCAATCGGATCGGGTTCCTGACCCAGACGCATGTCGAGTCAAAGCTCAAGCAAATTCGATGATGGATGACATTGTCAAGATTGGCGGCGTCTGCCTGAATATGGCACTGGAAGCTGCGGCCAATGAACCACAGCCAGCCAACAGAGTATTCAGTCCCCAGAACTGGGTTAAAGCAAAGACATGCCTTGCTGGTATCAATTTTGCTATTCGAAACTACTTCAACATGCTGCCATTGATGCCGGGAGGCAAGGAGATGAAGGCAAAGCTTGATGTTGCGTTGGCATTGGAGATAGGAGATTTTGAGTATCGATGGGCAGCAGACTGAAATGCGACCAAGCACACAGGGAATTACTGGACACCACAGAGCAAATTGTCGAAGACGCCACACCGGGAAACGAAACAGAGGGAAAGCCCCCTCCTTTCTTCAAGGAGGGGGATGGGGGTGCTGCTGTTTCCCGGATGTGGCATAAGAGTCCGTCAGGAGACATGCAAGAAAAAGACCTTGCCTGTCTCCTGACGGACTCTAAATTCTTTGCAAATAGTCTTTTTTTTTTGTAGATATTGTCTTTTCCCCGATCAGTTTTTCTTCAAAGATGATTCATCCTGGTGAAAGTATTGCTGGAGAGGGACTCGGAGAAGAGAAACGCTTCAGAGTTTCTGGGCACTGAGAAAGAGCGTTGGGCTTGGGGGTAGAGTGAATTTGGCAGGAAGTTTCGGTCCTGCCTGAGACAGAGACGGATCTCCATGTTAAGGCATTTGCGATCAGTAGAGGATTGTACCAGGGAGGAACTGGAAGGTTTTATCCAGCGCGCCCTGGAACTGAAAAAAGAACATCAGGCCGGCGTCCGCCACTCTCAGCTTGTGGGCAAGACCATTGGCCTGATTTTTGAAAAACCTTCCACCCGCACCCGGGTCTCCTTTGAATCAGCGATGTACGGTCTGGGAGGCCAGGTGATTTTTCTTTCCGGCCGTGACACCCAGCTGGCCCGTTCCGAACCCCTGAAGGATATGGCCCGGGTCATGGCCCGCTATGTGGACGGCATGGTGGTGCGAACCTTTGGTCAAGACGTGGTGGAGGAGCTGGCCCGCTATTCATCGGTGCCGGTGATCAATGCCCTCACCGATCTCCATCATCCCTGTCAGATCATGAGCGACCTGATGACCGTGATTGAGAAGAAGGGCCCCCTGGAAAATCTCAAGATTGCCTGGGTGGGTGATGGCAATAATGTCGCCAACTCCTGGATTCAGGCCGCCGAGCTTCTGGGTTTTGAGCTGATTCTGGCCTGTCCCGAAGGCTATGATCCAGATCCTGAAATCCTCAAGAAGGGGCGCCGGAACGGGGAAAAATCCATCGTTCTGGTGCGCAGCCCTGAGCAGGCCGTGGCCGAGGCCGACGTGATCAATGTCGATGTCTGGACCTCCATGGGTCAGGAAGGGGAAGAAGATCAGCGGCTGGCCGTCTTTCGCGGCTTTCAGATGAATGATGCCCTCCTTGCCCACGCCCCCGATGCGGCCATTGTCATGCACTGTCTGCCCGCCCATCGCAACGAAGAGATAACCGAAGAAGTCCTGGAGTCAGAGCGGTGTGTTGCCTTTGATCAGGCGGAAAACAAGATGCACATGCATAAGGCGATTCTTGAAAAATTGATCGGAGGTTGAAGATGGCGGATGTGAAAAAGATTGTGCTGGCCTATTCCGGCGGCCTTGACACCTCGGTGATCCTGAAGTGGCTGGCGCGGGAATATCAGTGTCCCATTGTCGCCTATGCCGCTGATATCGGTCAGGAAGAGGACTGGGACGCGGTACGGGCCAAGGGTCTGGCCACCGGCGCGGAAAAGGTCATCATCTCCGATCTGAGAGTGGAGTTTGTTGAAGAGTATATCTTTCCCGCCTTCAGATCCAACGCCATCTATGAGGGCTCGTATCTGCTCGGGACTTCCCTGGCCCGGCCGATTATCGCCAGGGAGCAGGTGCGCATTGCCCATGCCGAGGGTGCGGACGCGGTCAGTCATGGGGCCACCGGCAAGGGCAACGATCAGGTGCGCTTTGAGCTGGCCTATCTCGGCATTGATCCGAGCTTGACCATCATTGCCCCCTGGCGGATCTGGGATTTGAACTCCCGTAAGAAACTGGTGGAGTATGCCCAGGAGCACAATATCCCGGTGCCGGTGACCAGGGAGAAACCCTACAGCTCCGATGAAAACCTGCTTCATATCAGTTTTGAGGGTGGCATCCTGGAAGACCCCTGGAACGAGCCGGATCCGTCCATGTTCAAGCTCACGGTGGCGCCGGAAATGGCGCCGGATGTCCCCACCTATCTGGAGATTGAGTTTGTCCAGGGTGATCCCGTGGCCCTCGACGGGGTGCGGATGGACGCTCTGCCCCTGTTTATGAAGCTGAACGCCCTGGGCGGAGCCAACGGCATCGGTCGTCTGGATCTGGTGGAGAACCGCTTTGTCGGGATGAAGTCCCATGGCGTCTATGAAACCCCGGGCGGCACCATCCTGCGCACGGCCCATCGCGACCTGGAGACCATCACCATGGATCGTGAGGTCATGCGAATCCGTGATTCCCTGGTGGCCCGCTATGCCGAACTGATCTACAACGGCTTCTGGTTCTCGCCCGAGCGCGAACTCCTCCAGACCACCATGGATACCAGCCAGAAGACGGTGAACGGTATCGTCCGCCTGAAGCTCTACAAGGGCAACTGCACCCCGGTGGGCCGCAAGTCCGACCAGTCCTTGTACCAGGAGAGCTTTGCCACCTTTGAGGAAGATACGGTCTATAATCAGGCCGATGCCGGCGGCTTTATCCGTCTCAACGGCCTGCGTCTGCGCATGGCCGCGATGCAGAGGAAGTAGCGTCCAGTTCATTTGAATAAGGGCTTGTTTTTCCTGATAAAAAATCATTCTTCCAGAAAAGCAGTGCAGGATGGATTTTGAGATTATTGGAAATATTGACCAACCGGAAACATTTGCGCAAGGTTCCACTATTCGGGAAATACTTCGTCTTCGGAAATTTTATGGAGATGGTCGTTGGCGATAGCGTAAGGGGCATGCTCTTGTGCGTTTGTCAGACGGTACGAGAGTAAAGGCAGAAATTCACTGGTATGAAGCAACAGGTATTGGCAAGCGAGAGTTCAAGATAAAGCGATATCTGGAGGAAGAACATGGCTAATTATCATTTCGTTGTCTGCGTGAAGAATGAAGGCTATGAAGTATCATTGGAGCCACGGAAACTTTATCAGGTGCTGACAGATCCAGAGGCCGCCAAGCATCATCAGATCCGTGTTATTGATGAATCAGGAGATGATTATCTGTATCCAGAAGGACTTTTTTTAGATGTGACCTTGTCGGAGTATGTTGCCGATCAGGTGGCCCATGTTGTCTGATAAGAGGGAAAATTCACGGGTGTCAAGGCGTGTACGCAAACGCCCAAAACCTTGAAGGTTGCCGTGAAGAACCCATGGATGTTCCTGGAGAACGGGTTCTTTGTCGGGTGTAAAATTTTTTCCTTTGGCCCCCAAGGCCTTATGATAGAGAGCTTCTTGTTACGGAAGCGACAGAGCACCTCTCCTTTTGGCTCGCATCCTTCGTCAAGCTGGAATCAGTCGCGACGAGCGGGATGAATTACAGGCGTATCGAAGAAATGAGCATGAACCAGAAAAGCGGATCAGAAAAATTGTGGGGCGGGCGATTTGCGGGGGCAACGGCCGCCTCGGTGGAGGCCTTTACCGCCTCCATCCACTACGATTCCCGCCTCTATAAATATGATATCGCCGGCAGCCGGGCGCACGCCACCATGCTGACCAGCCATGGCCTGTTGTCGCGGGATGAGCTGGAGGCCATTCTTGGCGGGCTTGCCGCCATTGAGGCCGAGATTGGGGCCGGCACCTTTGCCTTCCGGCAGGAGCTGGAAGATATTCATATGAATATCGAAAAGTCCCTGGTGGAGCGCATCGGCGCCGCCGGAGCGAGACTGCACAGCGCCCGCAGCCGCAACGATCAGGTGGCCCTGGATCTGCGCCTCTATCTGCGCGATGAGTGTGATCGCCTCCTGGAATTGCTGGACGGTGTGCGCCGGGCCTTTGTGGTGCTGGCCCGGAAATACCAGGGCAAGGTGATGCCCGGCTACACCCATATGCAGCGGGCCCAGCCGGTGCTTATTTCCCATCATCTGCTCGCCTATTACGAGATGTTCGGCCGGGACCGGGAGCGTCTCCTTGATTGCCGCAAACGGATCAATATCATGCCCCTGGGTGCCGCCGCCCTGGCCGGAACCGGCCTCCCCATTGACCGGCAGGAGGTGGCTGATCTGCTTGGTTTTGCGGCGATTACCGCAAACTCCATGGATACCACCGGTGATCGGGATTTTGCCATTGAGTTTGTCAGCTGCTGTACCCTGATTCAACTCCATCTCTCCCGCCTGTCGGAAGAGCTGGTCATCTGGAGCACCCAGGAATTCTCCTTTGTGGTCATGGATGATCGTTTCTGTACCGGCTCATCCATCATGCCGCAAAAGAAAAATCCGGATATCCCTGAGCTGATCCGGGGCAAGACCGGCCGGGTGGTGGGCAGTCTTATGAGCCTGTGCACCCTGGTGAAAGGTCTGCCCCTGACCTATAACCGGGATCTGCAGGAGGATAAGGAGCCGGTCTTTGACGCGGTGGACACGGTTTCCGCATCCCTGGCCATAACCGCCGAGCTGCTCGCCAACATTGCCTTGAACACCGGACGGATGGAAGAGGCGACCCGCACCGGTTTTATGACCGCCACCGATCTTGCCGATTACCTGGTCCTGAAAAATGTGCCTTTCCGCGAGGCCCACGGCATTGTGGGGCGGGTGGTGGCCTTCTGTATTGAGCAGGGCTGTGAGCTTGTTGATCTCAGTATGGCTGACATGGTGCGTTTTTCCCCGGCCATCGGGGAGGATGTGTTTGAGGTGCTGACCGTGAGCGGTTCCGTCAACAGCCGGATCTCTGCCGGCGGCACGGCCACGCAGCGTGTGGAGGAGGCCCTTGATCTGGCCGAACATACCATGGGGATAAAAGAGTGAACATGGCCGTATCCATGCATCGGGTTCAGCGAGGGGAGGCCTTTCTCCCTGCCGTACCCGGCAGGCGCGACATTCGGAGTCTCGCGTCCAGCTCGCTTACCTGGCCATCCCTGGCCTACCTGCTCCTGCTTGTCGGGGTGTTGGTTTTGGGGGGTTGCGGCTATAAGACCCTGCCGGTGCCGCCTGACAGCATTGTGCCCAGGGCCATTGAGGATTTGCGCTATTCGCTGGATGAAAAGGGGGTGACCCTCACCTGGTCCTATCCCGTTGCCACCATCAAGGGCACCGATTTAACCGATGTGGCCTCCTTTGAGGTCTATCGGGCGGTGGTCTCCCTGGACAGCTATTGTTCGACCTGCCCCATCCCCTTCGGGGAACCCGTTGTCCTTCCCGGTGGCACGGTGGGCACGGACAGCCGCCGCAAGGGACGGTATGAAAGCGCGCTCTTGCGATCAGGCGAAAAGTATTTTTTCATGGTGCGCTCACGCACCAGCTGGTGGGCCGCCAGTGGTGACTCCAATATCGTCACCTTTGTCTGGCACATGCCGGCCAAGGCAGTGCAAGGGCTCAGGGCCGAGGCCGGTGATCGAGTTGTCCGGCTGTCCTGGCAGCCTGCCACCAGGCTGATGGATGGTCAGCCCCTTGATTTGCCGGTGCAGTACCAGGTCTTGCGCAGCAGCGATGGCAAGGTCTTTGAAGAGGTGGGGACGGCCGTGGCCGACACCGAATTTACCGATACCTTCGTGCAGAACGGGCAGATGTATCAGTACAAGATCCTCTCCATCCTCCAGATTGGTGCCAATATCATCGGTGGCGGCACAAGCGAGGTGGCAACGGCGATGCCGGTGGATCTCACCGCCCCGGAGCCGCCCACCGGGGTGACGGTGATTGTCACCGGAAATGGGGTCAAGGTTTTCTGGGACAATTCCAGCGCCAGTGATCTCCACGGATATCGTGTGTATCGCCGCGCCGCCGATGAGAAAACGGCGGAACGCATCGGAGATGTGGAGGCCGTCTATACGCTCTTTGAGGACACCGAGGTACCCGCCGCCGGCCTTTATTCCTATTCGGTCACGGCCTACGACGGCATGGAGCCGGCCAACGAAAGCCTGCCCTCTGCTGAGGCAACGGTTCGGCCCTAGGGATGGATCTGGCGAGGCGGTGCAGCGTTTCTTTCTTTTTGCGAGGTTGTCGTGAATCATTTTGTCTATAAAAACGGGGAGTTTTTCTGCGAAGAGATGGCCGTGGCCGATATTGCCAGGGCGGTGGGAACCCCCTTCTATCTCTACTCCAGGGCCACCTTGAGCCATCATTTTCAGACCTTTGATTCGGCCTTTAACGGTATCGATCATCTCACCTGCTTTGCGGTCAAGGCCTGCTCCAACCTCTCCATTCTCCACCTGTTCGCGGGGCTGGGGGGCGGTGCCGATATTGTCTCCGGCGGCGAGTTATACCGGGCCATCACCGCCGGAGTGAACCCTCAGCGGATTATCTATTCCGGGGTGGGCAAGACCGAGGCGGAGCTGCGCTTTGGACTGGAGTCGGGGATTCTGCTCTTTAATGTGGAGTCGGCCCAGGAGCTCGAACGCCTCCAGCGCGTCGCCGCGACCATGGGGGTGCGGGCCCCGGTTTCCTTCCGGGTCAATCCCGATGTCGATCCCCAGACCCATGCCTATATCTCCACCGGCCTTGCCAAAAACAAATTCGGCGTTCCCATCGCCGAGGCCTTTGATCTCTATATTCAGGCCCGGGGGATGGAGAATATTGCGATCAAGGGGGTGAGCTGTCATATCGGCTCGCAGTTGACCCTGATCTCTCCCTTTATTGAGTCCCTGCGCAAGGTCAAGGACTTTGTCGCCAGGCTTGCCGACGCCGGGATCGGGATTGAGTATATCGATCTTGGCGGTGGTCTGGGGATTACCTATGATGACGAGCAGCCGCCCCACCCCCGTGAGTACGCCGAGGCGATCAAGGCGGAGCTGGAGGGAACCAGGGCCACGCTGATCCTGGAGCCGGGCCGGGTCCTGGTGGGCAATGCCGCCATTCTGGTCACCGAGGTGCAATACACCAAGAACAATCGGGGGGTGGATCAGGAAAAGAAATTCGTGGTGGTGGATGCGGCGATGAATGATCTGGCCCGCCCCAGTCTCTATGGCGCCTTCCATGCCATCGTGCCGGTTCGGGAGCAGGGTGGGGCCCCTGAAATGGTGGACATCGTCGGGCCCATCTGTGAAACCGGAGATTTTCTGGCCAAAGACCGGGCCCTGCCCCCGGTGCAGCAGGGCGATCTGCTCGCCGTTCTGAGCGCCGGGGCCTATGGCTTCAGCATGTCGTCCAACTATAATTCGCGGCCCAGGGTGGCGGAGGTTCTGGTGGACGGCAGTCACTACACCCTTATTCGACGGCGTGAAACCGTTGAGGAGCTGGTCAACGGGGAGCTTCTCCCGAAATTTGCGGAGTCCGGCCATGGCCATTGATTTTCCGGTTGCCTTCAGCAAGATGAGTGGTGCCGGCAATGATTTTATCATCATCGACCATCGCGTCCCGCTGATTCCTCAAGGCGAACAGCCGGAATTGGCCAGACGGCTGTGCCGGCGGATGTTCTCGGTGGGCGCGGACGGGCTGATTCTCATTGAAAACTCGGATGCCGCTGATTTTCGCTGGCGTTTTTATAATGCCGATGGTTCCGTGGCCGAGATGTGCGGCAACGGGGCCCGATGCGCCGCCCGCTTTGCCTTTGTCAAGGGCATTGCCGGGGCCTCCCTGTCCTTTGAAACCCAGGCCGGGATCATTGAGGCGGAGGTCAGGGAGGATGATACCGTGCGCTTGCGGATGACGTCCCCCCATGATTTTCGCGCCGGACTCTCGGTCATGCTGGATGGCCGGGAGAGGAGCCTGTCTTTCGTCAACACCGGCGTGCCCCATGCCGTGCTCTTTTTTGATGACGGTGAAGAACTTCAGGTGCGGGAATGGGGAAAGCTGGTTCGTTTTCATCCCCTGTTTCAACCTGCTGGAACCAATGTGAATTTTGTCCAGGTGATTGGCGACAATACCATTCGGGTGCGCACCTACGAACGCGGGGTGGAGGATGAAACCATGGCCTGCGGCACGGGAGCGGTGGCGTCCGCCCTCTTTGCCGCCCTCAACGGACTGGCCGCCTCGCCGGTGGCGGTGGTGAGCTCGGGGGGCGAGCGGCTGACGATTCTGTTTGATCTGCGGGAGGGGCCGGGGGCGGACAAAGTCTTTCTCCAGGGGCCGGCCCGAATGATCTATGAAGGACAGGTAACAGCCGAAGCATTGTTGTAATGCACGTATTCCCTTTATCAGGCTTAGCTTCTTATATATGTCAGTGACCAAAGCTCTACCAGGAGAACACTTATGAAAAAGTATCACGGTGCCATTGTTGCCATTGTCACCCCGTTCATCGATGGAAAGCTCGATGAGCAGGGCCTGATCGACCTCATCGAGTTTCAGATAGCGGGCGGAACCCACGGCATTGTGCCCTGCGGAACCACCGGCGAATCGGCAACCCTGGATTTTGATGAGCACAAGCGGGTCATTGAGCTCACCGTCAAGACCGTGGCCGGGCGGGTGCCGGTCATTGCCGGAACCGGCGCCAATAATACCAAAGAGGCCATTGAGCTTACCGAGAGCGCGAGAAAAAGCGGTGCCGACGCGGTGCTCTCGGTGACTCCCTATTACAACAAGCCCAGCCAGGAAGGGCTGTATCAGCACTTCAAGGCCATTGCCGAGAGCGTCAAGATTCCCATGTTCCTCTATAATGTCCCTGGCCGCACCTCCATCAATATGCTGCCGGAAACCGTGGCCCGCCTTGCCGGAGTGAAAAATATCATCGGCATCAAAGAGGCCTGTGGCAGTCTGCAGCAGATCAGCGACCTCATCCGCCTCTGCCCGTCCAGGTTCATTGTCCTCTCCGGGGATGACTTCACCTCCATGCCCACGGTCTTTATCGGCGGCAAGGGGGTGATCTCGGTGACCTCCAACGTCCATCCCAAGGGAATGGCGGATCTGATGGAGGCTGCCCTGGCCGGGGATCTGAAAAAGGCCAATAAAATTCATTATCGTCTCTTCCCCCTGATGAACGCCATGTTCTGCGCCCCCAATCCGGTGCCGGCCAAAAAGGGGGTGGAGTTGATGGGGAAAATCAGGGATGGTCTGCCCCGCCTGCCTCTGTCTGCCATTGACGACGGGGCCCTTGCCAAGTTGACCGGGGCGATGAAAGAGGCGGGACTGATCTGAGCCCCTCAGGGTATGGGCAGGCCGTGGGAAACAAAGAACTGTTCCCTTGGCGCACCGCTCAAGGCAATAAGGGCCGTAAGGAAAGAAAAGAAAACCTGCTGGGGACTTCTGAACGGTCCCTTGGAAGTATTTCAAAGAAAAGGAATGAAAAATGATCAATGTTATTATGGCCGGGGCTTCCGGGCGGATGGGACAGCGGGTTGGATGGATGGTCAATGAGCACTCCGGTCTGCATTACGCCGCTGCCTTCGAGGCCCCCGGCAGCGCCGCCATCGGGCGGGATCCAGGTGAGGTCGGCGGTTGGGGCCGGACCGGGATAACCATTGCGGAAGGTCTGGAGGCGGTGATCGATCAGGGTGATGTCATCATAGATTTCACCTTCCATAAGGCCACCATGGAGTTTGCCCGCCTGGCCGCGAGGCATTCCCGGGCGATGGTCATCGGCACCACCGGGCTCAGCCCCGAGAATCTGGCAGAGCTTGCCGAACTGAGCCGCCATTTTCCCTGTGTCCAGTCTCCCAATATGGCCGTGGGCGTCAATGTGCTGTTCAAGCTCGCCGCCAAGACCGCCTCGATTCTGGGCGATGACTATGATATTGAGATCGTTGAGGCCCATCATAACAAAAAAAAGGATGCCCCCAGCGGCACAGCCCTGAAGCTTGCGGAGATGGCGGCTTCCGGTGTCCATCGGAATCTGGCCGAGGTCGCTGTCTATGAACGGCACGGGATGATCGGCGAGCGCGGCAAAAAAGAGATCGGCATCCAGACGATCAGGGGCGGCGATATAGTCGGGGAGCATACCATCTATTTCGCCGGCCCCGGTGAACGCATTGAGATCACCCATCGCGCCCACAGCCGGGACAATTTTGCCCAGGGCGCGGTCACGGCCGCAGCCTGGGTGGTGCACCAGAAACCCGGTCTTTATTCCATGTTTGATGTTCTGGGACTCCAGGATCTCTAGGAACCGCGCGGGGAGATAATGATTCGGGCCTTTATCGGGTTTGGCTCAAATCTCGGTAATGGATGTGAGCTGGTGCTCAGCGCCTGGAGGCGGCTGGCAATGGCGGAAGGGGTCGTGCCCCGCAAGCTTTCCTCCCTCTATGTCAGCGAAGCGGTGGGACTGGTCAGCCAGTCCCTTTTTACCAACGCGGTGGGGGAGTTGGAGACGGATTTGCAGCCCTCTGAGCTGCTCCAGGTCTTGTTCGAGGTGGAAAAGGAGCACGGTCGCCGACGTGATCCTGACGCCGGGGGCTACCAGGACCGGACCCTGGATCTGGATTTGCTCTATTTCGGGGCGACGGTTGGCAGCACGCCCGCATTGACCCTGCCCCATCCCCGTCTTGCCGAGCGCCTCTTTGTCCTTGTGCCGCTGGCCGAGATAGCGCCTGATTTTCAAGATCCGGCGACTGGAAGAACGGTGAAAGAAATGGTGCAAGGGCTCATACTGGATATTGCCCGGGGAGATGTGCCATCCCAGTCCGTCATGGGCGCTGACCCCTCTTCGGAGCCTGTTCTCCCGGCAAAGGCTTGGGAGAAAGACCTCCTGAAATGATTAGACATTTGCCTGGGGACGACTATACTGTGAATAGGGTTGATGGTTTGGAAAGAATCTTCAGGGGAATAAGGAGCTAAGGTGCTGGGTCTGGGTCGCTTGCTTGTTCTGGCTCTTCTTTGTTATGTCGGATACCGTCTGCTGACGCGTATCG
>JACDZF010000293.1 GCA_013426795.1 Desulfocapsa sp. | reverse complement strand
CATTTTTTAAAAAAAATCTGAGAAAAGTTGTTGACAGCCTAAGAGTCGTTTGGTAAACGGTGATTGTTAGTTGCTTATAACTTTTTATGTTGCCGGTAACTTTTAGCCCCGGTGAGACTTGATTGTATCAATAATGAGATGAACAAGGGAAAATGACTATTCACGAAAGCTTAGCTCTTCATATCGACGAGATGGAAAGTTTGCTCAACAGGCAACGATTCGTTATTGCTCAACTCGGTCAGATCGGAGAGAGCCAGCTTGCTCTTCCCTTGTCTGCTTTTGAAGGAACTCGGCAGCCACTAAAAGAGGTTGTACTCGAGGCAATAGAAGAATTGGAAATTTCACGAAAGGCCTTTAAGTCAAGACAACTTGAGGCGCTGCGTAAAAAACTGATCAGGGCGTTGGCGGAAAGCGGATAATTCTGATTTATCATTTCATAAAGAAAAAGAGTAGGGGGCCTGGAGGATGAATTTTTAAGGCACCTTGCAGAACGAAGTCCTACGGTTCGACGGCAAGCGTCGGAAAGTGAGGGCGCAACAGGAAGAGGCAGTGCGGAAAGCGCAATGCCATCCAGTTGCGCCCTTTTTTTTTATTCACAAAAAAGGAGAAAAAAATGGAAGTGCTGACCAGTATTCAAACCGATCAGCGGAACGGCAACCTGCACATCAATCTCTCGGGCCAGTTTACGACGGAGATCGCGCATCGGCTGACTTCAGCCATAAGTCAGCAATATCAGGGCAGGGGAAACATCTTCATTCATACCAAGGATATTACCGATATAGCCCCTGAGTCGCGGCAGACCTTTGCTGATCTGGTGGGGGAGGCTGTTTTACCGCGGGAGAAAATTTACATGATAGGCAGCAAGGGCCTGGAGATATGCCCAGATGCCGGCAAGGTGATTGTCCATGACAAGAAAAAACATACCTGCTGTGGTCGATGTAAAAATTGCCGATGCCATCAAGGTCATGGTCATCTCCATGGGCATGAGGATATTCATAATAAATGCAATTAAGCAGGCCAGAATCTGGCGGAAACACCGGTAGCAAAAGAATACGAAGAACCTAATCCCCGATAAACGGGACAAGTGTCTTACGCTGATTATGTTCTTGAAAAAACAAGGAAATAATCTGTAACTCACGAATAAAGGAGAGAAAATGAAGAAAGGACAACTCAGCAAAGCACTCATTACGACAACCCTGTTCGGGGCTGTCTTTGGAAGCCAGGCCATGGCCGGGGGTGGGCCGGTATCCATGGAGGCCTTGCAGCGGCAGATGCAGGAGCTGATGAAAGAGAACAGGCAACTGACCCAGCGAGTGGGAGAACTGGAAGGGAAGATGGTGGAAACAAACGCCAGGACTGCCGAAAAACTTCAAGCCCTGGATAAAGCCGAGGAAAAAACTGATCCCAAAAAGATCAGCGACTTCGTCACCCTCTCCGGCCTGATTGAGGTGGAGTTTGCCACAGGCGATGACTTTGCGGGCGACAACTTTAACTCCTTTGATGCCTCGACCATGGAGCTTGGCCTGGATATTAAGGCCACCGACTGGGCTGCCGGTCATATTCTGCTGAAATATGAGGCAGATGGGGATGATGAGGATTTCTTTGTTGATGAGGCGACCATTATCCTGGGGAATACCGAAAAGTTTCCGCTGACCCTCACTGCCGGTAAATTCTATATGCCCTTCGGCAACTTTGCGACCAACATGATTCAGGATCCGTTCACCCTTGAAATCGGCGAAATTAATGATAGCGGCGCCGCCATGGCTTTTGAGGCCAATGGTTTCACCGCCGCCCTCTATGGATATAAGGGCATGGGCGAGACCGCCATCAATGACAACGATATCAATAATTCCGATGACAGGTATACCGAACTGGGCTACGGCTTCATGGCCGGATACGGCTATGAGAATGAGGCGGACGAAATTTCCTTCACCGGCGGCGTAAGCTGGACCAGCAATATGGCCGATTCCGATGGCGCCATTGCCGACCACTTTGCTGATGCCGGGCTGGACTCCGTGGAGGACTCCGTGAACGGGTTCGGCATCCATGTCGGCGCCGGTTTTGGGCCGGTGTCCTTTATCGGAGAATATGTCACCGCCCTGGATAATTTTGCCCTGACAGAGATCGAGTTTCTTGACGAAGGGGCGAAGCCCAGCGCCTGGAATGCTGAACTTGCCTACACCACAGAGCTTATCAGCCGGGAGACCGTCTTTGCCATTGGCTGGCAGCAGACGGATGAGGCCGTCAACATCCTGCCGGA
>JACDZF010000292.1 GCA_013426795.1 Desulfocapsa sp. | reverse complement strand
GTGGCCAGCATTCATGGTAAGTACTGCATCAACTTTGGATGCTGAATAGTTACGTTTTCCTTACTGTTTCTGCAAAAGAGAATAGCATATTATGCCAAATATTTCAACATTTTATGTCGCATTCTAATGTGACAAAGTAGAAATAATCACTTCGATATTCTTTGGTTGGCTCGAAAGACTGAACGATGTCCAGGTGGAGCCCGTTCGGGTCTTGAATACAGAAGTGCCGCTGCCCCCAATCCTCGGACCTCAATTCAAGCACTATTTTGAGCCCTTTTGACTTGGCCATCGCAAAAACGGCATCCGCGTCTTCCACTTCCAGGCTGAAAATAACGCCTTCACCCAGATATGGTTTTTGAAATATTGGCGGTTGGGTCGGTTGATCTGGCAACAGAAAACCGACCTGAACGCCCGACTTCGAAGCTAAGTGAATGTACCAATCACCGGAAAAGACCAGATCAAAGCCAAGGTTCTCTGTGTAGAAGGATTTCGCTGCATCGAGATCCTTCACTATAAATACGGGAAATGAGCTTTTTGGTACGATCATGTGTGACTCCTCCTTTGTCGGCTAACGTGCTGCTAACTGGAGCGCAGTTTTTTTGCGTGATCGGTTGAGCGCGTTGGTAAACGAGATGGTGGTTCAACAAGTCGCCCACTTACATATTTATGGAGAACACTGGCAATGATCGTCTGACAGGGGATTCCCTCTTCCGCCGCTCTTTCTTGAATATCCATCAAATCTGGAGTGGATAGCCGAATATTTACACGACGGTCTTTGATAAATGTTTCGCGAGCGGCGGCGCGATATTTTTCAAGATCGGCTTTGGAATTGATGATTGATTTCATCTCTCCCTTTTCGTAAGCATTGAGCATTTCCGCTTCATATGTATCAAGCTTAGTTTTCATGATTCATTCACTCCGTTGCAAGTAATCTCTTGTCGCCTTTCGACTCGGTATGACGGTTTTAAGAAAATAGAACTCAGCTTCTTCTCCGAAGGGCACCAGATAAACAGAGTCTTCAAACGCCACGACAAAAACATATTGATTTGGATACGGAACAAGGTTTGGATGTCTGATGGTATCCAGTAGTCCGTCACCTTCAATGGCGGGGACAATCTGTTCAAAGGAAATGTTCCTCTCGCCTTTATTGTGCTGAAAGGTAAAAAGTCACAAGATGTGTCCATCTATTTGATTTATTAAGAATATTTTCTCCATATTGCACAACACCATGGGGCGGAACAGGGCAAGTCAAAGGAAAAGGAAGCCGACATTCTTCCTCTTTAAAAGGCCATGGGAAGGGCCTTTGGTGCCGTCAGGCGGACCCGTTTCTCCCACAGCGGGCACTGTTTGCGGATACATTCTTTGTTGTGTAGGTATTGGTCGCAGTGCAGTTCGGCGTTGGCTTGCAGGGGAATGGAGAGCAGCTTGGTCGACAGTTTTGCGGCCTCGGTGAGGGCGATATAGGTTTCACGCTGACAGCAGCGGCCACCCTTGAAACCGGCGAGAAAGGCCAGTATCCGGCTGGAAAAGGTCTGCGCCAGCTGGCGCGGGCCGGGGGTGAGCGGAGTGGCGGCGAGGATGGTGGAGACCCCGATGCCGATGCCGATGGCGGTCCCGCACGCGCCCCAGAACCCGCAGACCCCGCCGGGGACATCGGCGCCCCGGTTGATCCCGGTGAGGATTTCTTTGGTGCCGATATCGCCGCCGCAATTCCGGTAACAGGCGAGGAAGATGCCGGGGATGATGGCATGATGTTCCGGCCCGTGCATGGGGATGGAGGGGTGGCTGCGGATAAGCTGGAGCAGGGCAATCATGTCCTGTTCTCTGGTGCTGGTGCAGATGGACCGGATGGCCTCTATTCCCTCCTCCTGATGGCACAGATCGCAGACGAAGTGGTCGGACTCACAGCAGGCGTTGCTCAATGCCACGCGGTGGCAAAACCGGCAGCTCATCTCCCGTGCTTCGGCAAAGTAGTGCAGCTCCTTGCCGCAGACCATACAGCCGGAACTCTGCCGGGCTGGCTCCAGACGGGAAGTGTCTGGCCCGGGAGTGCCTGCGGCTGCTGTTTTGGAGGTGGGTGGCGCAACGCAGCAGCTACTGGTCATCACCAGATTGGTTACCGCCCCGTCCTCGTCGAGAACAAAGACCGAATCGTCAAAGAGCTCACTCTCCCCAGCCGAGATCATGGTGCGACGGCCCTTGACCAGAAGGATGCCGCTCTCCGTGGTCACCGCCCCATACGGTCCCCGGTAAACGACAGCCA
>JACDZF010000291.1 GCA_013426795.1 Desulfocapsa sp. | reverse complement strand
AGCAACGGACTTCTAATCCGTAGGCCGCTGGTTCGAATCCAGCCGGGCGCACCAAACATATCAAGCACTTAGCCAACATCTGGTTATGTGCTTTTTTGTTCAGTTATATGCCAGTTATATTTTGAAGTGACATGGCGGTACAAATCAGTATTACGACAGGGCCTTTTCTCCACCTTCTGAATAAAAAAAACCGCCTGCCCTTTTCAGGGGAGACGGCTGAAAAACTGATCTGGCCAGGGGGAAAGCACTTCTAATCTTGGCCGGTATTTTCTGTGGTGGGGCTTTTGCCAGCAGCCGCCTCCTCAAACAGCACCTCGAATTCGTCGGGGGTGGCGTAGGTGTTGAGGAGAGCATCTATTTCAGTTTGCAAAAAAGCAATCAGGTCTGTGTACTTGGCTGAATCTCCACCAACCAGAGTGATTATATCGAATCCACAAGTCTCGATCATCTGGGACAATCCGTTACCGAGAACAACGGCACGGGCGGCAAGCTCAAGATAAACTTCTTCCCTCGAGATATATTTACCCTGAAGACGTTCGCGCTGGAGCTTTGCCATGTGCACCTGTTCCTGCAATTTCTCAGCTTCCAGGCGGGTCTTCGTCTCTTTGGCTGATATGAGTTCAGATGTGCCAACACGATGGCCGGCGGCATTTTTAAGGTACGTTTCAGCGAATCGGTTTACCAGATCGAACGGGAACAGGCCATTTACTTTGGCCAGGTGCCCTTGCTTCAGGTGGTAAGAGAGAGTCGACAAACTCGTCTTGTATCCACGCTCTACGAGGTACCGAACCACTGCCGCTTGCGTCTTGAATGCCTCATTTTCCATGAAAAACCTACCTCGTAGAATTCTAATTAATTTTGCAAGTTACCATCCGTCCGTTTTAACGGGTCGATGATCCCGGTTATTGGCTCACGGCCAGGAAGGACCCGCATTTATCTAGGGATTGATGGCTATATAACCCCGTACCTTGCAATCAAGGCAGCTTCAGCCAAGCCATCATCCTTGACACGCTTAAACCTCTCTGCCTGGTCTGGGAACAACTGCCCGGCCAGTGATCTTGACGCGGCCTTTGGCTTACCAGTAAGGCCAGCCCGTTTCTTCCATACGCTGGCACTGACAAGCTGGTAGGGAATGCCGACAGCCTGCAAGACTCCCTCGATGCTTCCCAGCATGTGGCCAAAGTTAAACACGGATCGGACGCCTTGCCCTGGTCTCGATGAAACCGCCTCCAGGATCGCCACGCAGGGCCTTCCTGCTCTTTTCTCCAACAGCCAGCCCATCAGCTCAGCGCCATCTAACTGTAAGCCTGAACCGTACAATCGGGCGCGGGTGGGGAGTGGGTCAACGGCCAACAGCTCGCCATCCAGAATAAGAGCAATGCCGCCGGTGACGCCAGGATCGATGCCAAAAATTAAATTCATGAGTGGTTTCCTTACCAATGGCCAGAGCAACCCGGCATACGATGCCGGGCTACTCTTCGGCCTTTTATCTTGATGCCCGGCCCTGCTCAAAGGCGTTTGACCGGATAGATGTTATCAAAGGCAAATCCATGGGAATGATCTCTTGAAAATGGGGAGTGAGGTTAAGATTCGCCTGAACCTCTCGGAGCTTTACCAAGCCGAACAATTCCGTCGGAATCACCTTCTGTGAGGCGCCAGCCTTCAGAATTGCCTTTCTGTGCATTTCGATTGTGAGCGCCAGGGACTCCACTTTCTCATCGATGATAACTTGCAACTTGCGCTGGATCGCGGCGCCAAGCGCCATTTGAATAGCGGCCACAGCGTCTTCGATTTCCCGTCTTGCCCGTTTTGCAACCGTCGATCCCAGACGCCCATTCAGAAGGACAATAGCTTCCTCGACGGCCTTCAATCTAGCGCGCTTCTTTTCCAGCGATGTCAAATCTTTTGTCGAATCTTCTGAACCGAACCCATCCGTCAGGGTTTCGATCTCTTTGAGTAATTCCGCCTTGGATTTATGGAATTTTTCAAGGTCGCTGGTCAGCCGTTGCTGATCGCTGATCGCAGCTCTCCAGGCGACAATTGCATGCTTCACTTCCTCTGATGATTCGAGGACAGATATAACCTCTTGTGTCAGCAGCGCGGCCTCTTGTTGTTGGTAACAGGATTCTTCTTGCATGGTGTACTCCTTTCAGTGGTGGTTGTTAAAATTGCTCATTCTGGAATGAATGGGCTCGGTTTTGTTGTGGCTACTGGTTTTTTAACAGGTCGTTGATTGACCGTGCCGCCGCCTGCCGGGTGGCTCGTTGAATGTCCTGGACTTCCTCACTGGTCTGCA
>JACDZF010000290.1 GCA_013426795.1 Desulfocapsa sp. | reverse complement strand
TAACAGGATAGTTTTTTCCTGTTGACAAGAACAGCCATATCAGTGCCTTACAGATAAATTTCTTGTTTTTTTCAAAGAAATTTATCTATAAGGCACTTATCCCGTTTATCGGGGTTAGGTTGTTAGAAGCACCGGCTCCTGTGATTCACGCTCTTTGGGTCCGGAGCTCGCACGTTGAGAAATACAAGGCCATAGCCTAAGGACAGGCGCCGGCCTGGGTGTCTTGGTGCGCGATTTTTTTCACTTCATCATGGCGAAAACAGCCAACGACATGATCGTTCACCATCCCCACAGCCTGCATAAAGGCATAACAAATGGTCGATCCAACGAAGCTAAATCCCCGCTTCTTCAGATCTTTGCTTATCATGTCAGAGAGTGCGGTTGTGGCAGGCACCTCGGCCAGCACTCGCCACGCATTCTGCCTGGGCTGATGGTCGACATAACGCCAGATGAACGAGTCGAAGGAACCGAATTCTTCCCTGATTGCAAGGACGCCCCGGGCATTTCGAATGGTCGATTCAATCTTCAGGCGATTGCGCACAATGCCGGGGTCTGCCAGCAGGCGCTGAACATCCGTCGCGGAATAGCTCGCCACCGTATGCGGATCAAATCCATGGAAAGCAGCGCGATAGTTGCCTCGCTTCTTGAGAACGGTCAGCCAGCTCAGACCTGCCTGCGCACCCTCGAGAACCAGCAACTCGAAAAGACCGCGATCGTTATGTAACGGTACGCCCCATTCGTCATCGTGATATTTTACATACAACAAATCAGTACCGCACCATCCGCATCTGTTTTTCATACGCTTTAAGTCCAACGCCCGCATAAGCTGAACCGTGCTGTTCGGTTTCCGCCTTAATGCGGTGGTTATACAATTGTATACTTATTTGCGTTTGATATTATTAAGTTTTCAAGCAAATTTTTCTTGGCAAATAGATTATCAACTGACACCTTATATCCCGGATCTTTTATCATAAATTGACCGCCTGCGGTGCAGTCTTTATCGTTTTTATCATAAACCTTTATCAAAGATTGATAATATGATTGTTGGGCGAGAAGATAATTATTCGCAGCATCTCCAAGCTCCTCCCGAAAATATAAGAAGCAAAGAGAAGCAGCCTTCCTGGCTTCTGGATTTTGGGCTAACTGAAAAACAGCTTCTTGACTGGTGCTACCATTCAAACGAACAATCCATTCCAGCGATGATGAGAAGTTTAACCACATCTCCTCATACTTTTGTCGTAGGAGGATGTGCTTTTGACGCTTTTTTTCAAGGTGAGATAGTAACCACGTCATTGATTGGGAGATTATTGCACCGAGTAATGCTGATGAGGCTGCGATTATCGCAATTTTTATTTCCTGACTCATTTAGTCTCCGTGTTCGTCATGTATAACGTAGAGCTAACCGGCGCTGCGCGGCTTTATCGCGCAGCGTTCAGCGACCATAGGGAGCGAGGTTGAGCGCCGGGTTGGGCATCAGCGCACTATGTATTTAAAACTGTGACCGTAGCGGCCCATTTGAACGCCCGCAAAAAACTGGTCGCCAACATTGAATAGGCGAGGAAGTTGCAGCAGTTCACCATTTGCAGCCTCTTGCTCATAGAGATGCAGCACCGCGACGAATAGACCTCCAACTGCATTTAGGCAGTTCTTCAGAGTGGCGCGCTCGAAATACTGGTCGCGTTGATGCTTTACCTTGTTATGGTCGGACCACCAAATTGGAGGTTTATTTGCCGTCCAGCTAACCCACGGCTGATGAGTAACGCCATAACGAGGGAGTTGGGTCTCGAAGTTGATGAAATTCGGGCAATTCGCACTCACCTCTGCGTGATAGGCGCAAATGGATGAGGCTGTACTGTTTGGACTGAAGTGCTTGCATAGCAGTTTCAGCACAACGTCGACTTCGGCGCTGGCGCCAAGCAAGAGTCGGGCAATCTCCAGGGAGTAGGTGTTGTCGTTTCCAGAGAAATCGACGTACCTCGACAGACGATCCAGATCGTCCTCCAAGGCGAGAAAGTAATTCCAATGAGCAAGAGCCCCAGCGCGATGAATTGTCACGATTTCTCCTCCGATGCCCAACAGTGTATTAAACAAAATAGCTCAATATTATGTGCTAAATAGATTCTTCCTGGCACAGCATATTGAAAACAAATGTCGTTATCCAACTATCCGATAGCCTGAAACTTACCTCTGATGCCTCCGAATCTCGGCCAGCATTTCCCGGCCGCCATTGTCAAGGATATACCGGCCCAGTTGTTCGCCTAACTGTTCCGCCTGGTGGCGGGGGGCCCGTTCGGATTTTC
>JACDZF010000289.1 GCA_013426795.1 Desulfocapsa sp. | reverse complement strand
ACCTGGCAGGAGTGGGAGATTCCGCGCGAGGCCGATGCCCAGTGGCCGGATGCGGTTAAGAAACTGCACGCCGACTGGTGGCAGGTCCGCATTGCCCGCCAGCAGGAGATCGATAAGTCCATAGCCGCCAAGGCTGAGTTTGAGTTTCTTTATGACAAACCCTATGCAGATAAAAAGAAAGTCCGTGTGGCCGGCCCCTTCACTGTGGAGAGCATTTCTCCCCACCGGGTTCTCTCTATTGAGGCGGATGATGAACTCATCGACCCGTTGGCAAAACCAGATATTGGTTATGGCGGAGAGAGAGATTTTGTGACGATGATTCTGGAAAATCTCAGGACCGCTGGAGTACAGCAGGCCCACAAGGAAGACAAGGTCACCTTCACCGCGCTCATTCCCTGGCCGGGGGATATGGTATGTGCTGAAGGGCGCTACCTGGAGGGAGGAGACGGGTCCGGTATTGAGAAGCGCGCTGCCATTTTTATCGGCCCGGAATTTGGTACGGTCTCTCGGCCTGATCTTGTAACTGCCGCCCGTGAGGCCGGTGATGCCGGTTTTGATGTACTGATCACCTGCGCCTTCAACTACGATGCCCACTCGTCGGAATTTGATCATCTCGGTCGCATTCCGGTTCTCAAAGCCAGGATGAATGCCGACCTGCATATGGCCGCTGACCTCAAGAATACCGGCAAGGGAAACCTCTTTGTCATCTTCGGAGAGCCGGACATCGACATTATTGAGAGTCAAAACGATCAAATCCAGGTCAAAGTCAACGGCGTAGACGTTTTCCATCCCAATACTGGCGAAGTCCGCAGCGACGGCCCTGATGGCATTGCCTGCTGGTTCATCGACACCGACTACAACGAAGAGAGCTTCTTCGTCCGCCATGCATACTTCCTCGGAGCCAACGATCCCTATAAATCTCTCAAGACCACCCTCAAGGCCGAGATCGACCAGGAAGCCTGGGACACTCTCAACAGCGACACCTCCCGCCCCTTCGATAAACCCAAAAGTGGTCGTATCGCAGTGAAGGTGATCAATCATCTCGGAGACGAAGTGATGAAGGTGTTCCGAACGTGACTCGAAATCATTTGCATATTGTGAGGTATCTTCTTCTATGATCACGAAATTGACACTGCGTAATTTTAAAAGTGTGGGCGAACGGGTCTACGATTTTACACAGTTTGACCTGTTGGTGGGTCGTAATAACTCTGGTAAAAGCACAGTGCTCCAAGCATTGGCTATTTGGCAGTTCTGCGTCGATGAATTTCATCGATCCAAGAGGACTGGCTCTAAAGGCATTCAGGTGGTCTTGCCGAACTTCACAGCTCTCCCGTTACCGGAATTCAACCTCCTCTGGAAGGATAGAACGGACCGTCATTGGCCATTGAAAGAAGTTGACGGAGTTAGTAAAAAAAGCAGGAATATATTTTGATTGGCATCCGTGTAGAATGGCAGCAGGAAACAGGAAAAACCGATTCTTTCGGTATTGATTTACGTTACCACTCGCCTCAGACCATCTATGCCATTCCCAGTGATAACTGGACAAAGTTTCGAGAATATGAGATGCAGGGAAACCTACCGAAAATTGCTTATGTCCCCCCGTTCTCCGGGCTAGAGCCTAATGAGAAATGGTTGGACGTTTCTCCGATTCGGCAACAAATAGGTAAGGGTCAACCCGGCAGTGTGTTGCGTAATTTATTGTTGCGAGTGTATTCTCAGCACGAAAGAGAGGCAGAGGGTCGTAGTCCAAAACGCCCCCCGCGTGAAGACTGGAAGGAACTGGCTGCTATTACGGAGCGCTGGTTTTCGGTCAAGATCCGCGAGCCAAAATACGACTCAGCCGGGGATGTCTACATCACCGTTGAATATCGACAAAACGGCAAGAATTATGACATCATCTCCGGAGGGAGTGGGTTTCACCAGACACTGACTCTCCTGGCTTTTCTCTACGGGTATGAACCTACCACCATACTCCTTGATGAACCTGATGCACACCTGCACGTGAACCTGCAACGTGAGATTCTCGATTTTTTCAAAAGAAAATCCCTTGAAAGAAAGGTTCAATTTCTGATCGCAACCCATGCCGAAGAATTTGTACGGGGTGTTGATGCCAGTCAAATAGTCTCTTTGCTCAGCCAGACGCCGACGCGCATCCCATCGACGCCAGAAATATTGAGAGCTATGTCGGAAGTCTCCAATGAGGATATCACCCGACTGATGGCAGCCCCGTACATTCTTTATGTGGAAGGGGAAAGTGATGAGCGTATTTTACGTGCTTGGGCCGAACAATGCGGTGCTCAAGATGCGATTGACAAAATCTGCTTTAAGACAATGGAAGGTGGTGGCAAAAAGAACATGAAAAATA
>JACDZF010000027.1 GCA_013426795.1 Desulfocapsa sp. | reverse complement strand
AATCCGGCCAGTAATTCCAGGGAGGAATCCGGCCCTGTAAATCAGGGAGCGGCAGTGCGAGGAAACAACTGGGAGAGAGGACTTTTTGTCAAAGGTTCCGGAATGGCGGGATTAATTGGCGCGTCTCTTGGACAAGAACCACAAGGACCCCGCACGGCGAGAAGATAGAGCCAGTTTTTTGTGCAGGGGACACTGCTTTTTGCGCCGGAGGGAAGCCCCGTTACAGGAGCCAGGGGATATAAAACGGGGCGATAAATGAAACGAAGATTGCCGACAGGGCCATGGCCACCCCGGCCATGGCTCCCAGAAGTTGTCCTTCCCGGAGGATCGTGGCCGTGCCCTGGCCGTGGGCGGCTAGTCCCATGGCCAGCCCTCGGGCGACGGGGGTGTTGATTTTACACAAGGAGAGGAAACTGGGGCCGATCATTGAACCCAGCGTACCGGTAAAAACCACAAAGGCAACGGCTATGGCCGGATCGCCGCCGATAATCCGGGAGATTTCGATGGCGATGGGGGCGGTTATGGATTTCGTGGCCATGGAGGTCACGAGCAAGACATCAAGCCCGCTCATCCGGGCCAGCACAACGGCGGTGGTGACGGTGGCTATGGAACCGCAGACAATGGCCAGCAGTATGGGAAGGAGCATTTTGCGCAGAAGCTGGCGGTTCAGGTACAGCGGCAGGGCCAGTCCGACGGTGGCCGGGCCCAGTAAAAAAGTCAGAATGGCCTTGCCCGGCTTGTACTGTTCGAAGGTGATGCCCGAAGAAACCAGGACAAGGATGATGACCGTCGTGCTGATCAGCAAGGGGGTCAAAAACGGTTTTTGTATCTTTTGACAGATTCTCAGGCTGATCAGATAAATGCCGACGGTGAGCACTATTGTAAACACTGTTATGGCTGTCCCCTGCATGTCCACTACTCCTTTTCCTCTTTGTTGCTTTTGCTGAAAAGTTCAACCACTCCGCCCGTTGCCAGGAGTGCAACCAGAGTGCTGAGCACCAGGGGTAGAAAGAGCAGGTGCCCTTTTTTTATGAATAAATCCCCCCATTGCATCAATTCCACGGCAATGGGAATAAAGAAAAAGGAGAGATGCTTGAGCAGGGGATTGACTGCCGCCGACAGCCACCGTTCCTTGATCACTCCCAGGGACAGGAGGACAAAGAGGATCAGTATGCCCAGCACGCTGCCCGGCAGGGGGATATGGAAATACTTTACGATCCAGGTCCCCAGAGAGTAAATGACCCAGAGTAGAAATGTCTGTGCCGCGATTGTCACTAAATTTTTCAAAAAAACACCTTTCCCGTGCCGCGCCTCCTTTCGGATCGCGGCGTCCTTGTTCCAGTCATACCCTCCACCGGCGCGATACCGTGGAATTCCCTCTGACTCAGCACTCTAACCGGACTCCATTTTTTGTCCATCTTATTTCCAGATCAGCATTGGAGGTGGTATTGAAAGGGTGGACACTTCCCTGATGGCGGGGCAAGGGTTGCTTCCGAAGCTGTCCTCTGCCCCAAAGAGGACGGGCTCCCGGCCCGAATTCAGTGCATCTGCGGTCAAGGAGATGGCGCCAGGGGAGGGCGGTATGCTCCAGGCCAGAGGGGTCATGGCTTTTCCTCTGCACCCGGCCAGCCCTGTTCTGCTCCATGCGTATAAAAAATTAGGGTGACGCCGGGAATTCAACTCGGTATCATGGGCCCTTGGCTCCCCTGGTCCGCGTTCTGGACACTTACAGGGCTTGCCATGGGGGCGCTGGTCACGAGGTCCGGGGCCGTTTGAAAAAGGACGGGACCTCTTCTTGAGCCGGTTGATACCGTTTTTGGCGCAGTCCCCCATTTTTCCTTTCCCATTGCAAACAGCGAGGAACCATAGAATTTCATGCTGGCAAAAATACAAAGTGGCGCGGTGGCGGGGGTGGATGGCCTGGCGGTGGAGGTCGAGGTGGATATTGCCCTGGGGCTGCCGGTCTTTACCACGGTGGGTTTGCCCGATGGCAGTGTGCGCGAGAGTAAGGATCGGGTCAAGGCGGCGATCAGGAACTGCGGCTACGAGTTTCCCCAGCGCCGGATCACCGTGAATCTGGCCCCGGCGGATATCAAAAAAGGCGGAGCCGGGTTTGACCTGCCCATGGCCCTGGGGATTCTGGCGGCCACCGGAACCCTGGAGAGCGAAAAGCTGGGCCGCTATTGGGTCCTGGGTGAGCTTTCCCTGGATGGCGGGGTCCGGGCGGTGCGCGGGGTGCTGCCCATCACCCTGGCGGCCCGGGAACTGGGCATGGCCGGGATTCTTGTCCCGGAGGCCAACAAGATGGAGGCGGCGGTGGTGGATGGCATTGATGTCATTGCCATTGATACCCTGCATCAGGCCGTTGAGTTTCTCGCCGGCAAGCGGGAATGCCTGCCCTTTCATATCGATCCGGCCAGCTCCTTTGCCCGGTCCCGGCACTATGATGTGGATTTCAATGAGGTCAAGGGTCAGGAGCATGTGAAGCGGGCCCTGGAAATTGCCGCCTCGGGAGGCCATAATATCCTCCTCAAAGGGCCGCCCGGCTCCGGCAAGACCATGCTCGCCCGCCGTCTCCCCACCATCCTGCCCGATCTCAGCTTTGCCGAGGCCCTGGAGACCTCAAAGATCTATTCCATCCTCGGCCTGCTGCCGGAGGATATGCCGCTCATTGCCACCCGCCCGTTTCGTTCCCCGCACCATACCATCTCCGATGCCGGACTCATCGGCGGCGGCCAGATTCCCCGTCCCGGTGAGGTGTCGCTGGCCCATAACGGGGTACTGTTCCTCGATGAACTCCCGGAATTTAAAAAGCATGTTCTGGAGGTGCTGCGCCAGCCCCTGGAAGACGGCACTGTCACCATTGCCCGGGCCAATCTCAGCCTCAAATTTCCGGCCAGGGTGGTACTGGCGGTGGCCATGAATCCCTGTCCCTGCGGCTTTTACGGGGATAAGCGCAAGGAATGCGGGTGCAATCCGGCCCAGATTCACAACTACACCAGCCGGGTCTCGGGGCCCCTGCTGGATCGCATTGATCTCCACCTGGAAGTGGCGGCCTTGCCGTTCAAGGAGATGAGCGCCGAGCGGCAGGGCGAATCATCCGCCGATATCAAGAAGCGGGTGGACGCATCCCGCGAGGTGCAGCGGAAACGCTATGAGCGCCATGAGCGGCAGGGGCTGGTGTTCTGCAACGGCCAGATGGGGCCGAAGGATATCCGGAAATATTGCGTCCTCGACGCGCCTTCAACCAGGCTTCTGGAAAAAAGCGTGGAACAGCTTGGCCTGTCAGCGCGGGGCTATCACCGGATCTTGAAGATCGCACGCACCATTGCCGACATGGATCGCAGTGAGTCCTTGCAGCTGGGCCATGTGGCCGAGGCCATTCAGTATCGGCGTATGGCGTGAAGGCGGGGGAGATTCCCGGTCGTGACTTGAGAATTGTAGAGATTTCTTTATAAAAAGAAGAGCTTGCCGTTGCCACTGTCCATGATTGCCTCGGCGCCATGGGGCAGGGTCAGGTTGGCGACCCCATGCCCGAAGGGAAATCCGCCCCACACCGGAATCCCGGAGGCGGCGGTGAGTTGCAGAACCCGCTCCCATATGGCTTGGTGATGACCGATTTTTTCGTTGGTCTCCATCCCTCTGGTCAGGGAAAAATCACCCAGGAGAATCCCGGCCGGCTTCTGCAGTCTGCCCGTCAGCCAGAGCTGGGTCAGCATCCGGTCAATGCGGTAGAGTGGTTCACCCACATCCTCAAGAAAAAGAATCCGTCCGCCATAGTCCGGCTCAAAGGGGGTGGCGAGCAGGGAGAGCAGGGTGCTCAGGTTGCCGCCCATGAGGCGGCCCCTGATCTCAGCTCCTCCCCGGAGTATTTCCACCCCCTTTATTTGCAGGGGAACGCGCCAGTTCCCGGTCAGGCACTGATGGAATCGTTGCAGGGAGTCTTTGTCACTGGCGGCCAGGGTGGACAGGGTGGGCCCGTGCAGGGAAACAAGCCCTGCCTGCTGCAAGAGGTGGCTGTGCAGGACCGTGATGTCGGAAAAACCAATGAGGAATTTCGGCTGCTGGCGCACCTGGGTCAGATCAATCCTGGCGGCCATGCGCAGGCAGCCGTAGCCGCCGCGCAGGCAAAGCAGGGCCGAAATCTGCGGGTCGGCCCACATCCGGTTCAGCTCTTCCGCCCGGTTGACATCGCTGTCGGCCAGATATCCCTGCCCGGCCCAGAGCTCACGCGGGAATCTGGCCTCAAATCCCATCTCAGAAAGGATCTGGACTCCGGCCTGAAATCCCTCCAGATCACGGATCTGCCCTGCTGGAGCGATGATCCCGATGACCGCGCCGGGCTTGAGCGGGGCAGGGATGTCCGGCGGCATGGTCGCGTCAGCCATGGCTTGCTCCCGGGATATTGCGGGCATCAGCGGCACTGGTCTGATCCGGGTCAGCGTTGCGGCCATGGGTGGAAAGAAAATGGAGACCGGTGAGGGTGAGGGTGGGGTCAAGCTCGGAGATGGCCTGGCTGTAGGGGGCGATGAGGTGGGCCATGCCGCCGGTGGCAATCACCTTGCAAGTCCCCTGAGACTCCGGCATCTCCGCCGCGATGCGCGCAATCAGGCCATCCACCAGGGCCCCATAGCCATGGAGAATGCCGCTTTTCATGGCCTCGATGGTGGTTGTGCCAATGACCTTGTCCGGCCCGATGCTCAGGTCAATGGGCGGTAATTTGGCGGTATGGGCCGAGAGGGCCGCAAGGGAGATGCTGATCCCCGGCAGGATCAGGCCGCCAATAAATTCACCGCCTGCGGTCACGCAATCGAAGGTGATGGCGGTGCCGAAGTCAATAATCACCAGCGGGCATTGATATTTCTGCCAGGCGGCAATACCGTTGACCAGACGGTCGGCCCCGACCTCATCGGGATGCTCGGTGTGGATGGCCAGATGCTGCCGTATCCACTGCGCCGTCACCACCTGGAGCGGTTGGGCCAACTGGGCTGCAAGGTATTTCCGGCACCAGGAAGTCCATATTTTTTCCAGGGCTGGTACGACGCTTGCGAGAATGCAATGGGAAATCTCGCCGCAGTCCACGCCGATCATGGAAAAGAGGCCATGGCACTGGATGGCCAGTTCATCCTCGGTGCGATTCCGGTCCGAATGGAATCGCCACTGACCGATAAGCTGGTCGTGGTGAAACAGTCCGAGGACGGTGTGGGAGTTGCCGATATCAATGGCCAGGAGCATGGGTTTTGGTCTCTTTTATGGTTGCGGGTGGTGGTCATGGATTGCCCCCCAGTTCCGGCGGGCAAGGGCATGATGTGTTGGGTAGCAGCCTCCAAGGTATTCTAACCGATGAACGGGATAAGTGCCTTTTACAGATTCTATTCTTGCAAAAAAAACAAGAAAATAATCGGTAAGGTACGAATATCGGAAAAAAAGAAGGTGGTCAAAGAATGATGAGGTTTGAACTTATGGGAAAGGAGCGTGTCGTATGGATGTGCCATTGCTGATTACCACCACCCTCGAGAGTCGCGCCGATGCTGAAAAACTGGGTACTCTCCTTCTGCGGAAACGGCTTGTCGCCTGTGCCCAGATTTCCGGCCCGGTCAGCAGTTCCTACTGGTGGCAAGGGGAAATCGTCTCGGCGGAGGAGTATGTTCTGACAATGAAGAGCGACGAGCTCCGTTACCAGGAGCTGGAGGAGGTTCTCCGTGCGGCGCACCCCTATGAAGTCCCGGAGATTCTTGCCACGGTCATTGCCCATGTCAGTGAAGGGTATCGGCAATGGCTGGAAAAGGAGTTGGAGTGATGACTGACAAAAGCGGGAAAAAATCGGAAGGCGGCGGGTATCGGCGAAGAAAGCTTGGCGAATACCAGTGTCACTGCTGCAAGGCCAAAAAACCCTACTGCCTGAGCTGTCCCTGCGGGTTTATGATCTGCGAGGACTGTTTCCAGGAAAATCTGTGGGGAATCAGCAACGGGCCCACCTGGATCTGTCCCGACTGTGAGCGTATCCGCATGACCTGAGGGGAGGCTGGTTCCATTCCAGGTTCGGTTCAATGAGTGCCCTGATCTTCCTTGGAATCTGGAAATCCGTCGGGGTCTGAGTCCACCAAAAATAAGGTGCTCAGGCCCCGTTTTTATTGAGTGCCTTAAAATCCTGCTGCGGTCTGTGTGAGCAGGGGGAAATGGCTCTTGCCATCAGAACACCCCAGAGATGGGGATGCTGACAACAAGGGCGAACATAGGGCGTGTTAAGCGGGAGCAGCTCCAGCGCTAAGGGATGAGTTTTTTGCCCACTGCGGCGGCATAGAGGATAGATTCTTCTTCGTCGTCAATTTGCAGCAGCTGGTTGATCTCACTGTCATAGATGGCGGCGACGGCGCAGCTGCCACAGCCCACGGCTTCGGCGGCGATCATCATATTCTGGCAGATATGGCCGGCGTCAAGGAGGATATAGCGGACGCCCCGGTTGCCATACTTGTGCATGGCCCGTCGGAAGACCCCCGTCCACAGAAACACCACCGGCGCCTGGGCCATAAAGCTCTGATCGAGGCAGGCACGGGCCACGGCCTCGGCCTGATCCCCTTCCGTCAATGGGTCGAGGGCAAAATGCTGCACGTCAAAATGATAGAGACCGGCGGCGAGTCCGGCCACGGAGTGGGCGCTGAGATAGGTTTCCACGGGATAGAGGGCGCCCGCCGATGGCGTGCTCCGAAAAAGGTATCGTCCGGCCTGACCGGTCACGCCCTGCGAGGCCCAGAGCAGGAAGGCGAGGTGTTCCAGGCTGAGGGGCTCCTGGGCATATTTGCGCACAGACCGGCGATTCTCGATAAGGGGACTGAGGTGCTCCTCGGTGAGCTGCCAGGTTCGCGGTAGGGCGACTTTCCCGGCTTGCGGGTAGTGCTTGAAGGTCTCGACCTCGGCAATAAAGGGGCGGTGCCGGTCCTGGATGGTGCGCCGGTCAAAACGGGTGTCTTTGAGGTACTGAAATCCGCTGCACTCTTTGAGTTCAGGCATGTTCTGCTCCTTGTCGGGGTTGGTGTCGGGACAGGCTCACGTTGGGAGTCGCTGACAATCTGCTTCCTTGTTTGCCAGCTGGCCGCAGGCCGCCGAGATATCCGAGCCCCGGCTGCTGCGGATGAAAACCGAATAGTTGGCATCCATAAGGATCTTCTGGAAGGCAAGGATCCGGGGCATGGGGGTACTCTCATAGGGGAGTCCGGGTGATTCATTGTAGGGGATAAGGTTGATCTTGCAGGGGATTTCCCGTAATTTTTTGGCCAGTTCGCGGGCGCAGGCGTCGGAGTCGTTGATGCCCTTGAACAGGATATATTCAAACATGATCCGTTTTCGTTTGGGCATGGGAAAGTCGCGGCAGGCGGCCAGAAGCATGTCCAGGGGATAGCGGTCGTTAATGGGCATAAGCCGGCTGCGGGTGGCGTCATTGGTGGCGTGCAGGGAGATGGCCAGATTGGCGTCGGAGTTTTCGCCCAAGTGCCGCATTTTGGGAACGATGCCGCAGGTGGAAACGGTGATGCGGCGGTTGGTGAGATCCAGGCCCCGCTGTTCGGTGAGGATGGAGAGGGCCTTGAGCAGATTGTCGAGATTGTTGAGCGGCTCACCCATGCCCATGACCACCACGTTGGTGACCCGTTCCGGGCCGATGCGCTCGCCTTCCGGCTGGGAGCGCAGGAATTCGTCAGCCGCGCAGACCTGGCCCACGATCTCGGAGGGGATCAGGTTGCGGATAAAGCCCATGGTGGCGGTGAGGCAGAAGGAACATCCCATGGCGCATCCCACCTGGGAGGAGACGCAGAGGGTGTTGCGGTCCGGTTCCGGAATCAGCACGGATTCGATGATCCTGCCGTCATCGAGGGTGAAGCCGAATTTAACGCAGCCATCACTGGAGCACTCGAGGACGGGATCGGTAAAGCGGGAGATGCGCGCGTTGTCGCTGAGGATCTGGCGGAACTCCTTGGCCAGATCGGTCATCTCGGAAAATTGGGTGATCCCGGGACGGTACAGCCAGGACATGATCTGGCGGCCCCGGAATGCCGGTTGCCCAAGGGATTCCACGTAGCGGATGATTTCATCCTGGGTCAGATTGCGCAGGTCGGTTTTATCGGTCATTGGAATTCCGGGGTGAAGGCTATAAGGCCCGCCAGGCTTCCGGGGTCAGGGCGATTCCGCCATCCAGGGCCCGGTCAATGATGGCGAGGATGGCATCCTTGTCCCGGCCCAGTCTGCCGCTGATCGGCAGATAGTTGGAGGCATGGTTGGCCATGAACTGAACCTTGTCGCAGTTGATGGAGATAAGCATTCTTCTGAGTTCTTTCAACATGGCCACCGGGTCGGGGGGTTGAAAGGAGCCGTTTTCCACCGCATCGCCCAGGGGAGTTCCGGCCAGGGGCATCAGCGTCAAGGCGGCAATCTGGCGCGGCGCCATTGCGGTCAGGACCCGTCCGGTGGCCTCCGCGTGCTGGCGGCTCAATTCCACTCCGCCCAGGCCGAGGAGCACGGTCACCGACAGGAAGATGCCGGCCTCCGCCACCTTGCGCCCGGCGCTGATCATGGAGGCGGGCGTTTCGCCCTTGTCAATGCGGGCAAGGATGGTCTCATCGCCGCTTTCCAGTCCCATATAGATCCGGTCCAGACCCAGGGATTTCAGCTCCCGCAGCTCTTCCAGGGTCTTGGAGCGGATCGCCTTGGCATTTCCATAGAGCGAGATGCGCCGGATCTGGGGAAGTTCACGGCGGATACGGGCGAAAAGGGGAACCAGTCGTTTCTGGGAGAGGATCAGGGCATCGCCGTCCGCCAGAAACACCTTGCGCTGGCGGGTGCAGTAACGGGCGGCAAAGGCGATATTTTCGGCAATCTCTTCGTCGGTGCGGATGCGGAATTTTTTGTTCTCGTCTTTATAGGCGCCGCAGAAGGTGCAGCGATTATGGGAACATCCCACCGTCACCTGGAGGATGATGGAATCGGCCTCGCTGGGCGGTCGGATGATATCGCCGTCGTAGTTCACGCTTTGTATCAGGCCGGATTGTTCTTTGCAAACGCCCCCATGAATTCCACCAGCTTGACCACGCCCTCGCGCGGAAAGGCGTTGTAGATCGAGGCCCGGCAGCCGCCGATGGAGCGGTGCCCTTTCAGCCCGTTCAGTCCGGCCTGGGTGGCCTCGGCGATGAATTTGGCCTCGAGCTCCGGGGTCGGCAGGTTGAAGGGAATATTCATCAGGGAGCGGGAGGATGGCTCGGCATGGCCGCGATAGTAAGGGGTGGCGTCAATGGCCGCGTAGAGCAGGGCCGCTTTTTCCCTGTTGGTCTGCTCCATGGCGGCAACGCCGCCGTTTTTCTTCAGCCATTTCAAGACCTCGCCCACCACATAGATGGAAAAGCAGGGTGGGGTATTGAACATGGAGCCGTTGTCGGCATGGGTCTTGTAGGAGAGCATGGTGGGGGTGCCAGCCGGGGTGCGATCCAGCAGATCGTCCCGGATAATGACCACGGTGACGCCGGCGGGGCCCATGTTTTTCTGGGCTCCGGCAAAGATCAGGCCGAACTTGCTGACATCAAACTTGCGGGACAGGATGTCGGAGGACATGTCGCAGACCAGCATCTTGTCGGTGCTGGGGAAACTTGCAAACTGGGTGCCGTAGATGGTGTTGTTGGAGACCAAGTAGAGGTATTCGGAGTCTTCCGGGACCGTGTATTCGGTCTCCGCCGGGACCCGGTTGAACTTCACATCTTCACTGGAGTAGGCGACATGGATATCGCCAAAGAGCTTGGCCTCCTTGAGCGCCTTTTTAGCCCAGACCCCGGTGTTCAGGTAGCTGGCTTTTTTGCCGGGCCCCAGCAGGTTCATGGGGATCATGAAAAACTGGCTGGAGGCACCGCCCTGCAGAAACAGGACTTTGTAATTATCCGGGATTTCCAGAAGCTCGCGCAACAGCTGCTCGGCATTGGCGGTCACAGCCATAAACTCTTTGGAGCGATGGCTGAGCTCGATCAGCCCCATTCCGGTGTCCTGGAAGTTGACGATATCTTTTGCGGCCTGTTCAAGGACCTCATAGGGCAGGGTTCCCGGACCGGGACTAAAGTTAAAGACGCGTTGAGGCATTTGCTATCTCCTTGCAGTAAAGTGGACAAATGTAATGAATATGGCAGAAGTTTTCAGTGCCTTACAGATTCTATTCTTGTTTTTTTGCAAGAATAGAATCTGCGAAAGGCACCATCCCGTTCATCGGGGTTCGAACATCTATGAAAAGCAGGACAGGATACATCGTTATCGGAAAACAGGAAATAGAAAAAAAGAAAAGGGAGATCGGGGGGCAGCGAAAATCGCGGAAAAAATCTGTCCACCTGCCCGCTATCTTTTCAGCAGGTCCCTTTGTCTCAAGGCCTCATAGAGCACAATACCCGCCGTCATGGCCAGATTCAGGCTGCGGATATTGGGGTTGGTCATGGGCAGGGTATAACAGCGGTCGTGGTAAAGGGAAAGGATCTCTTCCGGCAGACCCTTGGTCTCCTTGCCAAAGACCAGGAAATCTCCCGGGGCAAAGCCGGCCTCGGTGTATGATCTGGAAACCTTGGTGGTGAAGAAAAAGAGTCGGGTCTCGGGCTGGGCCGCGAGAAACTGGTCCAGCCCGTCCCAATATCGGATATCGACAAAGCGCCAGTAATCCAGGCCAGCCCGCTTCAGGTGTTTGTCGTCGGTGGAAAATCCCAGGGGTCTGACCAGATGGAGGATGGTGTCGGTGGCCCCGCAGAGACGGGCAATGGAGCCGGTGTTGGGTGGAATGTCGGGCTCGACCAGGACGATATTGAAGGGAGATGGCGTAGTCATGGGTGCTTAGTATTGGGAGAGGAATGGGGTGGTTGATGGTACGGCCATGATGGCAGATTTTTGGAATCGGCACAAGGTTTAGATGCCGATGCCCGGCACGAAAAAAACCTGTTTTCTTTCACCCAAGAAAAAGAGCCTGCCTGTTTTACCATGGCCCCTTGCGTCCATGGCGGAGATCCAGGTAAACGAATCAGGATCGTTGCGCCGATATCCGCCAATAAATATCTGTTCAGAATCCCGGTTATCTATTACATTAGGCCAGGGCTTCGGGCACTCTCGGCAGAGCGCCCGCTTATATGCCATCCAGACCACTGACCGTTGACCATCCCCATCCCATCTTTGATGCCATTTGCCATGATGATGAACCATCTTTTCACCGCCTTGAGTCGATTGTTCCTGATTCTGGTGCTGCCCATTTGCGTGGCGGGCTGTTCCGCATTCAACTGCACTCCCCTGGAAAAACATCTGGGGGCGGAGAAAAATCTGATCAATCTGGCTGCTCAAATTGCCGAGGAGCTTACCCGGCAGGCCAATCCGCCCCTTGTGCCCCTGCAGACGGAATTGCCGATTCTGACCACCACCTTTGTCAATAATGATGATCTGAAGGAGACGTCCAGATTCGGCAGAATCCTCCAGGAGCATATCACCTCACGCCTGGTTCAGCTGAATTACACTGTTCAGGAGATCAAGCTTCGTGAGACCCTGCTTATGCGGGAGCAGTCCGGAGAGATCATGCTTTCCCGCAATATGCAGGATCTCTCAGGACAAAAGTCGCTGTCACCCCAGGCTATTCTGGTGGGCACCTATTCTCACACCGATCGCGTCATGTATATCTCGGCCCGGCTGATCAACCCGAAAGATCGGAATATTATCTCGTCCACCGATTACCGCCTGTGTATGGATGACAACGTGCTGGCCATGTTCGGCCTTCAGCGGCAAGGCAAGGGTGGTGGCGATGAAATTTCACCGCCCCGTGAATCCTTGCTTGATGCCATTTTTTATTGAACCCTGCGGATGGGTCTGACGGGCCGTACGGATCCCGAGGGCCTGAAGTTTTTGCTTATAACTGCTCTTTTTTCTGGACTTTCTTGGTATTTCCTGATTTATTCTTGGTACCATTTGTGATTCTAACAGGTACCATGTGGTGGGGGTGCGTCTTCACCGCTCCCCCATTCAGATTCAATCCAAACAGCCCTTTTCATATTATCATGCCACCTGTCATCTCCTTGGTCATGCGTCCTGGTAAGCTTGTTGTGCCTTTCTTTGCTGCCTGTCTTCTTTCCCTCAGCCTCGCTGCGTCTGGTCATGCAGAGGCCAATGTCCCGAGGAGCGAGATATCGAGAGCGGCCTTTCAGCGCCTCGCCCCGGGATTGAAAAGTGAAATGGAGAAAAAAAATCTGGTGATGGGGCAGCCCATTTTTTTGCGGATTTTCAAGGAAGAAAGTGAGCTGGAGGTCTGGGTAAAAAGTGGCGTAACCTATGAGCTCTTCAAGACCTACGACATCTGTACCTTCTCCGGCGGACTTGGCCCCAAGTTAAGAGAGGGGGACAAGCAGAGTCCGGAAGGGTTCTACACCGTCAGCGCCTCTGCCCTCAATCCCTGGAGTGATTATCACCTATCCTTTAATCTGGGCTATCCCAATGAGTATGACCGGCTCCATAATCATACCGGTGGGGCCCTGATGGTTCATGGTAAATGTGAATCCCTGGGTTGTTTTGCCATGGAGGATTCTCCCATCGAAGAGATTTACACCATAGTGGACGCGGCCATGAGCAATGGCCAGGATCATTTATCCGTTCATATCTTTCCCTTTCGGATGACCTGGGCCAACCTGGCGAAATACGCCAATTCGCCCTGGATTCCATTCTGGGAAAACCTGAAGCAGGGCTATGATTTTTTCCAGGGACACCACAATCCGCCCATGGTGTCGGTGGCCGAGAAACGGTATGTCTTTCAGGATTTTCGCCCCTTTATTTTTGGTGGAGATTTAGTCCCGGCCCAGCCTCAGGAGGAGATCAAATTTATGGTCGCTGAGGTGAAACCATCCAAGGGCAAAGGTGCCGTTGCCAAAGAGATCAAGGGAGTGAAGGAGAAAGAACTTGTTGCCAGTGAGATCAAGGGAGCGAAGGAGAAGGATGTTGCTGCCAATGAGATCAAGGGAATGAAAGAGAAAGAGGCGGTTGTGATCGAGATTAAACCATCCAATCAAAAGAAGTATATTGCCGCCAGCGGGAAAAAGTCAGCCACCGACAGGAAGTACGCTTCCATCGGCAAGAAACCATCAAGAAACGGAAGCGCGCTTTAGATTTGCCTGCAAAGACCCCCTTTGCAGTTGGATGTTTTTCCCACAGGTCTTCATGACCTCCAGCCTTTGTTGTCCATGGATGGCAAAGGCTTTGTCACACCCTTCCCGCTGTCTTCTTTTTTTTGGAACTCTCCAGCTTTTTGCCGGAAAGGATCGGAAATCCGCGCATTGGAACTCTTCGGTCGTGCTTCATATGCGAGAAAGAGGTCTGGGCAGTGCGCTGGTTTGTCCGTGGGCAGGCCGATGACGAAGGAGATGGGGTGCTCCGGGATAGGGACCTTTTTTATGACCATGAAACCATGTTGAGTTCCCGTGCCCTCGCCCCGTGCATCCTCCCGGGGAGGCGGCGGCAGGGTGAAGGCAGGGGATGCTCAGCTTTTCAGACTGATTTTTTTTTTAGAAGGAGAAAATATGCAAGCAGTCATCAGCTCGTTGTCGGCCCTGGAAATCCTCGATTCTCGCGGGAATCCCACCGTGCGCGTCTTCTGTACCCTGAGTAATGGGATTCAGGTGTCGGCTTCCGTTCCATCCGGGGCCTCCACCGGCGAGCATGAGGCAGTGGAGCTTCGCGATGGAGACGCCAGGCGCTATAACGGCAAAGGCGTTCTCCAGGCCGTGGCCAACGTCAATGCCCTGATTGCCCCGGCCCTTCTCGGTATGAACCCTGTCCAGCAGGCTGCCATTGATCGCCTCCTCGTTGACCTGGACGGAACTGCCAATAAAGGGAAGCTGGGCGCCAACGCCACCCTCGGGGTGTCCATGGCCGTGGCCAAGGCCGCAGCTGAGGTCTCAAAACTTCCTCTGTACGCCTATCTGGGTGGGCCTGGAGCGGTTCATCTGCCGGTTCCGATGATGAACATCATCAATGGCGGCATGCATGCCGATAACAGTGTCGATTTCCAGGAATTTATGGTCATGCCCATCGGTGCCCCGAGTTTTGCCGAGGCCTTGCGCTATGGTGCCGAGACCTTCCACGCCCTGAAAAAAATTCTCAAGCAGAAGGGGTACTCCACCAGTGTGGGAGATGAGGGAGGGTTTGCGCCCAATCTGAAAAGCAACGACGAGGCCTGTGAGCTGATCATCACCGCCATTGAAAATGCCGGCTACCGTCCGGGTGTTGACATCGCCATTGCCCTTGACCCCGCCTCCAGCTCGTTTTTTGAAAACGGTGCCTACCATCTGCACAAGTCCGGCCAGGGAACCAAGACCAGCGCCGAGATGACCGAGTTCTACCGAAAATGGGTTGCCGACTATCCCATCATCTCCATCGAAGACGGACTGGCGGAGAATGACTGGGCAGGATTCAAGGAACACACCGCGATTCTGGGTGCAAAGACCCAGATTGTGGGCGACGATCTTTTCGTCACCAATACCCGCTTTATCGCCCGCGGCATTGAGGAGAAATCTGCCAACGCGGTGCTGATCAAGCTCAATCAGATCGGCACCGTCAGCGAGACCATGGAGGCCATCCATCTCTGCCGTCAGGCGGGCTGGGGCTTTGTCATCTCGCACCGGAGCGGTGAAACCGAGGATACCTTCATGGCTGATTTCGCGGTGGCCATGGGCGGTGGACAGATCAAGACCGGCTCGGCCTGCCGGAGTGAACGGATTGCCAAATATAACCGCTTGCTGGAAATTGAAAGGGAGCTGGGGGCGGCGGCGGTATTCACAAATCCGCTGGCCTGAAAGGTCCGCTGAGGGGTCGTTTGGCAGAAGTAGGCCCTTTGAACTCGTGCCACGCCGCTGAAACATCAGAAGGGCTTTCCTGCTCCATCTGATGTTTCAGCGGCGTGTTTTTTTTTGCGCAAGGGCGGTGGAAAATTAGTGCCTTACAGATTCTATTCTTGTTTTTTTGCAAGAATAGAATCTGCGAAAGGCTCGTATCCCGTTTATCGGGGTTAGAGGATAAAGCGGCTCAGATCCTGATCCTCGACAATGGCATCGAGCTGTTGACGGACATAGGCCGCGTTGACCACAAACTGTTCCTTCCTCACTTTGCCTCGTTCCGAGGCATCAAAGGAGAGCTCATCCAGGACCCGTTCCAGCACCGTATGCAGTCGCCTGGCACCAATCTCTTCGGTGTTCTGGTTCACCTCCACCGCAATCTTGGCCATTTCCTCGATGGCCTCTGCCTCAAAGATCAGCTCCACCCCCTCCGTTGCCATCAGGGCCGTATACTGTTTGATCAGGGCATTTTCCGGTTCGGTGAGAATGCGCACAAACTCAGTCTGACCCAGGGATTGCAGCTCCACCCGAATGGGGAAACGTCCCTGCAATTCGGGAATCAGGTCGGAAGGTTTACTTGTATGGAAGGCGCCGCTGGCGATAAAGAGGATATGGTCGGTCTTGACCATGCCATGTTTGGTGGTCACGGTGGAGCCTTCCACGATGGGCAGCAGATCACGCTGGACCCCTTCGCGCGAGACCTCCGGGCCGTGTCCACCCGAACTGCGGGAGACAATCTTGTCGATCTCGTCGAGAAAGATAATCCCCGATTCTTCGGTGCGGCGCAGCGCCTCTTTCATCACCTTGTCCATATCCACCAGGCGCTCGGTTTCTTCTTTGATCAAGGCAGTGAGAGCCTCTGGAACCCTGAGTTTCCGTTTCTTTTTCTTGTTGGAGAAGATCTTGCTGAAGGCATCCTGGAGGTTGGACTGCATATCATCCATTCCGGAAGTGGTCATGATTTCCACCATGGGGGCGCTGTGGAAGTCGGTGAGATCAAGCTCGAGTTCGCGCTCATCAAGTCGTCCATCACGCAGCATCTCCCTGAATTTCTCGCGGGTGGAAGCCCCCTCCCGCTGCTCGGCAGGCATGGAATGCCGGCGCGTTCCGTCATCCTGGAGGAGGAAAGAGCGACTGTCCGAGGAGCCCATATGGCTTGATGTTGAAGGTGGCAGCAGGATATCGAGGATGCGTTCTTCGGCATTGGCCTCGGCCAGACCGCCTGTTCGTATTCTTTCCTCATCCTTGACCATGCTGATGGCAATTTCCACCAGATCGCGAATCATGGACTCCACGTCCCGGCCGACATAGCCGACCTCGGTGAACTTGGAGGCCTCCACCTTGAAAAACGGGGACTGGGCAAGGGTGGCAAGGCGCCGCGCGATTTCAGTCTTGCCGACTCCTGTGGGGCCGATCATGATGATATTCTTGGGAGCGATCTCCTCCCGCAGGGGTGAGGGCACATGACGCCGACGCCAGCGATTGCGCAGGGCAATGGCCACCGACCGCTTGGCGTCGGCCTGGCCGACAATATATTTATCAAGCTCGGTGACGATTTCTCTGGGGGTGAACGACTGGATGGAATTAATCGAGTTCATAATGGATGATTTTGAGAAAAAAAGTGAAAGAGTGACCAGGCCATTCGTGCCTTACAGATTCTATTCTTGTTTTTGTTGCAAGAATAGAATCTGCGAAAGGCTCGTATCCCGTTTATCGGGGTTCGATCTTTTCAATGAGAATGGAATGGTTGGTGAACACACAGATGGAGGCCGCGATCTCCATGGAGGCGCGGCAGATGGCCTCGGCGTCAAGCTCACTGTGGCGGATCAGGGCGAGGGCGGCGGACTGGGCGTAAGGGCCGCCGGAGCCGATGGCGAGGACACCGTCATCGGCCTCGATAACATCGCCGGTGCCGGTGAGGAGCAGGGAATGGTCGGCATCGACGGCCACCAGCATGGCCTCCAGCTTGCGCAGCATCTTGTCGGTGCGCCACTCCTTGGCAAGCTCCACCGCCGAGCGCATCAGGTTGCCGTTATACTGCTCGAGCTTCTGTTCCAGCTTGTCAAAAAGGGTAAAGGCATCGGCAGTGGCTCCGGCAAAACCGGTAATCACCTGGTCATGGTAGAGGCGACGCACCTTACGGGCCTTGTGTTTCATAATGGTATTTCCCAATGAGACCTGTCCGTCGCCGGCCAGGGCCACCTGACCATTGTGGCGGACCGCGAGAATGGTTGTTGAGCGGATTTTCATATTTGTCATGTCCTGAATAGGTGGTTGAAATCCATGTTGAAGAACTGCGCTTATTGCTTTTTCGAAAAGGGGTGTGCCTTGTCGTACACCTCGGCCAGGTGATCAAGGGTCAGATGGGTATAGCGTTGGGTCGTTGACAGGCTGGCATGACCGAGGAGTTCCTGAACCGAACGCAGATCGGCGCCCATCTCCAGCAGATGGGTGGCGAAAGAGTGACGAAGGGCGTGGGGGGTCACGGTCTGGGGGATTCCCACCCGTTCGCTGTATCTTTGCACCAGGCGCTCGACGCTCCGGGTGCTCAGGCGGCCGCCCTGGCCGTTGAGAAACAGGGCCGTTTTCTCCAGTTCCCGTCCGCGGGCCGCCCGCTCCTGGAGTAATTGCTGACGGCTGGGCAGCCAGGCCTGGACAGATTCCCGGGCTGGACGACCCACCGGCACCAGGCGTTCCTTGCTGCCCTTGCCCCGCACCTTAAGCATCTCAGTTTCGAAATCAAGGTCTTCCAGATTGCGGGAAACAAGCTCGGCCACCCGCATGCCGGTGGAATAGAGGAGTTCCAGGATGGCCCGGTCCCGGGCCATGAAGCGGTCCTGCTGATCCGGGGCTTCCAGGAGCCTGAAGACCTCATCGACGGTGAGAAAGACTGGAATTAATTGAGCTATTTTCGGGCCTGAGATCCCGGCCAGGGGGTCGGTGGAGACTTTTTTCCGGCGCTGGAGAAAATGGAAAAAACTGCGCAGGGCGGAGAGTTTCCTGGCCACCGTTGCCGCATTATTTTTCCCATGCAAACCAATGACAAAGGTGCGGACAGCAGAGGCGTCTATGGCCTGGATGGGCTGATCCAAAGCCAGGCTTGCCGAAAATTCAAGCAGATCGTGCTGGTAGCCGTTGACGGTATGGAGAGAGTAGCCCTTTTCATGGGTCAACCAGCGCAAAAAATCAGGGATCAGTGCATTCATGCCATAATTAAGGTTCAAGTTTTTGGTGGTAAGTGGTAAGTTGCGGCAAATTCAGTGTTGTTTTCATCACTCTTTCAAGCGTACTCAAGCGCTGTCCTGCATGGTAAAATGAACTCCTATGGCGAAACCAACCTTTGAAAATGCCTTGGCCCGTCTTGAACAGCTCACCGGAGAGCTGGAAAGCGGTGATCTGAGCCTTGATGCCAGTTTGAAAAAATTTGACGAGGGGATCAAGCTTGTGGCCTTCTGCAACAGGAACCTGACCGAAGTTCGAGCCAAAGTTGAACTCCTTCTCAGCAAAGATGGCCAGCTTGAGTCTGTTCCTTTTAACGAGATCGATCATGGAGATCAAGACATATCTGAATAACCAGAGGCTGGCGGTGGAAGGCGCCCTCGAGGGGTATATGCTGGCTGCCGGGGTGGAAAATGGTCTTTTTGCCGCCCATGTCGAGGCCATGCGCTACAGCCTGTTTGCCGGCGGCAAGAGAATTCGGCCCATACTCTGTCTGGCGGCAGCGGAGGCTGTGGGCACCCGTCCGGAACTGGATGCTGATCTTCTTCCCATTGCCTGCGCCCTGGAATGTATTCATACCTATTCCCTGATCCACGACGATCTGCCGGCCATGGATAATGATGATATGCGCCGGGGCAAGCCGACAAACCATAAGCTGTATGGTGAAGCGGGCGCCATCCTCGCCGGAGACGGTTTGTTGACCTGGGCCTTTGACCTGCTCAGCGGCGAAGAGAGCGGCCTGCCGCCGGAGAAACGCCTCGCCATCATTCATCTCATAGCCCGGGCCGCGGGTTCGCTGGGCATGGTGGGTGGTCAGCTCCTGGATATCAGCAATGAGCACAAGGAATTTCCCTTTGAAACCCTGCGCGCCATTCATCGCAGCAAGACCGGCGCCCTGATCATGGCCTCGATTCTGGCCGGGGGGGTTGCGGCCGGCGCGGATCAGGGGCAAAAGGAGGCCCTGCGCTGCTACGGCGAACAGGTCGGTCTGGCCTTTCAGATCGTCGACGATCTGCTCAATGCCACCAGTACCACGGCGCAACTGGGGAAAGCCGCCGGGTCTGACGCCTGTCGGGGCAAGGCCACCTATCCGGCCTATTTCGGCATTGAGGCCACTCGCCAGAAGGCTGAAGCGGCAGTGGAGGAGGCTGAATCCGCCTTGATCAGCTTTGACGCAAAGGCCGACCCCCTGCGCGCCATTGCCCGGTACATCATTACCCGGTCCCATTGAGGAATGCCAAAAGAACAAATAAAATCATGAGCATACAACCTGAACGGATCAGGTCTGCTTTTTAAAATCTACCTCGATCATTGCCATAATGTTGACTAGCTCTTGTCTGGATCAGAAATGTGTTGCCCTGAAAGACATCCACTCCCCGAAAGACCTGCGATCCCTTTCCATTCGCCAACTGGAAGGTATCGCCGAGGAGATTCGTGAGACCATTATCAGCACCGTCTCCGAAACCGGCGGTCATCTTGCGCCAAGCCTGGGCGTGGTGGAGCTGACCCTGGCCCTGCACCATGTCTTCAATACCCCCAAGGACAAGCTGATCTGGGATGTCGGGCATCAATCCTATGCCCATAAGCTTGTCACCGGCAGGCAGGAGCGTTTCCCCACCCTGCGCCAGTACAAGGGGTTGAGCGGATTCCCCAAGTTTGGGGAAAGTGAGTATGACGCCCTGGAGACCGGCCATGCCGGGACTTCCATCTCGGCCGCCCTGGGAATGTCGCTGGCCAAGGATCTGAAAAAGGACAGCAGCAGGGTACTGGCGGTGATCGGGGATGGCTCCATGACCACCGGCATGGCCTTTGAGGCCTTGAACCAGGCTGGCCATCTTGACAAGAATCTCATCGTCATTCTCAATGACAACGAGATGTCCATCTCGCCCAACGTCGGCGCCCTTTCCAGTTTTTTGAATCGCCGCATGACCGGCAAGACCATCGTTCAGCTTCGCAATCATATTGCCGCGAGGTTGCGTGAAATGCCGGGAATAGGGGATAATATCCTAAGTTTTCTGAAGAAGAGTGAAGAGAATTTTAAGTGTTTTTTTACCCCCGGCATGCTCTTTGAGGCCTTGAAGTTCTACTATGTGGGGCCCATTCGCGGTCATGAACTCGACGAGTTGATTCCCACCCTGGAAAATGTCCGGGATAACCTCGACGGGCCGGTGCTGGTACACGTCCTGACCACCAAGGGGAAAGGGTATCGGCCTGCCGAAGAGAATCCCGGCAATTTTCACGGGGTGGGACCCTTTGACGTGAAGACCGGCGCCCCCAAGTCTTTGGCTGAGTCAATCAGTTATACCAGGGTCTTTGGCGACACCATGATCAAACTGGCCCGGGGCGATCAGCGGATAACCGCTATTTCTGCGGCCATGCCGGACGGCACCGGCTTAAGCAATTTTGCCAGGGAGTTTCCTGAGCGTTTTTTTGATGTGGGAATCGCGGAGCAGCATGCCGTAACCTTTGCCTCCGGCCTCGCCCTGGAGGGGATGCTGCCGGTGGTGGCAATCTATTCCTCGTTTTTTCAGCGCTCCCTCGATCAGATCATCCATGATGTCTGCCTGCCCAATCTGCCGGTCACCCTGGCCATAGACCGGAGCGGCGTGGTCGGCGATGACGGGCCCACCCATCATGGCGTCTTTGACATCTCATTTCTGCGGTTTATTCCAAATCTCAGCTGTATGGCGCCAAAGGATGAGGACGAATTGCAGCACATGCTCTATACCGCCATATTTCATCATTCTCCTTGCGCCATTCGCTATCCGCGCGGGGTTGGGGAGGGGGTAAAATTAACCGGTAACTGGAAAAAGCTGGAATTCGGGCGGGGAGAGTTGCTCCGCGAGGGAAAGGATATTCTCCTTCTCCCTGTGGGCAACCGGGTCTATCCCGCCTTGCGGGCAGCGGAAGGGCTGGTGAAAATCGGCATTGATGCGGCGGTGATCAACCCCCGATTCATCAAGCCCATGGATGGCGATTTGATCACCCACTGGGCGCAGCACACCGGAAGGGTTCTCACCATTGAGGACAACGTCCGGCAGGGCGGATGGGGCAGCGCGGTCCTTGAACTCCTGTCATCGCGGCATCTCTTTTCCGTTAAAACCATGATTCTCGCCCATCCCGATCATTTCATCGAGCATGGCCCCCAGAAAACCCTGTGGAAGAACAGCGGCCTTGACTCGCCATCCATTATAAAGTCCGCCATGGAACTGATGAAGCGGTGAACAGCCGGGCTGTCTCACAGTCCTGAACAGTTGGCCGTGGACAAAAGCCCGGCGCCGAGGCTGCGGGCCGATTCCACCTGGGCGGCGGTCATTTCCGCAGTTAACCGGAGGGCGGATTCGCGGGCGGCAGGGTACCCCTGTTCCTGCGCCAGTTCATACCAGGCGACGGCTTTTATCAGGTTTTTTTCCACTCCCCGCCCCTTTTCGTAGAGGCACGCCAGTAGAAACTGGGCCATGGCCCAATTTTTTGTGGCGGCGCAACAGTACCAGCGTGCCGCCTCCGTGGGATTCCTCGTTATCCCGTTGCCACTTTCATATTTGATTCCAAGATAGAGGCAGGCGGCGGGAATACCTGCCTTGCCAGCCTGCAAAAACAGGTCGGCGGCATGGGTGGGATCACGAACGACTCCGCCTTCACCCTGTTCATAGAGCAGGGCAAGGGCAAACTGCGACTCAGCATCGCCTTGCCCGGCCAGCTCCCGGAGCTGCTGAACGTGGTGGGATTCATCGGCGGTGCAGACATGGGCAAAGGAGAGCAGGATGAGGGTGAGCAGCAGTTGAGTCATTCGCCCTGGCTTCCTCCGTCGATGTTGGACCCCTCGGGGCGTCGGGTCCGGGCTCATCAGGGTGAGAGAAGGTTGGCCAGAGCTGTGCTCAAGGCGGGAAAGACAAACTGATACCCGGCCTGGCTGATCTTTTCCGGTATCACCCGTTGCGAGGCCAGCAGAACCGTGGCAAACTCGCCCACAGCCAGCTTGAGAACAAATCCAGGGACGGGAAGGAGGGCCGGACGGTGCAGGGCTCCGGCCAGGATTTTGGTGAACTCACTATTTGTTACTGCTTCCGGGGCGGTCCCGTTCACCGGCCCGCTGACGGAATCGTGGGTTGCGGCATGGAGCATGATTCCGACAAGATCATCAATATGGATCCAGGACATATACTGTCGGCCATTCCCCAGTCTGCCGCCAAAACCCATTTTAAAGGGAGGCAGCATCTGGGGGAATGCCCCGCCATCTTTTCCCAGAACCACTCCCGTTCGCACACATACCACCCGAATTCCAAACTCCTGGGCCCGCAATGCCTCCTGTTCCCATGCCCGGCAGACCTCGGCCAGGAAGTCGTGGCCAGGGGCTGCTGACTCATTCAGCTTTTCCGCGCCACGATCGCCGTAATAGCCGATGGCTGAGGAACAGATCAATGTTTTGGGCGGGAGAGGGCAGGCGGCCATACCATCCACCAGTCGCCTCGTGGTTTCCACCCGGCTTTTTCGGATTTCCGCCTTTCGAGCCGGGTTCCAGCGACCCTGAAAGACCGATTCGCCGGCAAGATGAAAGACCGTATCAACGCCCCTGAACAATGCCGGATCGACGTTCTGGCCGGGGTTCCAGACCCGGGCCTCCACCTCGCCAAGCCGCTGGCGGATTTTTTCCTGACTGCGGCCCACGGCGATGGGTCGCTCCAGCCGGGGTATCAGATGGGTTCCTACAAATCCTGTACTGCCGGTAACCAGGGCCTTCATGTCCGCCTCCGCCAAAGGTTTAAGGGATGGGGTGAACGTATTGCTTCCCGCCTGAACGGCCTCAACGGGGAAGCTGAAACAGGGTGTCGAGAGTGTTGTGGGAAGTCAATCCTATCACAAAAGAATTCCATTGTCCATGGTCACCGCTGGCTGTCGTCTCCGGCTCCGTCCGTCACCGATTTCTCCACGAGGTTTTGCAGGAAGAGGTCGACCTTGAACTTTTTCCGACAACCGTTCTGGTTCATATAGCGGATTTTGCCAAAGACGGGGCGATCAAACCAGGGCCGGTCATGCACGCCGCCGATGCTCCAGGCGATGCCTGCGTACCCATTGGGATCACGGCCATCCAGGGAATACCGGTCATTCAGGTAAATGGCGTTGTCCAGGGCCTCTTCCGGTGAACGGCTCCATTCCAGAATCTTCTTGGCCCAGTACATCCGCAGGTAGCCATGCAGTTTGCCATGGTCACGCAGTTGCGACTGGCAGCCGTTCCAGAGGAGGTCGGGGCTTGCTGCCTTTTCCAGTTCAGCCAGGTCCGCGAGATAGGGACGGGTATCCCGACGATGGGCATCATGGGTTTTGAGGGCCCAGTCGGGAAAGGCTGAAACCTTGTCATAGTCGGGGGTATAGAAACAGAAGTTGTCGGACAGCTCACGGCGGATGATCAACTCTTCCAGGAAGGGCTCCGTGGTCTCAGGGGCGAACTGACTGTGTGACACCTCCCAGGCCACCCGCTGGGGAGAAAGTTGCCCGAAATGAAGGTAGGGGGAAAGATCGGACTGGCCTTTGACACAGGGATTGTTGCGGTTGATGGAGTAGTGCTCCAGCCGGTTTTGGAGAAACTCGGTCAGCATGGCCCTGGCCGACTTTTCCCCTGGGAGAATCCAGGTGACCTCGGCCACGCTGGTATCTTGAACAAGACCCAGCAGTGTGTCCGGGTTGATGGATTGAGGGGGCAGCCCTGGCATGGAATGGGGATGAACGGCAAGGGGCGGAAAGTCGGTTAAGAACCGGGGCAGCAGTTTCTTCAGTTTGGGGCGAAGGGTATAGGCGCCGTATTCCCTCTTGGGAGAGGCCTGCCAGCAGGGAACAATATTGTGACCGTCCACCTCATGCCAGGGTGTCCGTGAGCCCGCCAAGAGACCATTCCGCCACTGCAGCTTGATGCGCAGCGGGTCAAAATCGCTGATCAGCAAGGCGCAAGAAAGGCTCTCCAGGAAGGCGGGCAAGGTCCGTTCAGGATTGCCCTGCAAAAGATGCAGACCAATATTATGATCGGCGAGATCCTTCTGGACCTGAGCCAGTCCCCGTATTAAAAAACCGTAATGACGAAGGTTCGCGCCGGGATACCCGGTGGTGAGACAAAAAACCACCACCACCGGTCGTTGCAGCTCCAGTGCTCTTTGCTGGGCCAGCAGCAGGCCCCAGTTGTCATGGGCCCTCTGCTCACGGCTCATCCAGTAGATGACCGGACCCGCTCCCGCAGGTGCATCCCAGAGAAGTCGATGGCGGGCGGGATCAATATCCTGATGGGTGGAAAAGGTCATGCCGGCACTCCCTCCCGGTGAAATCCACCATCCCCCTTCCATGAAACAGCCCGCGAGGGTCTGATTCATGGAAGAGGGGGTTGAAAATAGAGGCTCCCGGAAAGAACGTTCGGTACGTCCCCCATGGAAAATCTGGCGTCTGCAGAAGTCCTGCCATGGCTTTGTAAGTTTTACGGCGCGGGATGCGTACTGTCAGTGTGGCCCGCGGGTTTTGCCTTTAATCCTTCAAGACAGTCGGCACGAACATTTTCCAGGGCCTCGATGGTGGCTGTAAGGATTGTGTCGCCGACGATACCCCTTCCTGTCCAGTTGTTTCCATAGCGAAAGTAGTGACAATCAAGGTCAGCTTCTATCTGCTGCAATGTTGAAGCGGGGTCGGCCAAGGCCATCCCGTGAAAATAATCTCGAATGTTTTCATGGACAGTGCGATATTTTTCCTCAATCCAGCTCATACAATCCTCCATTTTGATCAGAGAGTTTCCCTTTATCTTTCGTGCCCCGTTCGCATCCCTGTGTGTCAATAAACAGCTCGAATGCCATTATAAACTTCCGGGGAGGTTCTTCCAAGAAGGGGAATGGGGTGGGATAATGGTGGTTAAAACTACCAGAATCGAAGAATTTCCATGGAATCAAAAAAAATGCTGCCAAACCGAAAATGGTTTGGCAGCATTTTTTTGCGCGACGACGAAAACTTTGCTGGATTTTTTGGAAGTTACTTTGCCAGCAATAAAAAACTGGAACCCGCAAAGGTTGGGATCAGTTGCCCATGGACCCCTTTGACACATCCTCAGCCACATAAATTGTCGCGTAGGTATAACCAAAGCTGCCGCCAAAGCCTTCTTCCAGGGATATGGTACAGGATTTGTTCGGTTTGGTGAAGGCCATTAGCACATTTTCGTAGGAGACCTCGCCTGCCAGTTTCCATTTGTTTTTCTGCATGGCGGAAAGAATAAAACTCTTCAAGGAGTCACGACTGACCTTGCCGCTGTAATAAAGGACCCCGCCGGTAAATGAATCGGTGCGGACGAGCATGCTCTTCTTGGTATCATATTTCATCTCGATGGGGAGTTCAATATCGCGATATTCTCCCGCAAAACTGGAGAGTGTAGGGAGGTTGTCCATGGGTGGCTGGGATTCATTGCCGTCAAAAAGAGACGTACAGCCATTGAACAAAAGCATGGAAGACAACAACAGAACACATGACGCGGTAAGGTGAATTTTCGGGTGTCGCATAATTTAAGCTCCCTTCTCCAATGATAAAATCATTATTTGTTTCTCGTAAGTCCTGCAAGTGGCTGGTCTTCATTGTCCAGGCAGGAAAAAAGTCTGATTATTTCTGCAGACTGTCATTGGCATCGTGTATGACACTACCGCTCCTGACCGAAGCCCTTGTCAAGCATTCGCATCTCTTCCCTGACGTCATCATAAACCAGTTATATCATATACACTGTGGCTGTTAATAGCTTAAAGTGTCCGATTTGTCGAGATAGATTTTGGTGT
>JACDZF010000288.1 GCA_013426795.1 Desulfocapsa sp. | reverse complement strand
TAACACTCTGAAACTGCAAAGCAAACTTTTTGTGAGACATGCAGATACCGTGGCAATAAACATAGGAATCCCTTGCCGGAGGGAGAGGAGGGAATGAAAATGTTTTTTTCTGCTTTTTTGAAAACATCTCTGATTATCCCAGTCTATTTTAGCATATTTTGAATGATTTTCCTGAAATTCAGACGCACCACTGCTAATTCTCTGCTGAGATTCTTAAAAAATATCGGTTTTGCGTGCAGCTCTGGTCAGGTCAGCTGCTGTTCACTGGCACCAGCATTGCACCATGCACCATTGTTCCCTGCATACAGTGGGGACAGCGCAGAATATCTCTGCCGGTCAAGCGAAACATCTTTTCCCGGATAGTTTCGGCGGCAAAGGATATGACCCCCATGAATTTGCCAATCAGCCTGCGGATAAGAAGCACCGCTTTCCCCTTGCATATATTAGCGAGAAACCCATAGTACCTGATTTTCATGAACCGATGCGGTATGACATGGAGCAGAAAACGACGAATGAATTCCGTTGCTGCCAGAGTCATTATTCTGGTTTTGTTGTTATCGCTGCGGTCCTTATAGGTGAATGTTACCTGGTTGTTACCAATCGCCTTTATTCGGTGGTTGGAAATAGCGATCCGATGGGTGTAGCGACCAAGATAGGTAAGGACCTGCTCGGGACCGGCAAATGGCTTTTTGGCATAGACGATCCAGTCTTTCGCCCACGCTTCACGTATATAGGTCGCGCTGTTTTCCGGTAGAATGAGGGACGCAATCCGGCTTTCCACCATGGTGAGGTAGCGTTTCTTAAACTCTTTGGCCAGGGGTTTCACATGGAAAAGGAAGGTGTCATTGCTCGCAATCCAACGTCTTCCATCCAATGAAAGCACGCCTGCCGGAATAAGACAGTGGACATGAAAATGATCGACGAGGGTCTGGCTCCAGGTATGCAGTACCGTTAAAAGCCCCGGTTTCCCACCAAGATGCCATTGTGGATCGGCAGCAAAGGCAAACAAAGTATCTCGTACCGCCGTAAACAGGCAGGTAAACAACACCTTTTTATTGTGCAGGATCAACGGATTGAGGTCATGCGGTACGGTAAAAACCATATGGAAGTAGCCGCAAGGCAGAAGTTCCTCGCGTCGTTTTTCCAGCCACTGTTCTTTCGTCATGGTCTGACATTTCGGGCAGTGTCGGTTTCGACAGGAATTGTAGCAGTTTCTGATGGTTCCGCACTTATCACAGATCTCCTGATGGCCTCCAAGCCGGGATGTTCTGCATGCCATAATAGCCGCCATGACTTTATGCTGATCACCGTTCATGGCATGGGATTTTCTGTATTCTTCGCCATATTTACGGAAGATGTCGGCAACCTCATACTGTGGCCTCATCTTTACACCTCTTGGGTGAGTTGATCCAGGGGGCTGAATACTTTTCGTAATTGTTCAGGAGAAGTGTGCAGATACGTACAGGTTGTTTTAATAGAGCTGTGCCCCAACCATCTTTTGATGATAAAGAGTTCGACTCCCTGCTCAAGGGCATGTGAGGCAAAACAGTGGCGAAGCGTATGAATTCCCATGCCTCTGGTAACCCCCGCCTTTTCCTTGGCCTGATAATAAACTTTCTGCGCTGTCTCAATGGGCATGGGGTTGTTTTTGTCTTTGCCAAAAAACAGCCATTGCCCTGGCTGGTATGCCCTCCAGTACTCACGAAGCAATTCCAGGCACTTTTCTGATAAAACAGTATAGCGATCTTTTCTGCCTTTGCCCTGTTCAACCCGGATCTGCATGCGCTTTGACTCGATATGCTCGGGGCGCAGCCTGACGACTTCGCTGACCCGAAGCCCGGAACCATAGACAGTGGTCAACAGTGCCCGGTGTTTCATATTTGCAGGCGCTCGAAGTATGCGGCCAACCTCTTCCCTGCTTAAAAGCATTGGAAGTTTTATTGATCGGGGTCGTGGAGGAATAGAAAATCTGGAATCGTCATATCCAAGAAAATCGTGGTAATATTTCTTCAGACCACAGAAGAGAACATTGCAAGTAGACCAGGCCAGCTTTCGTTCCTGGATACAATAAAGAAGATAGTCCTGAACTTGATCGTTGGTCAGTTGCTCTGCTGATTGCTGGTGAAAAGATGACAAATCAGCCACAGAGTGAAGATACGCCTCTTTGGTCTTCTCAGATAAACGTTGTAAACATAAATAGTTGTCAAAACTCCTCTGGAAATCTCTTTTCATATCAATACCTCCAAATGATTTATGGTCGGCCTTATGGCGGTCCTTTCAGAGGTATTGTATCGAAAAAGGAAACAAACGTGTTACTGAGATATGATCGGAGCGGGAAAGATAGGGAAAAGAGGACTACGAAGATGGGATGTTTTTTCCGCGATAGCGGTTCAGTTCAACAGTG
>JACDZF010000287.1 GCA_013426795.1 Desulfocapsa sp. | reverse complement strand
GGTTGCGATTCCATTGATCAAGTTGACCAGCAAGAAGGTTCCTTATCTTTACGATTTGATGGACGCTGCCTATGATGCCAAACGGATCAACGAAACAAGTCGGGGGCTTGGACATGTCCCGATCACTGACAAAAATGGCCGGGGCAAAGAAATCATTCCCATGGCGCCGCATGAAGCAGAGCGCTACAAGATGCGATCAAGTGCGGAACGGGCAAATAGCCGGTTGAAGGAGGACTTCGGGGCCAACCACGTCATGGTCAAAGGCCACAGCAAAGTAACTCAGCACCTGATGTTTGGAGTTATCACCCTGTTCGCAGATCAGTTACTGCGCCTGCTCGGTTAGGTTTTCAAAGACCACAAATCTCAACAACATAGGAGTGGCACGTCTAAATTGGCTCAAATTTTACGAATATTTGACTATATGGGTAATTGCACACATTGATTGTGCGTTTGACAGCCTCATGAACACCAGGTTGTCTTTATCGCTGTATATTCAGTTCGTTTTGCAAGAGGCTCTTTCGATGAAGATAACCTTCGGAATTGCTCGAGTTCTTGGCGCTCGTCCGAATTTATGGAAATTTTTAACATGACTACCTCCTTGTTTATAGGGAGTTTGTCATGAAAAACTAAATGTGTCAATATTTTTATAGATATTTATGCAAAAACACTTATGAGAAAAGCCTACGGGTTCAGAACCATCAAGTGCCTTGAAATCGCCTTATATCATTCACTTGGCAAGCTGCCAGAACCTGAACACCACCACAGATTCTGCTGACGAGCCGGAAAAATTAATTTTGATTCTTTGAGAAAAGATCCTTTAAATTCTTGACAACAAACAGTGCATTATATAAAAGATAATAACCAGTTACAATCTGTGGCGGTGATAACGTACTTGTCTGCACCTCGTTGTCTGCTCCAAAAGGTTCTCTTCTATGAAATATTCGCGCTCGTTTCTGCTGCTGATGACCGTGTTGTTTTCTCTGGTTTCAGTGGGAATGTTCGTTGTTCCGGCGACGGTGGCAGCCACCCCGGTACGTGATGACAGGGCTAAAAAGACGGTGGCCCCCGACCAGAAGCAGATGTCGGCGAAGATTACCGTCAAAACGAAGGTCCAGCAAGGGCAAAAGATTTACTTGAAGAACCAGGTGAACTCGCCATCCCCGAAGAAAACCACCATCGCCAAGCGTCAACCTGTAGCAGCAGCGACAAAGGTCCCTCCAAAGAAAAAAAATGCTGCCAAGAAAGTTGCCCCCCGGATGGAAACGGTTATGGCTGCCATCCAGGATGACAACGAGCAGCTCAGCGGCCAGATCTCGGCCAAAAGCGCCATCATCATGGATGCGGATAATGGTCACACCCTTTTTGCCGTATCCCCCGACGCGCCCCGCCAACCCGCCAGTACCATCAAGATCCTCACCGGCCTGATTGCCATCAAATCCTTGGATTTCAACGAGTCTGTGGCGGTAAGCCATAAAGCGGCCGAACAACCGAGTTCCAAGGTCAACCTGCAGCAACAGAAACGGTACAAGGCCGACGACCTGATCAATGCCGTGCTCCTCTCTTCTGCCAATGATGCCAGCGTCGCCCTGGCCGAAAAGATCGCCGGTTCCGAACAATCCTTTGCCCGGATGATGACCCTGCGGGCCAAATTCTGCGGTGCCCAGAATACCGTCTGTAAAACTTCCAACGGCCTCACTGCGGAGGGACAGAGCAGCACGGCCAGAGATCTGGCCACCATCTTCAGGCATGCCATGCAGGATGAGGAATTTTCACAGAGGATGAAACAGGTGCAGACCCGCACTGCCGAGGGCAAACTGCTCAAGAATCACAACAAGGCCCTGTGGCAGATACAAGGGGCGGAAGGCGGCAAGACCGGTTTTACCAATGCGGCTGGACAAACCTATGTGGGAAAATTTAAACGGGGTGAACGAGAGATCATCGTCGCCATCATGGGCAGTCACACCATGTGGGCGGATCTCAAGACCTTGGTGGAATACGGATTTTCCCAGCCGCCGTCAACGATTGCCAGGACTTCGGAACTGCTCGAAAAGTCAAGCATTGTCGCCGCCGTCCCGGGGATCACCCGCCAGCAGTAAGACCCATCGGTAAAAGTCGAAGAATCGCCTCAGGCCGGCTTGAGGGCCGCCGTCCCCGAGCAGGGGGCAGTAGAGGCGTACTCCCCACCCCGCCCGCCCCGGCCACGGCCTGCTTCATCGTTTCATCCTCACACCCCCCCACTCAGCTTGCCCACATAGTCGCCGACAAATGCAGGAACCTCGTTTTGCAGATGATGGAGCAACGAGAGGCACCTAGCAACAGTTATTGTCGGATTCCAATAGTTGTGACATATCTGTATATCAAAACCAACGCGGGCAACAAGCCCGCAACCCAATAATCCGTACAATATGAGCCGC
>JACDZF010000286.1 GCA_013426795.1 Desulfocapsa sp. | reverse complement strand
CGGAACCACAATCTGAACCGGTGGTTGGACAAGCCCGGTGGATATATATAGAAAAGAGCTTTTTGGTCGGTGGTTGCTAAATCAGGCGGGTGGGCTACCGGGAAGAGCAGAAAAGATGCAGGGTGATCTTCGACGAGGATTTTGTCGATCCATAGTGCTGTTACATGCTGATTTTTGGCGTTTTTTGAACGCAAGTGTCCTGTACCGGTGGAATCCGGCTGTTGCGAGACTGCCACGCTGTCGGTTGTCGTTTACATACCCAGTACCTCCGCAGCCCTGCCGGTGCAATCTGGCCGGACTGGTCGGTGTCGGTAGAGCATGGTGGCGACGATCACCATGGCAGCCCCGCAGGCAGGACAGATGATTGTCGGCCGTTGTTTCAGGTTGCGGGCAAGGCTGCGCCAGGGCACAACGCGCAGCACCATCTGCAGAAAGAGGATGAGCTTCTTGCTGCACGAATGGAGGAAACCATAGGATCTGGCCCGCCGGAATCCTCGGGGCAGCACATGGAGCATGAGCAGGTAGAGGAAATACTCGCCGGTGACCGTTCGGGTCCGGTCTTCTCCGCTCTTGGCATGGCGATAACGAAAGGTGACCATGCCATCCCGGCAGTGCAGGATGTCTTTTTCGCGGATGACGCCCCGGTACAGATAGCGGCCGAGGTAGACAAGGGCCTGATCACCATTGCCCGCCTCCTTGCAGTCGACCACCCACTGCTTGGGACAATCATGGGGGATGGGCAGCTTGTTTTCCTTCAACGCCTGGAGGAACCTGGCCCTGAAGACTTTGGCCAGGGCCTTGTGACTGAAGAGATAGCCCGGAGATTTCACCCGCCACAGACTCGTTTGCATGTTGATGCTCGCCCCCGGCATGACCACATGGATGTGGGGGTGGTAATCGAGGCTTCTGGTTTGGGTATGAAGGACGGCGATAAATCCCGGCGCGCCGCCGAGTTTCTTGTCATTTTTGGTGAATGATTTGAGCAGATCCTGCACCGTGACAAACATCAGGGAGTAGACGGTTTTCTGGTTTTTCCAGGCCAGATCGCGAAGTTGCTCAGGCAAGGTGAAAGTGATCAGGTAGTACTGGCACGGTAGCCGTTTACTCAGCTGCTGCTCAATCCATTGCTGGCTCTCGTGGTTCTGGCAATGGGGACAGTTTCTGTGGCCGCAGGAATGAGGGATGTAGGCCGTTGTGTCACACTGATGATTTGCGCATTGGGCCAGCATGTGCGGGCCATGTTCATGTCTGCATCCGGCCATGGACTCCAGGGCCTTGGTATGGCCCGGCAGAAGATTTTTTGCATAGCGATGACGAAAGCTGTCGGCAAATTGCTTGATAATGGTGGAGAGCAGCATCACTTGCGCCCTCCCCATGCGATGTCCAGGGAATTGATCAGGGTGTTGACGGCCAGCCTGGAATTGCTGGCTGTTGTCGTGGTGAGATGGGTGTATCTGGAGGTGGTCAGGATGCTGACATGGCCAAGGATCTGTTGCAGTTCAAGCAGATCAACCCCGGCCTCCAGCATATGGGTGGCATAGCTGTGACGGAGGGAATGGCATGAGATTTTTTTTTATGCCAAGCTCTTTAACCACGGCCTGCATGGCGGTTTGAATGCCGCCTCGATCCAGGGGCAGATCGACCAGATGGGCGTTTTTCGGTCCCCGTTTTCTGCTGGGAAAGAGAAAGTGAGGATGCTTGTGCACGGCCCAGAACTCCCGCAGCACGCACAGGGCTCTGTCGGGCAGCGGCACCAGCCGGTCTTTATTGCCCTTGGCGTCACGAATATGCACCCGCATCCTGCCCGCGTCGATATCACCGACGGTGAGCCGGATGCCTTCACCCAGGCGCAGGCCCATACTGTAGCAGGTGAAAAAGAAGACCTTGTAGCTCAAGATGCTGGTTGCGGCGAATAACTGCCCCATCTGTTCGACAGACAGAATATCCGGGATTCTGGAGGTTCTGGGAGGCTTTATCAGCGGGATATCTTCCCATGATTTGCCCAAAACCTTGGAGTAAAAGAACTTCAGACCGTAGAGATCAAGCTTGACGCTACTCCAGGAGTGTTCTTCCAGCAGCTCATTGAAATACTCGAGCAACTGGTCGGAGCCGAGGCTCTCAATCCGGCAATCGAAATAGTTGCCGATACGCCTGATTGCCCTGGCGTAGGCATCGACGGTCTTGGGCTGCAAACCGCCCAGCTTCAGACATTTGAGATGTTTCTGGTACTGCGTGTTGAATTGCGGGTCTTGCGGCATGGTGGTGTTCATTGTAACCTCCTTGGAAAGAGTTGATGTGGTGGCAATAAATTTGCCTCCCTCCCCTCTTTCTATTACCCTATGCCCTGAGATTACAAGATGTTATTGACGCATGAGATGGCTTGCTCATGCTTTTTCTGCCGCATAGCGGCTTCGTCCAAC
>JACDZF010000285.1 GCA_013426795.1 Desulfocapsa sp. | reverse complement strand
GGCAGAGATAATGGCATCGGCAAAAGAGAGCTTCAACTCGGCTGAGAAATCAGCGCCATTCCACATCCCTCTCCGTCCTGTCTCGATATTTTTTAGAGCAGCCCTTTCACCGTCGCGGCAATGGAAGGGGCATCCAGGCCTTGCTTGGCGTACAACTCGGCTGGTTGGCCGGATCCGCCGTAGAACTTGACTCCGCGTCTCTTGAAGGGAACCGTCCTGCCGGACTCGGCAAGCACCAGGGCCACCATGGCCCCCAGTCCGGTGTCAATATGATGATCTTCCACGGTCACAATGGGTCCGATGGCGGCAGCCTCCAGGATCGCCCCCTGGTCCAGGGGCACCAGGGATGCCATATTCAGGACACCCACCGATTTGCCTTCGCCTGCAAGCAGGGCCCAGGCCTCCATCACCGCGGGGGTGAGCGCCCCATAGGTAATCACGGTGGCCTCAGTGCCGCGGCGCAGCCAGTCCGCCTTACCGGCCTCAAAGGTGTAGGCGGCATCGTAGAAGGGAGTTCCATCCTCTTTCAGAATCACCGGCGTGATGGAGCGTCCCATGCCGACAAAGACATTGCCCGGATGGACAGCGGCATAGCGGATAATCCGGTCGGTCTGATTGGGATCAGCCGGCATATACACCGAGAATCGGAAGAAATTGCGGGTCAGGCCCAGATAATCAATACACTGGTGGGTGGGTCCATCCTCGCCCACATCCAGGCCCACATGGGTGGCAACCACCTTGACGTTGGTATGATTAAAGTCATTGATACGGGTCTGGTTATAGGCCTCGGAAAGGGCGAAGACCCCGAAGGTGCTGAAGAAAGGCACCATGCCGATACTGCTCATGCCGCCGGCCATGCTGGCGGCATGGTGTTCCTGAATCCCGGCTTCAATATAGGCGGTGGGGGAATGCTTACGAAACCCGCCCATCTTCACCGATCCTTCCAGATCACAGGAGATGCCGCTGATCTTGATCGCCCCTTCCATATTATTGACCTCGGCCAAACCCTGGAGGGCATTGCCATAGGCGGAACGATTGTCGGTCTTGCTGTCCGGCCCATACATGAGGGGCGTTCCCATGGCAAGGGCGGGGGCGCTGGACACAAAGGCGCGAATGGTATGGGTGGCCACCGGCTGGGCGCGCAGGGCCGCGAACCTTTCCACATCGTTGTCCACACCAAGTTCTTTCAAGGCATCGGCGAGCAGGGCACGGTTTAAGGGCGAGCCGTGGTACTTGGCCAGGTTTTCCATAAAGGAGATCCCCTTCCCCATGGTGGTGCGGGCGACTATGACGGTGGGCCTGCCGCCAGGTTTGGTGTAGGCATCGGCCAGGGCGCGGAAGTAGGCGTTGCAGTCATGGCCGTCTTCGAGGTATTTGACATCCCAGTTATTGGTCGAGTAGGTGGCCCGGATCGACTGCGGCATAATATCCTCGGTGGAGCCGCAGATCTGGAGATGGTTGCGGTCAATGACCACGATCAGATTGTCCAGCTTGTACTTGTTGGCAAAACGGATGGCCTCACTGATCTGGCCCTTCTGCTGTTCCCCGTCGCCCATGAAGACAACCACCTTGTTCGGACGGCCCTGGATCTTGAAGCCATGGGCAATTCCCACGGCCGTGGACAGCCCCTGCCCGAGATTGCCCGTATCCCACTCAACGCCGGGAACGATGCGCTCCACATGACCGGGAAATCCGGAACCGGTGCGGCGGAAACCGGCGAGAAACTCATCGGCGGTGAAATATCCGTATTCGGCCAGGGTGGAATAAACCCCGGGAGAGATATGGCCCATGCTGACCACCACCCGATCCCGCTCCTCCATGTCCGGTTTATTGGGATCATGTTTGATACACCCGTAGGTGACAAGGAGCATATCAAGGGATGACAGGGATCCCCCTGGATGGCCGGACGCCGCAAGGCTGGTGCAGAGCAGGATGTTTTTGGCGCAGCGGACACGCATCTCGCGCAGCTGCTGCAACTGCTCACTGGATAATTCACCTGCTTGCATATTTAATTGCAGTGACATATTGTTCTCCCATTGATATTTCGGTTATGGTGGAAGGAAAGTGTGTGGTATCTGATTGGCGTCGCTTCAAGAAAGCGGTAGAAGAACCCGTAAAAGACTTGAACAACACAAGACGTACCCATTTCCGGCAGATTGCTGCTTGATCTTCGACCGATGTCGTTTGCCAGCCGCCACGCCATGAAACATCGGAACAGATTGCTGTTTCATGGACGCGGTAGAAGAACCCGTAAAAGAATTGAACAACAAAAGACTTGTGCCTATTCCGGCAGATTGCTGCTTGATCTTCGACCGATGTCGTTTGCCAGCCGCCGCGCCAGAATCCAGCGGAACAGATGCTGGATTCTGGACGCGGCATAAGAACCCGTAAAAGAATTGAACAACAAAAGACTTGTTCAATT
>JACDZF010000284.1 GCA_013426795.1 Desulfocapsa sp. | reverse complement strand
CCATTCTTTTTTCTGCTCATTTTTTGATCGAAGTACGCTTAATCCTGAAGAACCAAAAAAACAATATGCAGTAAATACCGAGTTGGGATAAAAGATTTTGAGAAACATTTCACTTACTGGCGGAAAAAAGATGAAGCCGACCGCCTAGAATTTCAACGATTTATAGAAGAGCAGGAAAAACCTACAGAATAAGCCCTTTTATGTAGTTTTATCTTATAAAAACAAAATGTTATACCTCATTGCATAATGAGAGACAAACCAGGAAGAAAATAGTTTCTCTCGGTTTTGTTTGCTCAATGCAAAAAGGATAACACCATGATAGTGACCCCCCTCACCCCCGAATCAGTGCGTGAGGCCATCGCCTCACAATCCCCCCCCGCTCCCATAACCCCGATTGTCATGGATGACATTCAGGCGGCATCCTATCTGGGAATATCCCCTCATACCCTCAGAAAATGGCGCTCGCTTGGCACCGGCCCTGCCTATGTTGCCATCGGCAGACTGAAGAAGTATCGGCTGGCCGATCTGGTTGCCTACGCACAAGCCCGGACAATCGCGCGCTGATGGCCGCCAATAAAAAAGGGGCCTGCCTCGAGTATCCACCCCGGATGCAAGCCCCTCAAACCAAACAGGACAAGTTTAATCCTATACACTCGACTTGTCAACAAAACTACCGAGTTACCGCCTTTTTTCTGGATGGGTTGGTGGGCAGTGGCGAGGTGGGCCGATGAACGGGCTTATTGAGGAGCCGGGTTATTTGGACACCCTGGGGGCTGCCACCCCACCAAAAACTTTCCGATCAGGAAAAGAACCAGCACCACGGGCAGTCTGTACCAATCTGGCAGACTTCTTGTCTATCGAATTTCCACCCCGTGAACCCCTGCTTTCCCCCTGGCTATCAAAGCAGTCAATCGTGATGCTTTACGCATGGCGCGGCCTTGGAAAGTCCTGGCTGGCTATGTCCATCGGTTATGCCGTGGCCACCGGTTCGGCCCTGCTGAATTGGAGCGCACCGGGAAAGGCGAGAGTCCTCTACATCGATGGCGAGCTACCAGGGCAAGTCCACCAAGAGCGCATGGCCCTGATTGTCAGTTCCTTCCAGGAAGAACCGCTGGAAGATGGCTACCAGATATTTACGCCAGACCTTCAGAATGACGGCATCATGCCGAATCTGTCAACGGCTGAGTGAGGGGCAAGCCATAATCGATGAGCACGCCAATAATGCCGACCTGATAATCGTCGACAATCTTTCATGCCTGGCCAGAGGCGGGAAAGAAAACGAGGGTGAGAGCTGGCTACCTATCCAGGCGTGGGCACTACGTCACCGGGCACAAGGGAGATCAATTCTATTCGTCCACCATAGCGGCAAGAACGGGCAACAACGTGGTGCCTCGAGACGTGAGGATGTTCTTGACGTCGTTATCACCCTGAAGCGTCCGGATGAGTACCAGGCCAGCGAAGGGGCACGGTTTAATCTTCTGTTTGAGAAGTCAAGAAACCTGACAGGTGATGACGTGGCACCCCTGAGCGTGGAACTTCAATCTGATGACGAAAGGATCACGTGGAAATGGGCACCGGCAGAAAATGCCATCATTGACCGCGTTTCTGAGTTGGTGAAGGATGGAGCCACCCGACGAGAAATCCAGGATGAAACCGGGCTCAGTAGATTTTCCTTAAAAAGGCTTATCGAGCAGGCAAACAGCACCCGGCCACACACTGAGAGAATCACCCTTCCGGATGCACGGAAAGGAGGGGCACGATGAACCGCACATTCCCGCGCACATTACCCGCACATTGCAAAGATGAGCCCCGCACATTCCCCGCACATTGCAAAAACAAGACACCTCTGAAAGCCTTAGCCAGAAAGCTTCTTAGGCCACCTCTGCAATGTGCGAATGTGCGCGCACTAATGAGCGCACAACCGCACATTACACCCGAAAGCCGCACATTCCCGCGCACATTCCCCGCACATTGCACCCCCCACACATTGCAAAAGGCCGTTGACCCCGGCAGAACATGGGAGCCAGAGAACCCTTTTGTCTGCGAGTGCGGATTTCCTACCGGCTGGCTGAGAGATGGAAAACCACTGTGCCCGGAGTGTGACGGGAAGCAAAAACCAGGACCAAAAACCCAGACCAGAATAGGACACCCCCGCGCCCAGATTTCACCCGTTGCCTTATCCTGGCTGGCTAAAAATAAGTTCCACCTGAAAGCGGCTGGTTGGACAATGGCAGAACTCTACCGGCGGAATCTGTCAAAAGGTATCGCGTGGGTTGGAGCCTGGGACATGCCGGGCTTGGCCGTAACGATTGAGGGAAGCGGCTGCATCAGCCTTTATTTCCTTACTGCCACCGGGCAGAAGATCAAACAAACCGCCTGGCCAAAAAAACACCATAGAAAAAGGAGTATCAAAAGATGAGCTACACCAACGAAGTCCGATTCAGCGGCGCTG
>JACDZF010000283.1 GCA_013426795.1 Desulfocapsa sp. | reverse complement strand
GAGGGCTTTTTTACTCTTACATCGTCAAGGTCTCTCTTTTTCTACGCTACCAAAATATTATCCCCATTCATTTCCAGAAGAGATTTTCGTTTTGCATAAAAGTTACTTTCGGCACCATTTAAGGCAAGTACCACCTTTACGTCACCCCATTGTCACCCCAACGAAAAATTGGTTAAGAGAAAAAATCTTAACCAATTGTATTTATTGGTGCGCCCGGCTGGATTCGAACCAGCGGCCTACGGATTAGAAGTCAGTGTGTCGGGCAAATATCTAAAAATATCTTTTAATATTTACCCTTCCTTATCAGTCATTTATCCTTGACCATTCCTCACATTGTAGTATATTCTTGTATCAAATAACCCCTGTTTTACCGTTCAAAATATAACTGGCATATAACTGGAAGCCCACTGATAAAGGGGAATCTGCCCCAAAATGTGGGTTTAAAATATAACTGAGCGACATAGATTAGAAAAAAGGAGGGAATCATGGGCAAGGAAAACACTTTTAAATTCACTGAGGAACGACTGAGGACTATTTCAATCCCGGATACTGGCAAGCGAGATTATTACAATGACACCACAGAAAAGGGGTTACGCCTGGCAGTGTCTGGAACCGGCGTGAAGTCCTTCCAATTTCAAAGATGGAACCCTGAGAAGCAACGGCCCGTCATTGTCACCCTGGGCAAGTGGCCTGACCTACCATTGAATTCAGCACGAGACAAAGCCAATGCCATGAGGCAAGAGATCAACCAGGGCAAAGACCCTCAAGCAGAGAAAAAAGAGAAGCGCGACACCTTGACCGTGGGAGCTATCCTTGACCTGTATGTCATCGAGCATGCCATTCCGCACAAGCGATCTGCCAAAGATGACCAGGGGAAAATCCGCCTGCACCTGAAGCCGATGTTCGGCACCCGGCGCGTGGATGAACTTACACCTGAGACTGTCCGATCCTGGCATACAGGATTAACCAAGACCATGACCCCGTCTTCTGCTAATCGACACCTGGCACTTCTGCGATCCGTTTATAACGTCATGCTTCCAGACCTTCCCAATCCATGTCGGGGTATCAAGATGTTTAAGGAATATTCCCGCGACCGATTCTTGCAGCCAGAAGAGCTTGAAAGCTTCTTCCTGGCCATCGAGAACGAACGCGTCACCGGGAACCCGGATATTGCCGACTACCTGCTGTTAAGTATCTTCTCTGGCGCAAGGCGCTCTAACGTGTTGGCTATGCAGTGGAATGATGTTGATTTCAGCCGGGAACAGTGGCGCATTGCTGGCGAGGATTCAAAGAACAAGAGCATCATGCTTGTTCCTCTGGTTGGTGAAGTCCTGGAGATTTTGACCAGGCGGCGGCTGACCGCTTCCAGCGTCTTTGTATTTCCAAGTCACGGCAAGACCGGCCACATGGTAGAACCTAAAAAGGGATGGGACAGAATAAAAAAGACTGCTGGCCTTGCCGACGTTCGCCTTCACGATCTGCGTCGAACCATGGGCAGTTATCAGACGATCAGCGGCGCGTCAACGGCCATCGTCGGTAAGACCCTGGGACATAAGAACCCGGCATCAACGGCGGTCTATGCACGAATGACCCTTGACCCTGTTCGTGAAGCCATGGAAAAGGCGGTTGCGCTGATGAAGATGCCATTGGAAAAGAAGGTGGTGAATCTCAAAAAGGGATAGGCTTCAGGGCAGGGCCAAGAAGCTGACCAGTAATGGGCGCCACCTGGAACATGGGCCGGACATTATTCCGATAGGACGCAAGGAGGTTGCCGGGAAATGAAAAGGAACGGGACGCGTGAAGAATTATTGGCTTGGTTAAAAATCAATATGGAGTACACGCAAAACACAATTATTGACTTAAATTCTGCTATTCACGACCTCAAAATGACAGGAAAAGACAATCTTAATCTTGGTCATGTTTTACGGAGTGCGGAGATCTATTTAAGGAAATACCTGCAAGACCAGGAAGACGAATATTCTGAATTTCTGAATGATACCAAACAGAGCAGAATAAAGAGGCCACCGGCCAAGATATACCAATTCCAGAAACGGTAATAATTTTTCACGGGATAGGGGGCACCCGACAAGCTGGAAACCCTGCCAGCTTCCCGTGAATTTCTTTCCAGGGCACAATCAAAGGGAGGTTGTGAAATGGTGGATAATAGAGATGTTTTTGGTAGGGCTTTGGAGAGGGATTTGGAGAGGGCTATTATCAATCAGGACGATGATAAAATATCTTTAATGATGAAAAAAATCAGCATCTACCTCAAAAGAGGCTTAACCCCTGAATTGACGTTACTACTCGCCAAACATGTGAGCGCAAAAAAGAAACAGGGCAGGAAGAGGACGTTTCAATGCTACGAAACTTTTAATGACGAAAATTGGAAATGGAACGAGATAATATATGAATACCGCAAACTGTGCAAGCAGAGCCACAGGGGTGCCGCCACGGAAATAAAAAAAACGGTTCATCCGACTAAAGCGTACTTGGTTTCATGGAGAGCCATTATC
>JACDZF010000026.1 GCA_013426795.1 Desulfocapsa sp. | reverse complement strand
CTAGTACCTGCCCTTGGCTGAAAACTGCACATTCCAAGTTCCCCCAAAAAAACAACCCAAACCACCACCTTCAAACAAGGCTGGAGGTTTCGGCTGTTTCTTTGAGCGGCGTCTACCAGCTACCAACACCATCACCTAGTACCTGCCCTTGGCTGAAAACAGCACATTCCAAGGTCCCCAAAAAAACCACCGCCAACCACCACCTTCAATCAAGGCTGGAACATTCGGCTGTTTCTTTAAACGGCGTCTGCCAATAAAAAGAAAAGATAGTTACCCTTCTCTCTCCCTGCACGGCACCTTACATCGTTCCCAATTGTAATCTGTTCTTATAATCCGTCATCAAGGAAGCCAGCAAGGTTCGCAATACCGGGCGCAACTCAGGAGCGCTCTCCACCATGCTCAGGCCGCGGGCATAGCCCTCCGCAATCTTCCGTTCAAAGGGAATCTTGAGCAGAACCGGGATCTTTTCCTGGTCACACCACTCCTCCACCCGATCATCGCCAAGATCTGCCCGATTCAGAATCACCCCGCAAGGTTTGGAAAAATTGCGCACAACCTCAGCGGCAAGTTTCAAATCATGCAACCCGAAGGGAGTGGGCTCGGTGACCAGAATCACATAGTCAACATCGGTGATGGCCGCCACAAAGGGACAGGAAGTGCCGGGCGGGGCATCAATAATAACCAGTGTCCTGCTCTCCTCATCGACCATCTCCCCGTGGACCGCCCTTTTCTTGACCGCCCGGAGGAGAGGAACACCCATGGCCTCACCCACCCGGGTGAGGCCATGGACAAAGCCGATATCCCCGGCCATACCCGTTTCCAGGACCCCGATCTCCCGCTCTCCCCGGGCGATGGCATCCTCGGGACAGACCCGGAAACAGCCCAGACAGGAATGGCACATCTCAGGGAAGGTCATGATCGTATTGGCAAACATGGTGATGGCATTATAGCGGCAGATATCACGGCACTTGCCGCAGTAGGTGCACTTATCAAGCAATATCTCCGGGACAATCACCGTGTACCGCTCATGGCTGGTCAACTCCGGCTTGAGGAAGAGATGGCCATTGGGTTCTTCCACATCACAGTCAAGATACTGAACCGGGCCGGGAGCACAAAGGGCCAGGCTGGTGGAGACAATGGTCTTTCCGGTTCCGCCTTTGCCGCTGGCAACTGCTATCTGCATCTGTGCACCTATTGCTTTCTGTTTTGACCTTTTCCCTGACCCGAACCCTTGCCGGCCCCGCCCCCCTGACCACATCCGCATCCGCATTTGTGACCCTTGCCACCGCCACCGGTCGCCTTGCCCGTTCCGCCGCCGGAGTTGCCGGTACTTGAACATGCCTGGGGAGATGAACCGGCGCGGAAGGTATCCACGGCCTCACGCACCGTGCCACTGACCCCGGCAACCACCTGGATCCCACTCTTTTCGATAACAGCCATGGCCTTGGGCCCCACCTGTCCGGTCAAAACAGCCTGCACACCCCTGTCCGCAACCATGGCCGCCGCCCCGATGCCTGCCCCCTGGGAGGCATTTACTCCCTGGGAATTATCTATGGCCTCGAGAAGGGCCCCGGTTTCGCTGTCGATGATGAGCAGACAGGCTGCCCTGCCAAATCGAGGATCAACATTGGAATCAAGATTCATGCCGCTGGCAGTCACTACAATCTTCATAATGGTCTCCATTACAGTAATAAGGAAAACTTCCTGGTCAAAACTTCAACAACACGCATCATTGCGTGACATTACACATAATATAATGAGATATTGCACTAAATCAAGGGGGAAAAACCATGATTGAGAATATTTATCGGAGTGACACGAGATCAGCAGGACTCCCCTTGCCGGGAAAGAAAGAAGGGACAGAATTTTCTACCCCACGAGACAGGCGGCCATGACGTTGAAGCATTTTCAGCCCCGCCGGAAGCCTTTATCCCGCCTTCTCCCGGGCAGCTCAGCGCAGGATGGAGCGGGGCGGGTGAAAACCGGCGGCAGCCGTGGTATTGGGCATCAATATCCCCTCGGGGCCGATCAGGGTGCCGGGATTGGTCACCGAGTTGCACCCGGTCTGGGCCTTGTCCCCAAGGATGGCACCGAACTTGCGGCGGCCGGTATCGATCATTCCCTCAGGGGTGCGCACCGCAATGTTTCCTGCCAGAAAGCGAAGGTTGGCGAACTTGGTACCCGCCCCCAGATTCACCTCCCGACCGAGGATGGAGTCGCCAAGATAGGCAAAGTGCCCGGCCTTGGCATGATCGAGAAACAGGGAATGCTTGACTTCGGTGGTATGACCGACCACACAGTGGGCGCCGATCAGGCAATAGCCGCGGAGATAGGCCCCCTGCCGGATCTCGGTATAATCGCCGATAATCGTCGGCGATTTGATCAGGGCCCCGCTCTCCACCAGCACCCCGCGCCCAAGGGCGATGCGGCTGCCCATAAGCACGGCCCCGGCCATGATCACCGTGGCCCCGGAAAGCTCCCGCCCATCGGCGCTGACCAGGAGCTGCCCTCGGGTGGTATCGCCATAGCTGATGGCCAAACCCGCTGCCGACAGAATTTCCCCTTCATGGAGCACCACTGTTTTCGGCAGCGGCTCGGCGTCGGGAAGCAGGGGGCTGTTCACCAGGGGATAGGCGTGGCCGTGCATATAGTCTTTGAGTCTGGCCAGGGCACTCCACACATACTCATGCTCGGAAAATAAGGGGGCGTGGGGAAATCCGGAAAGGTCAAAAAAAGAGCTGGGACTCAACATAAGGACACTCCATCCATAAGGGAATCATCATGGTCACTCACTCCAACTGAAGGGCGGACGACCCCGACGGACGGGCATTTCACGGCAGCCCTTTCTCGTCGGCACTCAATCATTCCACCCTCCACCTTTGCACCTGCAGAGACGAAAACAACTATGGGTGAAAGGGCGGGGTAATTCAAGAAAAATCAGGGGATACGGCCATTATTCCCGGTGCTTCAGCCACCCCTCTTTGATCTTGCGCATTTGCCATCTTGACTTCAACCCGGTAAATGTTTAGATTTTTCGGGCGGTTTGAGGCATTCCGCGAGAATCTTGTATTCTCTTTTTTATATTTCAGGCCGCGCCATAAGGATACCACAGCCATTGATTGAACGGAAGCGGCATAAGGCGCCGCAGCCGGATCGATCGACATGGCCCTGTTCTTTGGTAACGGCTCCCAGACAGAACAGCAGATCAAGCAAGGAGGTTTGCGTGGATTTTAACGATACATTATCCATAGGCATGGATGATTTTTCCGACAGTGAAAATATGAAGATCCCTGAGACCCTGCCGATGATGGCAGTTCGGGATGTGGTGATCTTCAACTACATGATTATCCCTCTTTTTGTGGGACGGCCCAATTCCGTGGAGGCCGTGGGCGAGGCGCTGAAGAAAGACAAGCTCCTGATGCTTGTCACCCAGAAGGATTCCACCCAGGACAACCCCGAAGCAGACGACCTCTATTCCGTGGGCATGGTCTGTATGGTCATGCGGACCCTGAAACTGCCCGACGGCCGGTTGAAGGTTCTGGTGCAGGCGGCCTCCAAGGCCAAGATTCAGGAATATGTGCAGAAAGAACCCTTTTATCAGGTCAAGGTGGAGGTTCTGCAGGAGGTTGAGCCGGAGAAGATCACCATCCGCATCGAGGCCCTGATGCGCACCGTGCGCGAACAGACGGAAAAGATCATGTCCCTGCGCGGCATCCTCTCCGCCGACCTCATGGCCATCATCAATAACATCGAAGAACCGGGACGTCTCGCCGACCTGGTGGGCTCCAACCTGCGCCTGAAGGTGGCCGAATCCCAGACCATCCTCGAAGAGATTGACTCCGTAGCCCGCCTAAAACTGGTCAACGACCTGCTCACCAAGGAGCTGGAAGTCACCACCGTCCAGGCCAAGATCCAGTCCGACGCCAAGGAGGAGATGGGAAAATCCCAGCGCGAATACTATCTGCGCGAGCAATTGCACGCCCTCCAGAAGGAACTGGGGGACGGCGATGAGCGGGTGCAGGAGATTGAGGACCTTTACAAGGCCCTGAAAAAGACCAAGATGCCCAAATCGGTGCGCAAGGAGGCGGCCAAGCAGATCAACCGCATGGAGATGATGCATCCGGACTCCTCCGAGGCCACCATTATCCGCACCTACATCGACTGGATTCTCGATGTCCCCTGGCGCAAGTCCACCCAGGATCACCTGGATCTGGTGGCGGCGCGGGCAGTGCTTGATGAGGATCATCACGGCCTGGAAAAGGTCAAGGAGCGCATCCTGGAATACCTGGCGGTGCGGAAACTCAATCCCACCACCAAGGGCCCCATCCTCTGTTTTGTCGGCCCTCCCGGTGTGGGCAAGACCTCGCTCGGCAAATCCATCGCCCGGGCCATGGGCCGCAAATTCCACCGCATGTCCCTGGGCGGGATGCGCGATGAGGCGGAGATCCGCGGCCATCGCCGGACCTATATCGGGGCCATGCCGGGCCGGATCATCCAGGGACTCAAGCTGGTGGATTCCAACAATCCCATCTTTATGATGGACGAAATCGACAAGATCGGCTCCGACTACCGCGGTGATCCATCTTCGGCCCTCCTCGAGGTGCTCGATCCGGAGCAGAATTTCGAGTTCACCGATCATTACATGAACATGCCCTTTGATCTGTCCAAGGTGATGTTCATCACCACCGCCAATATGACCGACACCATCCCCAGTCCGCTCCTCGACCGGATGGAGGTGATCCGCCTTTCCGGCTACACCCAGGAGGAAAAACTGGCCATCGCCCGGCGCTACCTGCTGCCCCGGCAGTTAAAGGAAAACGGGGTCAAGGCCCGGCAGATCCGTCTCCAGGATGAGACCCTGCAATATATCATCAGCCATTACACCTACGAGGCCGGGTTGCGAAACCTGGAGCGGGAGATCGGCAAGGTCTGCCGCAAGGTGGCCCGCAAGATCGCCGAAGGCGGCAAGGGGCCATACAGTATCACCGTGGGCACCATCGACCGGTACCTCGGGCCGCCCAAAAACATCCCCGAATCCGAGATGGACGCCCTGTCCCAGCCGGGACTGGTCACCGGGCTGGCCTGGACCGAGGTGGGAGGCGAGATCCTCCATATCGAGGTCAACCTTATGCCCGGCAAAGGGGCGCTGACCCTCACCGGTCAGCTTGGCGATGTGATGAAGGAGTCGGTGCAGGCAGCCCTGACCTATTGCCGCAGCCGCTCCCAGGAGCTCGGGGTGGAGGACAGCTTCTTTGAAAAAACCGACATCCATGTCCATGTCCCGGCCGGCGCCATCCCCAAGGACGGGCCCTCCGCCGGGATCACCATGGCCACCGCCATCTACTCGGCCATCACCAAAAAGAAGCTGATCAAGGGTCTGGCCATGACCGGAGAGGTGACCCTGCGGGGCCGGGTCCTGCCCATCGGCGGCCTCAAGGAAAAGGCCCTGGCAGCCCTGCGCGCCGATATCAGCAAGGTGATCATCCCTGAGCAGAACAAGAAAGATCTGGCCGACATCCCCAAGGATATTCGCGACAAGATGCAGTTTTTTCCGGTCAAGGATATGGATGAGGTGGTGAAAATTGCCTTTGGCCCATCCAAGAAAGCGGGGCCTGAAGACAAAAAACAGCAGACGGAGGGCCAGGGGCAGGAGGCTGCTGTGACTTCCGGTCCCTGAAAGGGGAATGACAGACATTCCTCTCCCGGACGGACAGCCAGCCCCCGGGCCTCCGTCTCCACCCCCCAACACCCGCAGAAGGGCTGTCCGCTGGACACTCCTTCTGCTCCTTCTTGGCCCCCTCCTTATGGGTGGCTGGCTGTCCCTGTACGCCCTGCGATCCGGCCCCGTCAAAGGGGTTGCGGGTGCGGAGGGGGAATATGCCATCGTCGTCATTCCTCCCGGCTCCGGCATCAGAGCCATACGAAGTATCCTGTCCCAGGCCGGACTCATTGATGACGATATCCGCTTTCTTGTGCTGGCAAAGGTTCTTGGCCTGGCCAGGACTCTGCCGGCCGGTGAATTCCGCCTGACCCCCGGCCAGCGGCCAGGGGATCTCCTGCGCCAGCTGGCAAGGGCAAAACCCGTGGCCCATGCGGTGACCATCCCGGAAGGACTGCGGATCACGGAAATTGCCGATATCTTCGCGGCCGGTGGCTGGTGTGATCGGCAGCAGTTCATTGCACTGAGCCATGATACCGAGTTTATTCGTTCCCTTGGCCTCGCCGAAACAGACAGCCTGGAAGGCTACCTCTATCCCGACACCTATCTCCTGACCCGGAACATCCATGATGCCAGGACCCTGATTGCCATGCAGGTGAATCGTTTTTTCACAAAATGGTCTGAGCTGCCGCAGAACTCCGAACAAAAAATGAGCCGTCACGAGCTGATCACCCTGGCCTCGGTGGTGGAGAAAGAGACGGCGGATGCGGCGGAACGGCCCCTTATCGCCGCCGTCTTCCTGAATCGGCTCAAGACCGGAATGCGCCTGCAATCCGACCCGACGGTGATCTACGGCCTGCCGGAATTCTCGGGAAATCTGAGAAAATCGGATCTCAAGACCGACCACCCCTACAACACCTACCTGATTCCCGCCCTGCCCGCCGGACCCATCTGCAATCCGGGGCAGCAATCCATGGAAGCGGTTCTCCGCCCCTCCTCCACCGACTATCTTTATTTTGTTTCCAAAAACAACGGCTCCCACAAGTTTTCCAGAAATCTTGCCGAGCACAATCAGGCCGTGCAGGAGTACCAGCTGAAAAAAAAGCCCACCCTGGAGTAACAAACCCACCCTGAAGGTCCAGCGAGGGGAGCTTTCCTGCAAGAGGGGGAATTCTGTGAGAAACGGCTGTCATCAGGAACATCGGGTTGATTCTGCGATTCAGGGGCAGGGGGGCCCTGCTCAGGGATTAGAAAAAAGCTGATTCTCAAGCCTCTTCAAGATAAAAAAATTGACTATCACCCGATACTGAACCATAATCATCAGGTTCCGTTTCACTCCATAGCTCCCCCGAGACCCAAGGCGCAGGATATCTCCTTCTTCATCACAAGGATGCAGGCAATGTTCGTCAACACTCTGCTCAAATACTGGACCTACCGTCTCTTTGCCCCCGGGGTTATCCTGCGCGAAACCTATGATGCCTTCCGCGAACTGCTGGTCTTTGACAGCCGCAGCCATGAGCTTATGGCCGAACTGGAGGGCCTCTATTATCAGGGAAAAAAGGAAGACTTCTGCCGCATCGCGGAACGATACGACGCACTCTCCACCAGTGTCAGCGGCATGGTGGAAAGCCTTGACCGCATGGCTCCCGGTTCGTTTGTCACCCTGCGGGAATATTTTCGCAAGTTTGACTTTTACAGCAGATTCCTGCTGGCGCCCCCAGCCCTCCGTTTTGGCCCGCCCTTTGTTTTGAATCTCAGCGACGCCCTCATCAACCAGGAGCTCAGCGGCGGCAAGTGTGCCCATCTGGCGGAGCTTGCCAGGGCCCTGCATCTTCCGGTACCGGCAGGTTTTGTCATTACCGTGAACAGCTTTTATTATCTCCTGGAATATAACGACCTGCGAAACCCGGTCAACGCCCTCCTCACCCAGATCGACCTTACCCTCCCTGAAACCCTGGCCCGGTGCTCAGAGGAGCTGATGGGCCTGATCAACCATGCCGAGATTCCCCCTGATATTCAGGAAGCGATTGTCAGCGCCTACACGAGTCTTGCCGCCCCTGGCCGGGACAACACACTCCGGGTTGCGGTGCGCAGCAGCGCCGTCAGTGAGGATGGAGACTGCTCCTTTGCCGGACAGTACGCAACCCTTCTGGATGTGGTACAAGATGACCTCCTCGCGGCCTACCTGGCGGTGTTGGCCAGTAAATATACCCCGGAGGCCCTGGCCTACCGGATTCACAGCGGCCTCAGCGATGACGAGACGCCCATGGCGGTGCTGATCCTGGAAATGGTGGACTCCCTGGCAAGCGGGGTCATCTATACCATCGACCCGGCAGACCAGAAGATGGAGGACACAAGCCACCTCTTTATCCACGCGGTGCGGGGTCAGGGCGAGGCCCTGGTCAGCGGCAGGATCATTCCCGAAGTCCTGATCGTTGACAGACAGGACAGCTCAAACTTTCGCCTGGATACCTCCAATCCGGCGGCATCCCATCTGGCAGGGGCGCTCAGTGCTTCCCACATAGGAGAGCTGGCCGATGCCGCCCTGAAACTTGAAACTCATTTCCAATCCCCCCAGGATATCGAATGGGCCATGACCCAGGGCGGAGAGATTTTTTATCTGCAGAGCCGCCCCCTGCATCGCCAGGAACCCTCCCCGGAGGGCAACGAGCAGGCGGTTTCCGCCAGGATCAGTGCCATTCGGGAGGTGCCGCTATGCCAGGGGGGAACCATGGCCGCCCTTGGTCAGGCCTGTGGCCCGGCCTACTGTGTTGATGCCGCCCATCCGGTGGAACAGATGCCGGCGGGCTCCATTCTGGTGGTCAACGAGACCCTGCCCTCCTATGTTCAGGTTCTCCAGCAGGTTCAGGGTGTGCTTGCCGGGCTGGGCAGTATTGCCGGTCATTTTTCCACCGTTTGCCGCGAATTCGGCATCCCCCTGCTATGCGGCCTGGGAGACCAGATCAAGGCCATCGAACATGGCCGGATCCTCACCATGGATGCGGAAGGGATGGTGGTCTATGAGGGCGACCTTCTGCCCCATCTGGCCACCATCCCCCACCATCAATCGCAAAAGCATCTTCCCTTCTACCGAAAGCTGCGCAAGCTCCTCAATTCCATTACCCCGCTCCATCTCGTCGATCCCAAGGCCAAAGGGTTCGCCCCTGAGTCATGCCGCTCCCTCCATGACATTATCCGTTTTTCCCATGAGCAGGCGGTGAGAACCATGTTTTCCCTGGGAGATCGCCTGGGAAACAGGAACAAAAACCGGAAAAAATTGCACTCCGACCTCCCCTTTGATATCTTTGTCGTCGATGTCGGCGGCGGCCTGGAGGAAAGCGTCGCCCGGGAGGACTTTGTCAGCCTGGAACAGATCAGCTCCGTTCCCTTTCAGGCCCTGTGGGCCGGTATGACCCATCCCTCGGTGCAGTGGCCGGACCGCTTGCACTTTGACTGGAAACACTTTGGCGAAATGACCATGGCCGACGGGATCTCCAGCAGCGACTCCTCGGATCTTGCCAGCTATGCCGTGCTCGGGGCCGATTATGTCAATCTGATCATGCGCTTCGGATACCATTTCACCCTGGTGGACGCCCTGTGCGGTGAAGACAACTCGAATAATTACTGTCAGTTTCGATTTGCCGGCGGCGGCGCCGATTATGCCGGACGCCTGCTGCGCCTGGAATTTATCTCCACCCTGCTTCAGGAGGACGGCTTTCAGGTGGTCACCAAGGGCGATCTCCTCGACGCCCGGATCGCGGGCCTCAATGCCCTGGAGATGCAGGATCATCTGCTCATCCTCGGCCGCCTGCTCGGTGCCACCAAACTCATGGATATGGCCCTCCATGACAAAGAGGATGTGCAGAAGTATGTCCAGGATTTCCTGGCTGCCACCAGAGGACAATAAACCATTGCCTATGGTTCCCGAATAGATGGCACTCTCTCCAATCTCCAGATTCCCCATGACTCCATTACGCAGGACTTGAGCCTTTTCGGCGGCCCGTGAACGCATCTGCCTGCGACACCATCAACCAAGACAACGTGACGCCATGCCCTACACCGTAAACTGGATCACCAGCCAACTGGCCACAGGATGCGCCCCCATGTCCTATGAGGACCTGGACGCCGTCAAAGCCCAGGGCATTGACGCCATTGTCAATCTCTGCGGGGAATTCTGCGACCTCTACCAGATCGAGCAGCAATCCGGCTTTGAGGTTTATTACCTGCCCATTCCCGATGAGTGCGCCCCGGACATGAAGCTGATGGACGAGGCCCTGCAGTGGCTGGACGAGGCCCTGTATCTGAAGAAGAAGGTGCTGATTCACTGCCGTCATGGCCTGGGCCGTACCGGCACCTTTGTCTCCGCCTATCTGCTGCGGCGGGGATTGGGCCTCAAGCTCACCGAGAAAAAACTCAAATCCGTGCGGGTGACACCGAGCAGCTACTGCCAGTGGAAATTGTTAAAAAATTATGGTAAGCAGCAGGGACAGTTAAACGCCCGCGAGCCAAGCATCGAGGATAAAGAGACGGTCAACTTGCTTCCCTTTCTCCAGGAATATGACGCGATCCTCCATGAGGCTGAGACCCAGGCAAGCAGTGCCGGGATTGACCCCCAGGCACTGGATACGGAAACCTGCTGTCACGACTATTTTGAGATAGAACTCATCGAAGCCGTCTCCCTCAGCCACAACCTGAACCGGCGGCTCAGCAGTGAACAACGGACGGCGGCCATGGAACGGGCCGGGGAGACCTCCTCGCTGTTCAAGAAGATGGCCCGCCCGGAAGATCCCTCGCCACTGGAGGCTGCCCGGAGACTGAAGGCGGAGCGCCCTTTTTCCTGTCCGCTCCTCCTCGACGGGGCCTGCCTTCTCCATGCCCATCGCCCCCTGCGCTGTCGCGCCGGGTTGCCTGCGGAGACCGAAAACAAACTGAAAGGAGCCATCCACACCAGCTCTCGCACCGTCTTTCTGGCCCTGACCGGAGAGTTTCCGCCCGACACCGGCCTCTGGTTTTCAAATTTTGACACCGTTTCCGGTCGATTTGTGCAGCAATACTTTCAAGCAATGATCAAAAACAATTCATAAGGCCGCCATGCCCAGGGAACAGAAAACAAAACGTCTGCTCATTGTCGATGACGAACAGGATCTCCTGAATCTGCTCAAAAAGGTTCTGTCAAAAAAATGTGCCTGTGAGATTTCCCTGACCACCTCCAGCCTCAACGCCCTGGAGATCGTCAAGGAGTGGAAACCAGACGTGGTCCTCACCGACATCATCATGCCGGACATGGATGGGTTGCAGCTTCTCCAATCCATCAGCGCCATTGATCCCACCATCAGCACCATCATCATGACCGGCTACGGCACCATTGAGATAGCGGTGAGGGCCCTGAAGGAAGGGGCCTATGACTTTTTTGAAAAACCCTTTGAAAACGAAGAGATCAGCCGGGTGGTCAGCCGCGCCCTGGAGAGAACAAACCTGCTGCGCGAAAATATTCTGCTCCAGCAGCGGCTCACCGACAGCAATGAACGTACCGGCTTCATCGGCCATTCGCCGCCATTACAACGGGCCATCGACCTCCTCACCCGCCTGGGACAAAGTGACGCCACCGTCCTTATTCGAGGGGAATCCGGAACCGGCAAGGAGGTGGCTGCCCGCACCGTCCATGACAGGAGTAAACGGTCGGGGAAAAAGATGATCACCATCAACTGCCCGGCCCTTCCCGAGCATATCCTGGAGAGTGAGCTTTTTGGCTATTGCAAAGGGGCTTTCACCGGCGCTGATCGAGATAAGGCCGGCCTGTTTCTGGAGGCCGAGGGCTCCACCATCTTTCTCGATGAAATTGCCGACATCCCCCTCTCCATCCAGACCAAACTCCTGCGCGTCCTCCAGGAAAAAGAGATCCAGCCCCTCGGACAAACCAAGACTTTCAAAATTGACGCCCGCGTCCTTGCCGCCACCAATCAGGATCTTGAGACAAAGATGAGCAAGGGAGAATTTCGTGAGGATCTCTATTATCGGCTCAACGTGATGACCATCACCATGCCCACCCTGGCCGAGATCAGGGATGATATCCCTCTGCTGGCCCAGCACTTTCTCAACAAATACGCCCAGGAATATGAACGACCGGGTATGGAATTCACCCCCGATGCCCTGCAATGCCTGATGCGCCGGCAATGGAAGGGCAATGTCCGGCAGTTGCAGAGCCTGATCAATCGGGCCGTACTCCTCTCGGAAAGCCAGAAAATCACCCCCTATGAGCTGACCAGTTTTGAAGATACCGGTATTGAAGAAGAATCTTCGACCCAGATCCCGGACTGTATTTACGGGCTTTCCTATCGAGAGGCCAAGGAAAAGGTCCTCGCCCCCTTCGCCTGTTCCTACCTGAACCGCTGCCTGGCCAACTCCAAGGGCAATGTTTCAGCGGCCGCCAAATTCAGCGGCATGGAACGGCAGGCCTTTCAACGGCTGATGCGCCGGTATCAAATTGATGCCAACACCTTCAGAACAGCGTGATTGGGACGCTGCCTTGCGGTGTGCGTCTTTCCCCTCCTGAACGGCTCCTCCCTCACGGAGCATGGGCCGGCACGGCGATCCGGACCCCCTGACAGTGACACATGAATGTTTCGCTGTCTCTTTTTTGTTGCGCCTCCAGTGAAGGCGCCCATGGAAGTTGGGGGAACTTCATCGTCATCCCCTCCCTTCCGGCCCCCATGGATAAAGAGTAAGCTGCCTATATTCAAAGAGATTCTTGTTTTATCCCTTTTCTTGTTTTTCTGGCGCCCATTGTGCATAGAAAAAGAGCTTACTCTGGTTTCACCCGTTATTTTTTTTTTACTCCCGCTCTCCCCACGAGAGAAACAGCCCTTCCATGGCCCCCATGAATCCATTGCCAAAACGATTCTTCCCTGCCCTGCTCCTGCCGGGGCTCTTCCTGCTGACACCAACTTCGGCCTGGGCCCTGCAGTCGCATGGCGGCTCAGAGGGAATCTTTGTCCATCAGCTGGCCCATCTTTTTTATGCCGCCGCCCTTGCCTATCTCTTCTGGGATATTGGTCGCAGTGCCTTTCCCGGCAGGGGATGGCGCTATCTCCAGGTTTTCTGTGTCTTTATGATCCTGTGGAATCTTGTGGCATTTACCGGTCACTGGCTCGGGTTTTATATTGCCAACACCGACATCGTCCGGCCATCGGGATATTTTTCATCCCAGTTGGTGGGCCCTTTTTCCAGCATCAAAATTATCTATTTCTGCGCCACCCTTGACCATCTGTTCAGCCTGCCGGCGATCTTCTTTCTCTTTTTAAGCCTGCGCACCCTGTACCACAGTGTCAAGAAGGAGGATGAGAAATGAACGCCCTCCCCCTGTCCCTCTCCATTGTCACCGATATGGCGGGATCACTGCTGATTATTGTTTTTTCCTTTCTCGCCCTGCGTTACGCCTGGCTGCTGTTACGGAAACAGCCGGAAAATTTCCTCTGGGGATTTCTCCTCTACTTTTGCATGACCCTGGCCTCCTTTGCCATCTCCCGGGCCATAGGCCATCTGGTCAAGCATATCCTTCTGTTTTCCGGCAAGCCGGAAATATGGCAGATACTTTCGCCCATTTCCGGCGGCATCAATACCCTGCTCATGACTTCTCTGGGCGCCGTTACCATCTATTACCATAAAGGCATTGAAGGCTACCTGGCCATTAACAAAAAGGCCAGAAGCCTGAAAGACGCCAACGACCAACTGGGAATTGCCGCCGCCCAACTGCAGGAGATGAACCTCCACCTTGAAGAGAAGGTTGCCGATCGAACCATGGAGCTTTCCGCCTCGGAAAAAAAATTCCGGAATTTTTTCAATAACTCAAAAGATATGGTCTTCTTCAGCAATTCCGCCAACCATCTGTTGACGATGAACAACGCCGGATTCAAGATGCTCGGCTATCACGACGATGAGAGCCCGTCCTTAAATCTTGTGGACGTCTTTAACAATGAAGATGAGCTGGAGACCTATCATAACGCCTTGAAGTCCCAGGGATTTATTGAAGATATGGAGATAGAATTCACCAAGGCCGATGGCACCAGCTTTCCCGTCCTTCTGTCCGCCACTGCTGTCTCCGATGAGAAGAACCAGCTGGTCGGCTGTGAAGGCATCGCCAAAGATCTCACCCGGGTCAAGACCATGATGGAACAACTGGTGGCCAGCGAAAAGATGGCCTCGGTGGGACAGATGGCCGCCGGAGTGGCGCACGAGATCAATACCCCGCTCGGGATCATCCTCGGCTACGCGCAACTGATGCGCGATGATTTTACCCAGGAGAGTGAAGAGGGGCAGAACCTCTCCATTATCGAACGGCAGGCCAAGGCCTGCCGGAAAATCGTGGCTGATCTGCTCAAGTTTTCCCGGCAATCGGAAAGTGCCCGCAAGGATCTCTCCATCAACGAGGTGCTCACCGATGTCATTGCCGTCACCCAGCATTCCCTCAACATGGATCATATCAATGTCCATGAGGACCTGGCCGATGACCTGCCTCCGGTGATCGGTGACACCGAACGACTGCGGCAGGTCTTTATCAATCTGGTCAACAATGCCCATCATGCCATGGAACAGCAGGGCTCCGGGGAGCTGACCATCATCACCCGGTATCTCCCCGACACCCACCAGGTCGTTGCCACGGTGCAGGACACCGGGCACGGTATCCCGGAAAAAATCCGCAAACGGATATTCGATCCGTTCTTTACCACCAAGCCCGTGGGCAAGGGTACCGGCCTTGGACTTTCGGTCTCCTACGGGATCATTCAGGATCATGGCGGCCAGATCGAGGTGGAAAGCCCGGTGGCGGGCGACAAGGGAACGGCATTTCATGTCAAGTTTCCGATCTCGCTGGTGGAGGCCGCCAGTGTCCGCGAATAACTTCTTTGTACTCTGGATGGTTCAGGCTTGAGGCTCCTGTCGGCAGACTCTCAACGAGGTGAAGGGCAGCTTCGTTCTCCTTCTGGAGAGGAAGGAAGAGAATAAAAAAAATCGGCATTCAAATGCCACGGCATGGCTGGAACACATGCACCAGCCGCGAGCAACAGAGGAAGACAGAGAACTTCGCCAGGGCAGAGCCTGAGTGACGGATAACTTTCAGATCAATTATGAGGGGAAAATTATGGCAGAGATATTGGCATTGGATGATGTCCAGGATGCAACGGTGCTCATTGGCAAGATTTTGACCAAAAAGGGCCATACCGTCCATACCTTCACCGAAGAGGATGAGGCCATAGCCTACGCCAAGGCCAACAAAATAGACCTGGCCATCCTTGATATCAAGCTGAAAAAGATGAGCGGCGTCGAGGTGCTGGGACTGCTCAAGGCCGATACGCCGGCCATGCACGCCATCATGCTGACCGGCTACCCCACCGTGGAGACGGCCCGTGAAGCCATCAGCCTCGGGGCTGACGAATACTGCGTCAAGCCCATTGACCGGGACGAGCTGGAAGAAAAGGTGGAAAAGGTCCTGAAGGGAAAAGGATCAAAATAAAAAATACCATGAAAGAGTTGCCACAAGGGCGGCGCGGGCCCCTTCTTGCACTGCCCTCCTCCCACAACGGCCCTCCTCTTGTCCCTAACCTGAGTTCATCCCGTCCGGGAAACATACTCAAGGACTCAAAGGTTGAATCCTTTTGGTCTTCGCCCCTTTTGTCTTCAGCATGACACATTGACCCCCATGGAACAGATCAACGAACTCAAATACCTGAAGGTCTTTCAAAAGGTGACCAAGCTTATCAGCATGGTTCTCGATCACCAGCAGGTGATGGATACCATTGTCCGGGAACTGCCCGGTCTGCTCGATATCGACGCCGCCACCATCCGTCTGCTCGACCCATCCACCCAGACCTTTGTCATGGGCGCGGCCCACGGGCTGTCCATGGAATATCTCTCCCGCGACCTTATTGACACGAAAGAGACCATCGCCATGATCACCTCCGGATATCCGGTGGCCAAAACCAATGTGGACCAGAATGTCCCCTTCAAAGATCAGGATCTGATCCATCAGGAGGGCATCAAGAGCGTGCTCACCCTGCCCATCCTCTTCCAGGATTCGGTCATCGGAATCCTGCGCCTTCTCACCCGGCGCAACCGGGTCTTCACCTCAGAGGAGATATCGTTTTCCATGGCCCTGGCCGAACAGGTGGGCATTGCCCTCTCCCATGGCCGGATGTTCACCGAGATGGAAACCCAGATCACCTTCATGAAGGATGTCCAGGACATCTCGTCCCTGGTCAGCTCCACCCTGGATCTCGACTCGGTCCTCCATACCATTGTCGAACGGCTGTCCCGCAGTATGGGCTGCAAGGCCTGCACCATCCGCCTGTTGCGCCCTGAGACCAATCAACTGGAGCTGGTGGCCGCCCATGGAATTTCCGAGGCCTATTCCCAGCGCGGCGAAATTGTGGGAGAGCGCAATATCGCCACCGCCCTTTCCGGCGAACCGGTCTCCATCTATGATGTCAGCCATGACGCGCGGGTCCTCTACGACGACAACATGAAGAAGGAAGGGATTAAATCCCTGCTCGCCATCCCCCTCAAGGTGAAAGGGGAGGTCATTGGAATTCTCCGCATCCTCTCCGATGTCCATCACTGTTTTACCAGCAGCGAGATCAACTTCGCGGTGACCATCGCCGAGATTGGCGGCACCGCCATCCAGAATGCCCGCAACTATCTGAAAATCACCCTGCTCTTTAATCAGGTGGAAGAAAGCGAGCGTTTTGTCGCCAATATCCTGAACTGTATCCGTCCGCAACTGCTGGTGGTGGACAAGGATCGGCATCTGGTCCTTGCCAATCGGGAGTTTCTCACGGTGGTGGGCAAGGAGGAGAATGAGGTTCTTGGCGCCGACTACGGCAGCCTGTGGGTGGGCCAGCAGTGTCCGGTGGGAAATTGTCCGGTGGAGCAGGTTCTGGCAACGGGACAGGCCGCCAGCTTTGAGCATCAGGTGATCCGGGAAGACGGCCCGCACTGGTTTGAACGCACCGCATCCCCCATGCTCACCCAGGACGGGGCCGTGGAATATGTCATTGAGGTCATCAGCGATATCACCGCCAAGCGGCAACTGGAGCAGGAGCAACTGGAGCGGGTCAAGCTCCAGGGAGTGGTCGAACTGGCCGGCACCGTCGCCCACGAGATCAATTCCCCCCTCTTTGCCGCCCTGGGAACGGCACAAATGCTTGAAGATGAGATGGAGTCCAAAGAATTGATCGAAGATGTCCAGACCATCATCCGGAATCTGAAGAGTATCGGCGAACTCACCCGCAAGATGACCACCATGACCGGCTTTGAAAGCCGCGATTATGTCGGGGACACCAAGATTGTCACCTTACGCTGAGGTTTATGGAAAAATCCAGCCAGCACCATCCCCCGAAACAGACCCATTACCATTCAACTCTCGCCCCCTTTGCATGCAAATGCATGCTCTCACCTCCTCTCCCGAGATGAACGGCAGCCCTCTCGGTGCCTCACCAGGGCTTCCTCCTGTCTGCAAAAGGAATCGATCTCCTGGAGCCTTGTCTCCATGACAATTGAGATTCAAGATAACATTCACCATTCATTTTCCCTTGACTTTCCCTTAAAGACTGATAAAACTCCCGTCTTAATAAAAGCAGAACAATTCCCAATACGTTTTTTTCGTATTGGTCCCCTCTATTTTTTTTACATCGTCCCAACAAACTGAGTATGTTCCAGCCTGAAAGAAACAACAATGACCGCAGTACATTACATGTGGATCGTATCGGCCTCAATAGTGACAAGGCACTAACAATGTACTATTGGATTTCACATAACTTTCACGGAGGCTGATTGCCAGCCTTCATTCGTGAATAACCATGCCAACCAGCTATCATAAATTAAATATTATTCGCAAATTAGCCCCGTTCAGAATTGATGGACGGGCTATTCCGTATCCAGAGTTTGCCCCTAAATTATATAATCTCTGCATGACCTTGGGTTTTCGCAAAGGTCTGATTATGCCGTCTCGAGCCTTCTGCTCCGACGAAAATCAGGGCTGGCCCATTATCATGCTCACCAAGCATTTTGGCACCTTTCCCTTCAACCATGGCCGGGTCGGCGGCATTGTCTCCACTGACCGGCACGGACCCCATTCCCATCATGGTGAAGATTCCGTCCTTGTTCAGGCCAGTCACGTCGGCTACGACCCCCATAATGGAAGTTATGGGAAATGCACCCGCCCGAAGATGGAGGGGAAATGCACCTCTGACTCCTGCGGCAAGATAACCCATGTGATTACTCCCTATCTTGAGGAGTACCTTTTTGCCAGAGATCGAATTTTTCTCCACTGTCTCGACAACGGCGCATGTCTGCTGACCGTTAAAAACTCCTTTATTGATTTTGATTCCCACCCCGTCAAGAACGGCATGGTCGTCCATCTGGAGAATATGGTAAAAAGGGCCGAAAACGGCAAAATTTTTCCCATCTCCGCCATCAGCACCAGCCAGACCTACGAAGTTTCCGAAGAATTCCGCAAACGCCTTGAGGCCATCGGGTACGTCTGGAAAACAGGAGAAGGAGAGAGTATCGGTGAACACCTTACGGAAGACCTCTTTTATTTCAGGGAAGAACTGCACGAGACAGATGAATCAATCCTCCTCGAGCGTAACCTCATTGAATTCATGCCCACCATTGTCACCTCCCGGAACCCTTCTCTGAGAGCCGCCAAAATCAATATTCAGCTTGAATTTGCCCGTACCGTTGAGTCCATTCGTCGAGGAGATGACTATACCGGCAAAAATCTCCTCTACATTGCCGGCCTGAATATTGATATTTCCGAATATGAAGGCTATCCCGCCACCACCTATTTTGTTCCCTGGGCCGCCCATATCCAGCTCAAGGGCGGAACACCGGAGAAGTACCAGAAGCCCCTTGAGCAGGAACGCCTATTCGCCTTTTTGATGGAACAGGATAGTTATAACCCTGACCAGGTTGAGCTGAAAGAAGAAATCAGCAAGATGATGTCGTCCCCACGATTTGACATCAGATCGCCTCACTAACTCTAATTTTTCTTGCAAATGAGGAGACCTGCTTTCCTCTCTGGCCTTTCCACTCATTTCAGCTTTTTTTTATGAGAGAGATGAACACTCTTCCCACATAAAAAAAAGCTGAGTCCAGAGAGAAAAAATTAAGGCTGCCCGCTTCACAAGCACACTATCCATGGAATGGCACATGTCGTGAGACGTGCCATGTACTCATCAGGAGGATATTCATTGAACACTCTCTTTACGGCACTTGTTATAATCCTGGCAGGGGGAGCCTTGGCACTCCTTTTTAGCCGCCGCTTCGTCTTGATGAAGATGGCAACAATTGGCACCACATCCACAGGCTGCGTCATTGGCCTTCTCTACAGCATCTCCCATCTTCTGGGGTACCAGGCGGCAATAGAGAAGAGCTGGAGTTGGCTCCACTTTTTCACCCTTGCCTTCAAGGTGGACAGCATTGCCCTCTTTTTTCTGGTGCCGATATTCACGATTTCGCCCCTGGCCCTCATGTACAGCTTTCACTACATGGAAAATACCGAAAAATCCTTCAGAACCGCGGTGAATTATTTTTTCTTTGCCGTTCTGGTGGCATCAATGGCCCTGGTGGTAACCGCGGCCAACATGATCACCTTTGTCCTGGCCTGGGAACTCATGTCCCTCTCTTCTTATTTCCTGGTGGTCTTTGATTATCAGGTCAAGGAAAACCGGCAGGCTGGCTATCTCTATTTTATCTTTGCCCAGGGCGGCGCCATGCTGCTCTTTGCCGCCTTTGCCCTGCTTTACCACTCCACAGGCAGTTTTGATTTCTCCAGTTTTTCCTCCATCCCGGAAGGCCCGAAACTTCTGATTTTTATCCTCGCCTTTCTTGGCTTTGGTTCAAAGGCAGGCATCTTTCCTCTCCATATCTGGCTGCCCAAAGCTCACCCGGCCGCGCCCAGTCATATTTCGGCAATCATGTCCGGAGTCATGATCAAAATGGGGATCTACGGGATTTTCCGGATGTACCTGCTGCTCGATGCGGCCACCCCCCTGATTGGCCAGATCGTCCTGGTGGTCGGCATGATTACCGGCATCCTGGGTGTTGTCTATGCCCTGGCCAAGCAGGACATCAAAGAGCTTCTTGCTTACAGCAGTGTGGAGAATATCGGCATTATCCTCATAGGCTTAGGAATTGGCATGGTTGGTGTTTCAGAAAAGAATCAGGCCATGGCCTTTTTTGGATTTGCCGGCGCTTTTCTCCATGTTTTCAACCATTCTATCTTTAAATCTCTGTTATTCATGGGAGCCGGAGCCGTCCTGCATAAGGCCAAAAGCAAAAATATTAACCAGCTGGGCGGCCTGATGAAACGAATGCCCATCACCGGAAAAACCTTCCTCGCCGGGTCCGTCGCCATCTCCGGCCTGCCTCCATTCAGTGGCTTTATCGGTGAATTCCTGATCTATTATGGCGCATTCCATGGCGTCAGCAATCATCGTCTTTCCTTTATTCTTGCCATCCTCGCCATTGTTACCCTGGCGGTCATCGGAGGCCTGGCAACCGCCTGCTTTACCAAAGTGGTGGGCCTGGCCTTTTTAGGGGAACCTCGCACCGAAAAAGCCGCCAGGGCCACAGAAGCCGGATTATCCATAAATCTTGTCATGATCTTCATGGCCATTGTCTGCCTGGTCATCGGCGTTATCCCGGAGCCCTTTATACGGCTCTCCTTTGCAGGGATACAGGGTATTGCCTTTACTGCCGGATATAACACCCGGGAGTTCATGGTGATTGTCGACCATATTTCACAAACGGCCGTCTTTTTCATCGGACTGGTCTTTTTCATCGGACTCCTGCGCAAGTTCCTGTACAAGAAAAAAGAAATTGGCAGCGGGGGCACCTGGGGTTGCGGATTTACCCAGCCAACGGTTCGCATGCAGTACACAGGAACATCCTATGCCGCTGAAATGATAGATTTTTATCGACCATTTGTACCGACAAAAACACATTACAGCGGTATCAACAAGATCTTTCCCGGCAAAACAACCTGGGACACAAAGGTTGAGGATGTGGCAGAAATCTACTACCAACGATATCTGACCCAGCCCATTCTCCTGGTCATGAATCATTTGCGCTGGATTCAACACGGCAAAATCCAGCTCTATATTGCCTACATCGTGCTCACCATAATCATTCTCCTCTGCTTGTTATAACCTGCCCTGCTTCACTCAGGCCTGGACGATTTTGCTGAGAAGACATTGTACCCATAAAGCATGCCGGAAACTTCCGGTTGAACACGTACCCGCATGCACCATAAAAACAGAGGTTCGAGATGGAGTCCATATTTTCATTTTGTTTTGCAGTCCTGATAACCCCGCTCCTGCCTGCGGTCATTCAAAAGACAAAGGCCTTTTTTGCCGGCAAACAGGGGCCCCCGCTTCTCATCAACTACTTCACCTTGATCAAGCTCTTTAAAAAAGGGTCGGTCTACAGCACCAGCACCAGTTTCGTCTTTCAGATGGGGCCGGTGGTGGGCTGTGCCACCAGTCTGATGATGTTGCTGTTTTTCCCCCTGGCCGGTGCCGCTCCCATCTTTTCCTTCCATGGGGATGTTCTTATTCTCTTTTATTTGATGGGCCTCGGTCGATTTTTCACTATTCTGGCGGCTCTTGATACCGCCTCGCCCTTTGAAGGAATGGGGGCTGCCCGGGAGGCATTTTTCTCCACCCTGGCAGAGGCCACGGTGTTCGGTATTCTTGTTCTCTTTTATCGGCTTTCCGGTTCATTGAGTTTTGCCGAATTCTTTTCCTCTACCAGTCCCATCAACCTCAGCGGCGCCCATGCGGCGCTGCTGATTTTAGTCTTTATTGCGCTCTATATCGTCATGCTCACGGAGAACTCCAGGGTGCCGGTGGATGACCCTGCGACTCATCTTGAACTCACCATGATCCATGAAGTTATGATTCTTGATCACAGCGGCCCCGACCTTGCTTTGATCGAGCTGGGAGCCTGGTTGAAACTGCTTTTTTACGCAGCCTTCCTGACCAGAATTGTCGACCTGTTCCATTTCCAGAATTTCTGGCTCAACAGCCTTTATTTTTATGCTGTTGTCACTTTTATTTATGTGACCATCGGCACCGTCGAATCCATTACCGCCAGGTTAAAGATGAATATGGTGCCGAAATTCATCCTCACTCCTTTTGCCCTGGTTTTTTTCGCCACCATTCTTACCATGGAGCTGATTAAATGATCCCTTCTGCAGACATCCTGCTCTCCCTTACCCTTTTGTCGGTGTTATTGGCACTCACCTCGCACCGACTCATCCTGCTTATTTACACCCTCGCTTTTCAAGGCATTGCGGTCTCTCTCATTCCCCTGTTTCACGAACACAATCAAGCCATGACGATGGGATCCATTCTCATGCTGCAGGTCATGATTGTCATTAAAGGCATCCTTATCCCCGGTCTTATGCTCTCGGCCGTGAGGAAAATCAAAATACCGCGCGAGATAGATCCCCTTGTTGGCTACCATGCCTCTCTCTTTATCGGCCTGATCATTATTGTAGTCTCTGCCTTTATAGCTGATCGAATCCAGGGCTCCTTGCCCGGCAAACACTCTGTACTGATTATAATAACCGCCATCACCACCCTTGCTTCCGGGCTTTTTCTCCTCATGAGCCGGGGCAAGGCCATCACCCAGGTCATTGGATATCTGATGATGGAAAATGGCATCTACCTTTTTGGTACGGCCCTGGCGAAGCAGACCCATGCTCAGCATATCGTTGAATTCGGGGTATTACTCGATCTTCTGGTGGGAATAATGGTCATGGGTATTCTCCTCAATAACATCAATAATACCTTTGATGACGTTGATACCGTCCATCTTGGGCAATTAAAACACTAACCCCGATAAACGGGATACGAGCCTTTCGCAGATTCTATTCTTGCACAAAAAAACAAGAATAGAATCTGTAAGGCACTAAAGTTTTACGAACCAGTGGCACCATTTATTCTCATTTTCTGCAAGGATATATAAGCAATGTTAGAATTTACCTGCCTCATCCCCTTTATTACCGGGATCATCACCATATTCCTGCCCATCAGAATCGGCAGGGGAATCCTGGTGCTCACGGCCCTGGTCCATTTTATCCTCACCGTCATGGCTTGGCTGGGCAATGCGAAGCCGGCCCTGCCCCAATATTTCTCCACCTCGCCAGAGGGCCTGCTGGTCCTGCTGGTCACCTCGTTTATCTTTCTCTTTATCTCAATTTATGCTGTCTCCTACCTGAGCGAGACCGAGATTACCAGCGAGCCCATCTATATCGGCTGCACGCTCTTCTTTCTCGCCTCCATGTCCATGGCTGCCCTTGCTGACCATCTCATCGTGCAGTGGATTGCCATCGAGGCAACCACCCTGATGAGCGCCCCTTTGATCTTCCTGCATCGCTCAAAATCGGCCCTCGAGGCAACCTGGAAGTACGTTCTGATCTGTTCGGTGGGTATTGCCCTGGCACTGCTGGGCTGTTTTTTTGTCGTTCTGGCCATGGAAATCGGCCATGTCCAGGGAGCAATCACCTTCACTGCCTTAAATAAAGCGGCGACCCAGCTCAACCCCCTCTGGCTCAAAACCGGGTTTATATTTCTGGTCATTGGCTATGGCACCAAAATGGGCCTGGCTCCCATGCATACCTGGCTGCCCGATGCCCATAGTGAGGCACCCAGCCCAGCCTCAGCCCTGCTTTCCGGGGCCTTGCTCAACTGCGCTTTCCTCGGCGTCTATCGCAGTCATCAACTGCTTTTCCAGGCTGGCCTGGGTGAGTTTTCAGGCAACATTCTCATTGGCTTCGGCCTTTTATCCATGCTTGTGTCGGCTGTCTTTATCTACAACCAAACCGACTATAAAAGGATGCTGGCCTACTCCAGTATTGAAAATATGGGCATCATCGCCTTTGGCGTGGGAGTCGGCGGCCTCGCCACCTACGGAGCCGTGCTTCATCTCATCCATCACTCCCTGATTAAATCATCCCTGTTTTTGTCTTCCGGCAATATCCTGCTGGGCTACGGCAGCAAACTGATCGCTAAAACCGGAAATATGGCCAAGGTCTTCCCGAAAACCTTTGTTGCTTTTTTTGCCGGATTTGTTGGTATTTCCGGTTTTCCACCCTTTGGCATCTTTGTCAGTGAGCTTCTGATTATCATGGGAACCTTTCAGCAAGGCAGGAGTATCAGCATAACCATCTTTATTCTCGCCCTTGTGCTGATCTTCGCCGGCGCCTCTCGCCTGGTGATGAAGATGAGTTTTGGAAAATGGGATGACGAGATCCTGCTGGACGAAACGATGGCCCGGGTTTTACCTTCATACGCCCTGCTCCTTACTTCAATCATTCTCTGTATCTGGCTGCCGGACAGCCTGTACCAAAAAATTCTTTCGGCAATCGCCACGGTGGGGGGGAGCATAAATGGATAAGCTGCTGCACATACAGAATAATGAAAAAATACGACGGGCCGACATCCCCCATCTGTCCTTTCCTGATTTTCGCCAGCAACTCCTGGAGTGTGCTGCGGCAGGAGGACAAATAGTCCAGTTTTTCGCCTATGAAGACCAGGGAAGATATAAATTGATCGCCGTCATGCGCACCGACAAGCTCTCTGTCGGCGGCTGTGATGCCCCTGACAGTTTCGCCTCCCTGACTGCGGAATCGGAAAAGTTCCACATGTTTGAACGTGAGATCGGTGAACAGTACGGCCTCAAGGCGGAAGGACACCCCTGGTTGAAGATGGTGCGCTACCATGCCAACTACAGCGGCAAAAAGGATGTCTTCGGCAATGACTACAACCAGGAGATTCCCGGTAATTACCCCTATTTCACAGTGGAGGGGGAGACCGTCCATGAAGTGGCGGTGGGGCCGGTCCATGCCGGAATTATTGAGCCCGGTCACTTTCGCTTTCAATGCTGCGGCGAGCGTGTTTTTCATCTCGAGATTCAGCTCGGATATCAGCATCGCGGCATAGAAAAACTCCTGCAGACCGTGCCCATGAAAAGATTGCCGATCATTGCTGAAACCATTGCCGGTGATACCACCATCGGCCATGGCGTCTGTCAGGCCCAGGCAATCGAGGCGCTGGCCGACATAGAGGTGGATCGGGGCGCCAAGATAGTGCGAACCATCGCCCTGGAGCTTGAACGCATCGCCAATCATATCGGTGATATGGGAGCCCTCAGCATTGATGTGGCCTTTAATCCACCAGCCGCTTTTTTTGGAAGAATTCGAGGTGAATACCTGAATCTGACCCAGATCCTCGGCGGTAACCGTTTTGGCCGGGGCCTGGTACGCGTTGGCGGAGTGACCCTGGTTATGGGTGAAGAACAGAAGAAATTACTGCGTGATAAATTGGATGAACTGACCCCTGAGGTTGAGCATGTCGGCAAATTAATTTTTTCTGCTCCCAGTGTGAACGGCCGTTTTGATCAAACGGGTACCGTCACCCGGGAAAACGCGGAGAAGATAGGGCTGGTCGGCTATGCCGGTCGGGCTTCCGGCCTGGAATATGATGCCAGGGTCAGCTTCCCGACAGAATATTACGGCGAATTACCCGTCGTCAGTGCCCTGAAAACAGTGGGTGATGTCAGATCACGAGGCAGGATTCGATACAATGAAGTTATCAACTCCACCCGTCTGCTTTACACCCTGCTGGATACAAAACAGGAGGCTAAGCCCTATGCTCCCCGAGAAGTCCAACTGGCTCCAAACTCCTTTGTGGTGAGCATCAACGAAGGCTGGCGGGGCGAGGTCTCCCATTGCATTTTAACGGATGAGAAAGGCGCCATCCTGCGCTACAAGGTAAAAGATCCCTCTTTTCACAACTGGACAGGCCTGGCCCTCAGTCTGCGTGATGAAGGAATCTCCGACTTTCCTCTCTGTAACAAGAGCTTCAACCTCTCCTACTGCGGCTTTGATCTGTAGGCCGGTACAAGAAGCTTTCTAACCCCGATAAACGGGATACGAGCCTTTCGCAGATTCTATTCTTGTAAAAAAACAAGAATAGAATCTGTAAGGCATCTAACCCCGATAAACGGGATACGTGCCTTTCGCAGATTCTATTCTTGCAAAAAAACAAGAATAGAATCTGTAAGGCACTGATCTTTTAACGTCACGATAATTATAAGGTTTTGCCATGTTAGAAGTTATCAAAAATCGCATAGAACAGGGATATCGGACTTCTAAATATCCCAAAGAACCCATTAACCTGTACAAACGGTTCCGCGGCCTTCCCCGGGTCAATCCGCAATGTGAAGCAGCCCTGGTAAAACGCTGTGCCGATGCCTGTCCTCAGGACGCCATTGACGAGAAAACAGGTCGTATCGACCTGGGCCGCTGCGTATTCTGCGGCCTCTGTGAAACCATCTCTGAGGGAAAATTTGCCACCTTCAGCCCAAATTTTGAAATGGGAACGGCAAGCCGTGACGATCTCATAACCTGCGGAGACTTGCCCGCCCTGGCTGACCATGCCAAGCAACACTTCAAAAAGCTCTTTGGCCGCTCCCTGCAACTCCGGCAGATTTCGGCAGCAGGCTGCAATGCCTGCGAGGCCGATACCAACGTCTTGAATACCCCGTTTTTTGATCTCGCCCGATTCGGAATTCAGTTCGTTGCTTCCCCGCGCCATGCTGACGGTATCCATGTCACCGGCCCCATTTCCAAAAATATGCGGGCCGCGACCATTACCACCTATGAGGCAATTCCGCACCCGAAGGTCGTCATCGCCTGTGGTGCCTGCGCAATTTCCGGCGGCCCTTTTTACGGCAGTGACGAGATCTGCGGCGACCTGAACTCTATTATCCCGGTGGACCTTTATATCCCCGGATGTCCACCCCACCCGCTCACCATCCTGCACGCCTTGTTGAACTATTTCAAATAATAGCGGCGTGGGCGCGCTGTCGGCCCTGGTTTCAGAGCATAAAAAAAGCTGTATCCCTCAACTTTGAGGAATACAGCTTTTTTTATGGTGTACCACTATGAAGGCAAAGACAAAAAGCTCTCAGCTCCGGGTTATTTGCA
>JACDZF010000282.1 GCA_013426795.1 Desulfocapsa sp. | reverse complement strand
TAGGAATGACAACCGAAAATTGACCACCAGTGCTAACCGAATTTTGACCACCCCAAGCTGTGGTCGTACAAGGGTGACAGGGTGTTCACCCAGTTAAAAAAAGGTTAGAGAAATAAAAGTTTCCCGTCAGGAAATTTTTATTTCATGGACTGATTATGCTTTCCGTCGCATTCCTTTCAAGCTCTGTTTCAAACGATAGCTTTCCCATTGGCAATTGACGATGTGGGCCTTGTGTGTCAGTCGATCAAGTAGAGCTGCAGTCATGACCGGATCACCAAAGACCTGAGTCCAATCGGCAAAGCCAAGATTGGTGGTGATGATAACCGACCCTTTTTCCTGGCGTTCGGCAAGGATCTGAAAGAGCAACTCTGAACCTTCCCTGGAAAAAGGGATATAGCCAAGCTCATCCAGGATCAGCAGGTCATAGCGGGAATACCGTTGGATAAGTCGTTGCAGGTCTTTGTCCTGGCGAGCCTCAATCAGCTCATTCACCAGGGTGTAGCAACTGACAAACCGGGTCCGGTAATTGTTTTTACAGGCCTCAACCCCAAGGGCGGTTGCCAGATGGGTCTTGCCGGTGCCACTGCGGCCAAGGAAAATAATATTGCGTCTCTCCTTGATATAGTCACATCCCGACAGCTCTCGAACCAGCCTGATATCGAGGTCGGGGGTGAGATCAAAATCAAATCCTTCCATGGTCTTGACCAGCGGGAATTTCGCCTCACGAACCCGGCGAGAGAGCCTGTTCTCCGTCCTGGCCATAATCTCCGCCATCGTCAAATCCAGCAGGAATTCATCATAGCCGGGGCCATGTTCTTTCGCCTGGCGGAGATGGCCCTCCAGGCCTCGAGCCATGGTGGACAGCATCAAGGACTTGAGATTCTCGCGCAATTCGACAAAGGTTGCTGTTTTATTCATTGCACACCTCCCAGTTGCCCGTACAGGGTCACATCGGGAGGCGGCAGGCTTGGCCAGTCAGTAAGCGGTTGGGTGGCGTTACCGGGCTCATTTGCGTAAATCAGAAGATGGAGCACACCGTCACTGGTGCTGATATTTTTTTCCACAGCAAGTTCAACTGCTGCTTCTACCTCGCCTGGTTTGTTTTTCTGGTACAGCATAAGAACGGAGATAAAATCCTTGATGCCCTTGGTCTCACCCTGAGAGTCACAAAAACTTGCCAGTAAACGATGCAGCGATTCCGGCCAGTGTTCCCGCCACTGACGAATGGGTCTGGCACTGTTGAAGGACATCGGGCGCTGCTGGATCAGTTCCAGATAATGTTCTGGATTCAGGCACCATTTATTATTGCCGAACACACGCTCATGCACGGCAAGGAGCTTTGTGCCCGCAAAAATCTCAACCCGATCGACATCCAGCAGGATCTTCAACTTCCGGCCAACATACCGCCAGGGAATGGAATAGCGATTCTTGTCCACGATCACCGTGCCGTATTTATCAGCACGGCCATCATGGGCATGGAGATTACTGTAGGCAACTTCCGGCCGGGGGAGCAGGGTTCCCTTCTCTTGTTCATAGAGGGTATCAACGCACTGGTCTCGGCCTGACATCTTGTGGGAGCCATAGGCAAGACATTGTTTCAACATCTCTTCGTTTAACGCATCGATACTTGCGGCTTCAGGTACCGGCACCATATAGTTGCGCCGCGCAAAGCCAACCAGTCCTTCAACCCCACCTTTTTCATGACCGCTGGCCGGGTTACAGAATCGGGCCTCAAAGCTGTGATAGGCCTTGAACTTACGGAAACTCTCCTGTTCCAGCCGCTTTCTTCCCTGCAAGACCTTGCGAACGGCAGTGGTCAGGTTGTCATAGATCAGGACAGGAAAGATGCCGCCAAAAAATTCAAATGCCTTGGTGTGGGCATCAAAAAATGGTTGCTGCCGTTCACAGGGGTAAAACCGAACAAAATGCTTCCCTGAGAACTTGCTGCGCATGCAGAAAAACTTCAACCGAACCGACTCCCCAGCAATAATCGCCGTCGCCGTACCCCAGTCCACCTCAGCCTCCCGTCCAGCGTCCGGCTCACAGGGGATGAAAACCTGGCAGGAAAGATCGAGTCCCAGATCAATCTTAGTCCTTCTTACATAGCGCCGGATAGTGGATTCGCCACCCGCAAATCCGTGCTCTGACACCAGACGGTTAAAAACTCTTCGGCTTGTATGCCGCTGCTTCTTGGGTTGTTCCTGATCATTCTTCAACCACCCGTCGATGATCGTTTGGTAAGGACCAAGGACTGGAGAGTTCTGTGATTCTCGTTCCTTGTATCCCCACGGCTCACCTCGAATTGCCTTCTTGATTGTGTTCCGTGAATGCCCCGTCTGCCGGGCCAGTTCCGTAATGTTTTTCCCATAAACCCGATGGGCAGTCCTGATAAACGCGTATTGATCCATCTCAAGCATCTCCTTGCCTCCAGTTAGAAATTGAAATTTTATTCTAACTGAAAAGTAATGCTCAAGGTGGTCAAAATTCGGTTAGCACAACACCGGTTTGCTGGTCAATTTTAGGTTAGCACAACCA
>JACDZF010000281.1 GCA_013426795.1 Desulfocapsa sp. | reverse complement strand
TGTGTTCGGAACCAATCAGATTCTCGATTGAATCATAGCTATCGCCAGCCGCATCGGTGTCGATACTGTTCTGGCTGGAATCGCTGAGCGACGCTGTCACTCCGGTGGCTGCATGGGCATAGCTGGCAGAATCACTGCCTGAACCACCTGTCAGAAGATCCGCTCCGGCAAGTCCTTCCAGAATGTCATCACCCAGACCGCCTGTCAGGGTGTTGGCTTCTGTGCTGCCGATCAAGGTGTCGTGGTAGTCTGAACCAAGCAGGTTGGAGATATTCTGGTAGGCATCACCGGCAGCATCACCGGTATTACTGACTCCAATGGAGGCAAGGGCAGCTGTTATGCCGACACTATCGGAGGTTGGCCCGGCATGGGCATAGCTGGCTGTATTGCTGCCGCTGCCACCAATGAGACGGTCTGCCCCCCCCATACCTTCCAATATATCGTTGCCGGCATTACCACTCAGGATGTTGGCGTCACCGCTGCCGATCAGGGTGTCGTTATGGCTGGAGCCGCTCAGGTTCTCTATGCCGCTGAAGGTGTCCCCAAAGGCATCACCCGACTGATAGACCGTTAACCCAAAATCAAAGCTCGGGGTAAGTGTTGCGACAACACCTGACGAAGAGGTACTATAACCGGCAGTATCCCCACCAGCAAGACTGGAGCCACTTCCTGTCTGGGTACTGCTGCCACCCACCAGTTGGTCCGCACCGATGCCACCAATCAGCAGGTCATTGCCGGTGCCACCATCCAACCGGTTGGCTGAACCATCGCCTTCCAGGGTGTCATCATAATTCGAGCCCAGCAGGTTGCTGATGTGATCATAGGTATCACCTGCAGCATCACCCGTATTGCCGGAGGGAGTCAACAATGACGCCGTGATACCGGTACTGCCGGAAACTGCCTCAGCATGGGTATAGCTGGCAGTATTGTTGGTATCTGCCCCGACGCCTCCGATCAGGGTATCAGCACCGCCCATCCCCTCAAGGATATCGTCACCGGCAAGGCCGGTAAGGATATTATCGTTTGCATCTCCCTGCAGGATATCGTCAAAGGTGGAGCCTTCAAGATGACGGATGTTCGTATAGGTATCGCCAGTGGCATCACCGGTATTGCCCGTTGAATCCAACGGCGTCAATAAAGAGGCTGAAACACCGGTACTGCCGGAGACTGCACCGGCATGGGCGTAGCTGGCTGTATTGTTGGTATCTGTCCCGATGCCTCCGATCAGGGTATCGGCACCGCCCATTCCCTCCAGTTTATCATCACCACCGCCACCGGTAATGATGTTGGCGGCACTGTCGCCAATCAGGGTATCGTCATACTCAGAGCCAACCAGATCTTCTATCCCGGAATAGATATCTCCGGCGGCATCGCCACTGCTGCTGACTGGTGAGCCTGTAGTAAACAATGTGGTTAAAGAGGCAACCACTCCTGTTCCAACTGCAAAAGTATTGAGATTGGAGGACGATAGGCCGGCATGGGCATAACTGGCAACGTCATGATCACCATCCCCCCCAAGCAACTGATCAGCATCCTTCATCCCTTCCAGAACGTCATCACCTGCACCGCCGGTCAGAATATTACTGCCTGACATACCAACCAGGGTGTCATTATGGCCGGAGCCGGTCAGATTCTCTATGCCGGTGTACGTGTCACCTGCAGCATCAGTACCACTGTTGGAAACAGAGCCAAGCAGTGAAGCTGTCACTGCTGTTGCTGCATGGGAATACACAGCCGTATCAATGCCTGTGCCGCCAATCAGGATATCCGCACCGGCCATACCTTCCAGTTGGTCGTCACCCGCATCGCCAATCAAGTCGTTTGCACCAGAATCACCAGTCAGGATGTCGTTAAAACTCGATCCCTTCAAATTCTGAATGTCCCTATACGTATCTCCGGCTGCATCCCCTGTGTTACTGGATGGATTGGTGAGGGAAGCGGTTACACCTGCACTGAATGCACTTTCCCAATGCTCATAGCTGGCAGTATTGATACCGACACCACCATTCAACACATCTCCCCCTGCCATCCCCTCCAACGTGTCATTGCCGTCTCCACCAGAAAGGGTATTTGCCTGGCCGTTACCGATGAGGATATCATTGTGTTCGGAACCAATCAGATTCTCGATTGAATCATAGCTATCGCCAGCCGCATCGGTGTCGATACTGTTCTGGCTGGAATCGCTGAGCGACGCTGTCACTCCGGTGGCTGCATGGGCATAGCTGGCAGAATCACTGCCTGAACCACCTGTCAGAAGATCCGCTCCGGCAAGTCCTTCCAGAATGTCATCACCGTTGCCACCAGAGAGGTTATTGGATCCGCTGTCGCCCACCAGCGTGTCATTAAAATCTGAACCAAGCAGATTCTGGATATCCTCATATGCGTCTCCGGCGGCATCACCGGTGTTGATGGCGCTGTTTGTCAGCGATGCGGTTATGCCGAACGTCTGGGTGGATTCGGTAAATGAAGCATGGGCGTAACTGGCTGTATTGCTGCCGCTGCCACCAATGAGACGGTCTGCCCCCCCCATACCTT
>JACDZF010000025.1 GCA_013426795.1 Desulfocapsa sp. | reverse complement strand
GCAGCAAAAATTCCCTGCCCTTCGTCTTGGCTATTTCAACCCTTTTCTCGACTAATACCTCCCGAAATCTTCCAGACCGCATCGCCCGGTGGCAGAAAGAATGATTCAATCCCTGCCTTCCCCGATCAACCGCCACTGAGGCCATCGGCATCACCTCAGTCTGCATGCTGCAACTCAATGAACATGAGCCATTCCAGTCTTTCGATGGCAAGAGATTCCCCTTGTTTTTCCCCTCAAGTTGAGATACGTTACCAGGCAATAAACCCTCCCATCACCCTCTTTTCATCAGAAACAGGACCTTTCATGCACGAAATTACCCCCATGCGCCTGACCACCCAGCGTCAAGTTATCCTTGAAGAACTTTTCAAGGTGACCTCACACCCAACTGCCAATGAAGTCTATGATATGGTCCGCAAACGTCTTCCCCGTATCGGCCTGGGGACGGTGTATAGAAATCTTGAGTTGATGTCCGAAACCGGCCTAATCCTGAAACTGGAAGTGGGGGGCACCCAGAAGCGTTTCGACGCCGTGGTAACACCCCACTACCACGTTCGCTGCATCCAGTGCGGAAAGGTGAACGACGTTGATATGCCGGTCCAGCAAAGCATTAACGAATCAGCGGCACAGTCGAGTCACTACCTGATCCTGAGCCATCACATTGAATTTACCGGGCTCTGCGATCAGTGCGCCAACGCGCAGCCTAAGCCCAGCATGAACTGATGACTTCGCCGTAATCCACGGCGCCGCAAGATGGGATACCAGGGACAAACGACGCGCCTCTGGATTTCAGACCCCATTTCTGGAAGAGACAAAACCGGAGCATTTTGTCCCCCATTCCAAAATATCCATGGGAAAAGAAAGCTGTTTCGAGGTGGTATCAGGAACCCCCTCGCCAACGCAAAAAAGGATTGAAACCCGGTTCCGGGTTCAATCCTTTTTTTGCGTTTCAGCCAATCGATACAGTCCCGTTGGCTCTCTATTATCAAGGCGGTATCAGGGGAACTGAATCCTCACCCTGACATTTTAGCATGCCCACTTACCTGAAACAGACCTTGCAATACCGAAGTTTCCCAACCTTTACCAGCACTTCTCCCTGGGGCTTGACCACCGCCTTGACATCTGTCACCTTTTCTCCATCCAGAGAGACCGCGTTCTGTTGAATCATTCGCCGGCCATCGGAGGTGGATTTTACAAGGTCCATATCCACCAACAACTGGGGGAGCCAGAGATCACCAGAGGCTGATATCTCCACCACCTGAATGTCATCGGGCAGACCACCCTTGCGGAAGACCTGCTCAAAATTCTGTTCCGCCTGCTCTGCCGCCTCCACCGAATGAAAGCGCGCCGTCAGCTCTCGAGCCAGCTGCTTCTTGATCTCCTTGGGGTGCAGGCTTCCCTCTTCCATGGCTCTCTTTAACTGGGCAATCTGCTCGCCTGTCAGATCACTGAGAAGCTCATAATACCGAAACATCAACGGATCGGAGATGGAGAGAACCTTGCCATAGATATCATTGGCCGATTCGGTAATTCCTATATAATTACCCAGGGATTTACTCATCTTATTCACCCCGTCCAGCCCTTCCAAGAGGGGAAGGGTGAGCACCACCTGCGGCGCCTGTTTGCGGGAACGCTGAAGATCACGCCCCATGAGCAGATTGAAGAGTTGGTCTGTACCGCCGATTTCAACATCTGCTTCCAGGGCCACGGAATCATAGCCCTGGATCAAGGGATAGAGAAATTCATGAATGGAGATGGGATTCCCTTCCCGGAAACGAACCTTGAAGTCTTCACGTTCCAGCATTCTGGCCACAGTCAGCTCAGAGGCAAGGCGGATCATGGCAAAGGAATCCAGTTCCGCCAGCCACTGACTGTTGAATACCACCCTGGTTTTTTCCGGATCCAGGATCTTAAAAACCTGCTCCTTATAACTTTCCGCATTTCGCGCCACATCCTCACGGGTCAGGGCCTTGCGAGTCTCTGATTTTCCAGTGGGATCACCGATCATTCCGGTAAAATCACCAATCAGAAAATAGACGTCATGCCCGAGGTCCTGAAAATGCTTCAATTTTTGCAGCAACACCGTATGCCCCAGATGCAGATCCGGGGCAGTGGGATCAAAACCAGCCTTTACCCGCAGAGGAATCCCGGTGGCCACTGATTTTTCCAGCTTTTTTACAAGTTCTTCCCGGGAAATACAGTCAATTATCCCCCGTTCTATCAGTTTTATCTGCTCATCAATGGAAGACATGGTTCCTGTTGCCCGCCTTTTCTTTAACATTTAATCTTTTGAGAGACCGTTAAGAAGGACCCTGTACTTTTTATCCATTTCCTTTTATCGGGCAAACTCCACCGCCCTGGTCTCACGGATCACGGTGACCCGTATCTGTCCAGGATAGGTCAATTGGGCCTCTATGGCCTTGGCAATATCCTGACTCAGCAGAATGGCCTCGGCATCCTGAATCTTCTTGGAATCAACAATAATCCGCAGGTCGCGGCCAGCCTGAATCGCGTAGGATTTTTCCACCCCTTCAAAGGAGCTGGCAATATTCTCAAGATCTTCCAGACGTTTAACATAGGTCTGCAGCATCTCCTTCCTCGCTCCTGGCCGGGCACCGGATAAGGCGTCTGCGGACTGCACCAGAATATCCAGCACACTCTGGGGCGGCAGGTCTTCATGATGGGCACCTATGGCATAGACAACCTCCTCGCACTCACCATATTTCCTGGCCAGATCACGACCAATAATGGCATGCGAGCCCTCCACTTCGTGGTCAACGGCCTTGCCGATATCATGAAGCAAGCCTGCCCTTTTGGCCATTTTCACATCAATACCCAACTCAGCGGCCATAATGCCGCACAAAAAGGCCACCTCAAGGGAATGCTGAAGGACATTCTGGCCATAACTTGTTCGATACTTCAATCGGCCCAGGAGATTGATCAATTCAGCGTGTACCCCATGCGCACCCACATCAAAGGTGGCCTGTTCTCCAGCCTCGCGCATGGACACTTCAAGCTCCTTGGTGATCTTGGCAACCACCTCTTCAATCCTGGCGGGATGGATACGACCATCATTGATAAGCTGGAGCAGGGCCAGACGGGCAACTTCCCGGCGCACCGGATTAAACCCGGAAAGAATCACCGCTTCCGGAGTATCATCAATAATAATATCAATCCCGGTGGCCGCTTCAATGGCCCGGATATTCCTTCCCTCCCGACCGATAATCCTGCCCTTCATTTCATCATTGGGCAGGGGAACCATGGAGACCGTTTTGTCAGCAACATAATCTCCGGCGTAGCGGGAGATGGCAAGGGCCAGGATATTCTTCCCTTTTTTGTCGGCCTCCATCTTCATCTCCTGCTCGATGCGGGCAAGTTTTTTGGCGGCATGCATGCGGGCCTCGCTCTCCATTGAATCCATGAGCAGCTTTCGGGCCTCTTCCTGACTGATTCCGGCAATTTTTTCAAGCTGATCGCGCTGATACGAGATCAACTGGTCCGCCTCACTCCTTTTTTTGTGTACTTCCTGCTCCTGCTCCTGCAATCGAGCTTCATTCTTCTGGATATCCTCTTTCCGCTTATCCAGACTGGCAAAATCTCGTTTTAACTGCTCTTTTTTCTCATTGAGCTGTCGTCGCTCATCCTTCAAATCAGCCTTGTCAACCTGGATTTCCTCCTCTACGGCCTGTTTCAGCTGATACGCGACCTCTTTACTTTGCAGAACAGCATCTTTTTTGATGCGCTCAGCCTCAAGAATGGCATTTTCTATCAGCTGTCTGCTCTGACTTTCGATATTGAGCCGATGGCCTTCAACAAAACGTTTTCTTAAAAGAAAACCCGCAATTACACCAAACAACACGCCAATAAACAGCAGATAAACCGGTTCATGTAATATATTCATAGGATCCTGACCCCGATAGGCAATATCTGATTAAACAGGACAGGAAGACGTGACGGCGAACACGGATACACCGTATTGCGGCAGAGAGACAAAAAAACGAGGGGAAGGGGTACAAATGGACACAAAGTAACAAAAATTCAGGAACACAAAGGATGTCCCCTCAAGATTATTACTCAATTTAATATCCAGATAACTGTCTGGTCACCTGCATCGTGCAACGATGACCTGATTTATCCTGAAATCAGTCACACTGGACACTAAAGTATCATATATGAAATCAATCAACACCCTGCCCATACCCCGGCAAAGGGTTCTCCTTCCGGAGGGGTCAACTGATAGGAGAAACACAGCTTTTCTTCCCGAACTTCGTAATCTTGTTCAGCATCATTCCAACTGCAATCAATAATCTTGCGGATGAATTCCAGTCAACTCACCTCAACCTGACAGACCACCATGAAAGTGACTCTCAAACCCTTATCCCGAGGCGCCCTGGATATAAAAAACAGAATAACCTTCTGTTATCCTGAGAATAAACCGTTCACGTCAAACCATTCTATCTCTGGCTATTCGGTAACGGCGTGCGATAAAAATCCCCACCCTGCCGTGTCAACAGGATGATTAAACCTATGAAATAGGTGGGCATAACTCATAGTCTCTTCGGGATGAAAGCAATGCCATCTTCCTTTAGAAAACAGTGGAGATACCCTTTTTGTGAGAGTTGGCTCAACACACTGTTGATCACCAACAGGGCAGGGAAACAGATTGAATAAAAAATTTTGCCCAACCAAACGAACCCCGATAAACGGGATACGTGTCTTTCGCAGATTTTTATCTTGTAAAAAACAAGATAAAAATCTGTACGTCACGAACAACCAATCCTGCAACTCAGAACCAGCAGGCGAGCAAGCACCTCAGCCCCGAATATAGCAGAATTTGAAACAAACAAAAGAAAATTATCAGCCGTCCTCTCCTTTTTCCAAAGAAAGGTCCGAGGCAATCTGCTTCGTCAGACAGGCCATCCTCTCCTCTGAATCCGCCTTATATCGATCAAATTGAGACTTTAACTCAAAATATCGGGAGGCTATATTCAAGCTCACCAATACGGCCACCTTGCTCACCGGAATAGCCCCTGAGGCTCCAGATATATTTTCCGCCACCAGTTCGCTTACGAGATCAAGGATATCAGACACTTCACTCTCGGGAGCCCCGGTGTAAAAAGTGTATTCCTGACCCATAAGTTCAAACCGGACAAGCCTTTCCAAATCAATTCTCCACGACTTTCTGGGGTTGAATAATGACTTTTCTCACGAATCAGTTTCAAAGAAAGCCCACGCAACCTTCACCCTAGAACAGACTTCCCTGCACAACTCCACCCTCGGGGATGACTCTTTCGCCACCATCTGAATCGCCGCTTTCTTTCACGCCGGCCTCCCATTCTTCAATCCGGCCAAGCAATCCGGACACCCTGCTGCTGATCTCCCCCCTTTCATCCTTGAGAGAGGCAAGCTCATCCTCCAAGGTGGCAATTGTTTCTTCCCGCTCCAGTAACAACTCATCAACTTTCGCCTTGTCTGCCTGCAAGGCGTTGAACCGATCCAATAACTTGGCAACAAAATTCTCCAGACGTCCTAATTCGCTATCCTGTTTCATCTCACCAGCTCCTCTACTTTCCTGTATTTATTACGATAAATTTGAAAATTGTGCATAAATAATTGTTTTTGAATATACCCTTGCCCCGTATTCTCTGCAAGCATTAAGCTCTTTTTTTAAAAAAACTCCCCCTTGCCGGCTCCAGCAGCGGGAATCAAAAAAATAGTCTCCGCTCGAAGATATCGCCTATCGTTCAACTCCGTAAACCCTGTGGTTTTCGATGAAACCCGGCTTGGTTCCCCTTCAGCTCCTTGAATACCTCCAGCTCACTGGCCGGCCATCACGGTAGGGCATGCATCCATGAAAAATGCGGGGGTCATGATCAAAGATCATCTCCAGAAAATATTTATCTCCTTCCCACATCGGCAGCAAATGCAAGGCGTCCAGACGACACCATTGCAGGTCCCCTTCCTCATTCGCTTCCCGCAGCATTCCGCTCACCTTGTCTATCCGATAAATAAATCCAAACCAGTCCTCACCGCCGGAACCAAATCCCGGCCAACTCACGGTTCCGCGCAGGGTCGCCTCCTCACAGATGAGGCCGGACTCTTCCCGCACCTCGCGCCGAAGACAGGAAAAAATATCTTCCTGCCGTTCCATTTTACCGCCCAGACCATTATACTTTCCCAGATGGTCATCATCGGCCCGTTTATTTCTATGAACAAGCAATGTCTGCTGCCTGTCCGGAGAGAGAATAAATCCAAGGGTCGCCAATATTGGAGTGTACATCACGTCCTCCTTATGCTTAAATAGAGATACCTATCCCGTCACAATGCGCGGTGTTACGTTCCTTTCCGGCACCAAGCTGGAAAGTTACAAAGAGAGAGTGTCTGTTTTTGTATCGTATCTTTTACCCTTTGAACTCTGCATCCCATGAAACACTCATCCCCAGAGTCTTTTGCAGGCCACCGGCAATCACGTCCCCTTCCGCTGATGGTCCTGCTGATTCTTTCGGCCATCTATCTTCTCTCCCCTGCCGGGCGCATCGCCAATGCGGGCGCACCAGCCACGGCCTCGAACAGCGGCGACTTCCCTCACTTCCCGGCCATTCAGACCAATGTTGCCTTCTGGGAGAAGATCTACACGGAATACTCCACCAGCGAAGCCGTCATCCATGACCAACATGATCTTTCGAGGATTTATGCCGTTATTCCCATTGTCGATTACCTGAAACCAGGGGCTGCCCAGGCGAATAAAGCGGTGCTGACCGAGGAGCAAAAGAAATACACAGCCATCCTGAAAAGTCTTGCCTTGGGAACTCCTCCCCTCACCCAGGAAGAACGCCGGGTTGCCGCCATGGTCAGAGGTCTCGGGCCATCCCAGCTTGTCAAGGCCAGCGAATCAGTGCGTGTCCAGATCGGCCAGAAGGAGCGCTTCACCGAAGGGGTCATCCGTTCACGCACCCATCTTCCCGAGATAAAGAAGATTTTCCGTTCCTACAACCTGCCGGAGGAACTGGCCTACCTGCCCCACGTTGAGTCCTCCTTTGATCCTGACGCCCGCAGCAAGGTGGGGGCGTCAGGCCTCTGGCAGTTCACCAGATCCACCGGGAAAGAGTATCTGCGCATCGATGGAACCATCGATGAACGGCATGACCCCATCCTTGCCAGTCACGCCGCCGCGAAATTCCTGAAAAGAAACCACTCCGTTCTCGGCAGCTGGCCCCTTGCCCTGACAGCCTATAACTACGGAACAGCGGGAATGGCAAGGGCCAAAAGAGATAAAGGCTCCTACGAGAGAATCTTTCAGGAGTATGATGGGGGGTATTTTAAATTTGCCTCCCGGAATTTCTATTCCGAATTCCTGGCAGCCCTGAACTCTGCCAAAAAACTTGAGCAATCCCTGATCACGCCCGTTCATCCTTCCCCATCGATGATCACCATCCGGCTTTCCAGTCAGGTCTCCATAGATTCCATCAAACGCCATTTCAAGGTCGACGGCAAAACCATCAAGGCCCTGAATCCAACCATTGCCCAATCTGTCCTCGATGGAAAGAAACAACTCCCCCGGGGCTATCTGCTGAAACTCCCGGCCATCGTTGCAAACTCACCTGAATCTGTCACACCGGAATCAAAGAAGAGGGCTTCATTAAACGTTGCCAGCGGCAGGTAAAAAAGTGCCACTATCGCCATGGTAACGTGGCAACACCAGGAATCACTCTCAACCACTTTCAGCAAGATACTGTCAGCGTGCCCGTGGCGCTGGCCTTTTTTCTTCCCAACCCCAGGAGTCGTCCATGGATATCTCACAACGAATCGCAGAAATGAAAAAACAACCGGGCTTCCAGGACGGTGTGGGGATGATCCTTATCCACAACGGCGTCGTCCGCAACTGGTCCCGCAAGGATAAGAGTCAGGTCACGGCCCTGGAGGTCACTCCTGATCTGGATAAAATCGAGGCCATACGCCAGGAATTTCTCCGGCGGGAGGGCATCTTCGATATTGTCATCGAGGCCCACGGCGGCACCTTCCAACCCGGCGATGATCTTCTCTTTCTGATTGTGGCCGGCGATCTTCGTGAAAACATCAAGCCCGTTCTCTCCGAGCTCCTGGATCGAGTCAAGAGCGAGGCCATCAGCAAACGGGAAATCGGACGTGAAGCGCCCCATGCATAGCGCCCTGACGGAACAGACCGCCACCGCCTCCAGAATGTTTACCGCTGAGCAATTTATCGAGAAATTTAAAGAGGTAAAAACGCTCCCCTACGTGGTCACCGAGCTTTCACGGATGATTGCCGACGACAGAACCACCATCAAGGACGTTGAAGACGTGATCAAGATGGACCCCACCCTGGTGGCCCGCCTGCTCTGTCTGGTCAACAGCTCTTTCTACGGTCTATCGCAACCCATCACCTCCATTGGCCGGGCCGTGGCCTTCCTCGGCATCCGCAATCTGAGGAGCATGGCCGTCACCGAGGCCCTGCGCAATATCTTCATGGAACAACACCATACCGGGATTTTCTCTCGAAAACGTCTCTGGCTGCACTGTGCCGTGGTTGGCATCTGTAGCAAACTCATTGCCGAGAGAATCTTCGGAATCAACGGGGACGATTCATATTTATGCGGAATTCTTCATGATTTTGGAAAAATTGTGGAAGAGCAAATTGCCAGGGACGATTTCCTGGCCGTCTGTGAGGCATGCGGGGCCGTAAACTCACTCATTGATCATGAGCGCCATTTTCTCGGAACCGATCATAGTGAAATCGGCTATCTCCTGTCCTGCGACTGGGGCATGCCCGTTACCATCCAGAACGCCATCCGCGACCATCACACCCTCTCCGACGAAGCCATCCCCGGCAGCCTGACCGGTATCCTCCAGATTGCCCAATACATCGCCGGGCAGATGGGATACAGTTCGCTGCCGGAGGTGACCTCTCCCCTTTCCTCACCGCTGGCTCTGCACCTCCAGAAAAACATGGCCGAATACCAGGTGCTGATCGATGATCTCCCCGAAGAAATCGCCAAGGCCCAGGATATTTACGAGAATTAGGAGCCAGTACAAAAAAAACAGTGCTGCTTCCTTTGTGGATGGGGGTTCTTTCCGGCGCTTTCAAGAAGGCGGCACCAGGCCCTGACGATTTCTTTGATGCGAGGCACCGTGCCGAGAGCATCCAGGAACCCTTCCAAAGGCGATGACGGGCGCAAAGGGGATGGCTTTTGGCCCCAACACGTACCTTTATAATCCCTGAGCCGTGCTGAATCGTTCCAAGGGCCTTACAATCCAAGGGCAGGAGCCTTCCGATGAAAAACAGCTTTGCGATCTTCAACCAACCCGTCACCACCTCCACCGAGATCATGGAATTTCTCGATCTCCTGGCTGATAGTGGCGGGGAGCACTTTTATCTCTGCATTGATGAAGAGGGAAAAGAATACAGCGCCGGCATGCCGGCCCTTCGGCCCCCTCTCTCCGCCATGAAAGAGGTCTTCAGCCAGATAGAAAAGGGCTTGCAGGCCCCGTCGATTCTCACCACCGGCGATGGCGCGCTATACCTTTTTCCACTGCCGGAGATGAAGGCCACCCTTCTTTTCAGCGCCGGGGACCCTTGCCGGGATATTTGTCCGACGTCCTTCTCCATCACCGGAATCGTCAAGCTCTGCCGCGCCCTGCTCCAAAGCCGCCAGGATCTTGAGAAGACCCTGCAGCGCCTGCATATTCAGAAAAAACAGTTCGACCGAAAATTCTCGGTTCTGGAAAACAAATACCAGACCATCCTCGAGGAAAACGAAAAAAGTTATCAGACCATCCAGGAACAGCAAGCCGGCTACTCCAAAACCCTGCAATCCGAGATCGAGATCCAGACCAGACAGTTGCGGGAGGCCACCGCCGCCGCCGAGGCCGCCAATATCGCCAAGAGTGAATTTCTCGCCTCCATGAGCCATGAGATCAGAACCCCGATGAACGGCATCATCGGTTTCACCGACATGCTGCTCAGCTCGGAGCTTGACAACGAACAGAAGGATAGTGCCCTGACCATCAAGCGCAGCGGCGAGGCTCTGCTTGGTCTCATCAACGATATCCTTGATTTCTCCAAGGTCGAGGCCGGGCATATGGAGCTTGAAACCATCGATTTTGACCCCGAAATCACCGCCCATGACGTCTGCGATATGATCCGGCCCAAGATTGCCGACAGGCAGATCGAGATGCTCTGCCGCATTGACGAGAAACTCCCGGCCACGGTCGTGGGCGATCCCGGCCGCTTCCGCCAGGTCCTGGTCAACCTCCTCGGTAATGCCGTCAAATTCACCAAAAGCGGAGAACTCGAACTCTCCATAGAGGTTGAGCAGGAGACAGAAGACACCATGATCCTGCACAGCAAAATCCGGGATACCGGTATCGGCATTGATCCATCCAAGACCGAGACCATCTTTGAGGCCTTTAAACAGGCCGACGGTTCCACCACCAGAAAATACGGGGGCACCGGCCTGGGTCTGTCAATCTGTCGTAAAATCGCCCAGCTCATGGAGGGACAGGTCTGGGCCGAAAGTATCCCGGGGAAAGGTTCTCTCTTTCATTTCACCGCCGTCATGCACAAGTCCAAAGGGGTGCACCCAAAAATTGCCAATATCGAGACCCTTAAAAATACCCGCATTCTCCTTGTCGATGACAACAGCACCAACAACGATATTCTCTTCAAGATTCTTCATCCCTACGATATCACCCTGACCATCCTCACCGATGAAACCCGGGCCATTCCCACCCTCATTGCCGCGGACGAAAAAGACATCCCCTTTGACGCCGCCATTCTCGACCTCCAGCTTCCGCTTATTTCCGGCTTCGATCTCGCCCGACAGATCCGTGCCACCGCCACCGCCAGTCACTCGATCCCGCTTCTTGCCTATACCGCCAGCGCCGAAAAAATCGCCGGCCGCTGTCGCGAAGCCGGTTTTAACGCCTTTCTCACCAAACCCACCCGACGCGCCGTGCTCCTCAAGACCCTGGCCCGAATCATCGACAGCTCGCAGGACGGCGACTCGCCCCAGGAGGAAACAAAGCTGGTCACCCAGTATTCCATTCGCGAGGAAATCAAGCACGCCAGCAGGATTCTGCTGGCAGAAGACAATCTGGTCAATCAGAAACTGACCACCATGATGCTGGGCAAGGCGGGATATATCGTGCAGGTGGTGGGCAATGGCCTTCTGGCCGTTGAAACCTATGGCAAAAACCCGGGGCTCTATGATCTCATCCTTATGGACATCCAGATGCCCGAGATGGACGGCCTGGAGGCCACCCGCCGGATCCGTGAGCTTGGCTTCACCGACATTCCCATTATCGCCATGACCGCCAATGCCATGAAGGGAGATCGGGAAAAGTGCCTGGAGGCCGGGATGAATGACTATATCAGCAAGCCCATCAAGCGGGAAACGGTGTTCAAAATTCTTGAAGAAAAACTTCTCCACACTGCCTCATGAACTCGCAAAAACAACCACCCCAGAGCATAACCCGGCGCCTTTTAACCTGGGCGGACCAGCCTGATCCCGTCCCGCCCGGATCAAAACAGCCGTTCCGGACCTTTATCCGCATCCTCCTGATCACCGCCTGGGGATTCCATCGCCATGAACTGGCACTGCGCGCCAGCGCTCTCACCTACACCGTCCTCCTCAGCCTGGTTCCACTGCTGGCGATGAGCACTTCCCTGGCCAAGGGGCTGGGCGGTGGCGATCATCTGCGCCAGGTTGTCTATGAGTATATCAATAACCTGGAACAAAGCACCTCTTCCTCAGTCCCCGCCACTCCTCAAACCAGTGTCGAGCCGGGGACAGAAAACAAGCCCGCCGATATGGCCAACGCGACGCTTACCGTCCATCTGCGGGCAGCGGCCGACACCCTTTTCAGCTATGTTGACAGGACCGATTTCACCACCCTCGGCTCCATCGGGGTGGTGATCATGCTGATCACCATCATTATGGTCTTTGATACGGTTGAACAGGCGATGAATACCATCTGGCAGGTTCAGGCCGGCCGCTCGCTGCTGCGCAAGTTCACCGACTATATGGCCCTGATGCTCCTTATGCCGATTGCCATCAATATCGGTTTTGCTGCCACCACCATGCTTAAGAGTCCGCTCCTGCTGCTCCGGCTCAAACCCTTCCTGCCGGGACTGGAGACCATCTTTATGCCGGTTTTTCTGCTCCTGCTGCCGATCCTCTCCATCTCCGTGACCCTGGCCATAACCTATATGGTCTTCCCCAGCACCAGAGTCCGGCCCGTCCCCGCCTGTATCGGCGCCCTCTTTGCCGGCTCCCTCTGGTTTGCCGTCCAGAATCTCTATATCAGCCTACAGATCGGGGTTTCCAACTACAACGCGATCTATGGATCCTTTGCCACCCTGCCCCTGTTCCTGGTCTGGCATTATCTCGGCTGGATTTTTATTCTCACCGGAGCCCAGGTTGCCTTTGCCTGCCAGAACCGCCACAGTCATCAACTGCTCCCTCTGCCTTCCACTCCCGCCAGACAGTTGAGCGCCGCCTTTGATATTGTCCATCAGGTTTTTCTCTTTTTTACCCGCCGTCAACCACTGACCCGAAAGATGCTTCCTGATCTCTGCCCACAATATCCGCCCCCCCTGCTCACGGCAGCAACGGACCAGCTCCTTGCCGCAGGCATTCTCCACAGCGACGACAAAAAACAGCGCCTGTTCCCGTCCACCGCCGCCGCAGATCTTCCCCAGGCCGCCATCGTCGAGGCCATTCTCGGCGGCAGCACCCCTGAAACCGATGGCGGACGGCGAAGCCGTCAAGCCCTGGAAGCGGCCCACCAGGCCCTGCCGGAGAGCTTTCTCGAGGAGGAAAAAAGATAGTATCCATTCCGAAAGATATATTGTACCCTGCACGGACCAGGGGGTTGCCCATACGGGGGCAACTCTTCGCAGATCCACTCTCAACATTTCATCACAGGAGACAGGAGATGAAAAAGCTCCTTGCATACGCCATTCTTCCCCTGACATTGACCGCTTTCCTTGTGGCCGGATGTCGCAGTGAAGAACCCAAGAATCCACCGCCAAAAGATGCCGCCAGGCAGGCCATTCAGGCTGCTGCCGACAAGGCCCATGGGGTCGTCGACAAGACTGCCGCCGCCTCCCAGACCCTGGCCGAGAAGGCGGAAGAACTCAAGGCCACGGCCCGGCAGGCCGCGTCCGACATGAGCGCCACCATCCGCAAAAGTGATCCCGACCAGACAAAGGCAGACGAGCCCAAACCCGCTGATACCGGCAAGTAACGGCTCGGGATTTCACAGGAATACCCCATGATCAATAACGATATCCTTCGCAGCATCCGCTATGCCCTCGACCTGCACGATTCATCCATCGTCACCCTCTGTAAACTCGGGGGACAAACCCTGGAGCCATCCTCGGTCACGGCCCTGTTGAAAAAGGAAGAAGAGGACGGCTTTCTGACCTGCACTGATCTGGTCATGGGGGCTTTCCTCGATGGTCTTATTCTCCAGAAAAGGGGAAAAAAGGAGGGTGACAGCGAGCAGGTGGCAGCAACGTCACCCCTGACCAATAATGTCATCCTCAAAAAACTCCGCATTGCCCTGGAGTTGCAGGAAGACACGCTCCTTTCGATCCTCGAAAAAACCGACACCGGCATCACCAGGGCCAGGCTGAGCGCCCTGTTCAGAAAAGAAGGACACAAGAACTACAAGGAGTGCGGCGATCAGTTTCTCAGAAACTTCCTCAAAGGCCTGGCCCTCCATTTCAGGGCCCAGCGCGGGAAGTCCAAACCGGCGGGGCCGCAATCTCCATGAGAAAAATTCCGGCCCCCCAGGGATCAGAACTCCTCAGCCTGCTCATCGCCGCCGGCTACTCAAAAACCAAGGGGAAACAGCTGGTCAAGCATGGCGCCGTTGCCATCGGCGAGCGGGTGGCGACGCGGCCTGACCAGCTTTTAGCGGCAGGGGAGGTGGTGTCCGTCCGAACCGAACAGGAGCTGCGCGAGCAGGCCGGAACCTGCCCGGGACTGACCATCGTCTATGAAGACGAGGCCATCATTGTCATTGACAAGCCGGCGGGACTGCTCACCATTGCCACCGCCAAGGAAAAAAGAAAGACCGCCTTTTACCTGCTCAGCGACTACCTCAAGGAGCGGGAAAATTCTTCCCAGGCCCGAATCTTCATCGTCCATCGCCTGGATCAGGGGACATCCGGGCTCCTCGTCTTTGCCAAAAATGAGACGGTGAAAAAGATCCTCCAGGATCAATGGGAACAGGCCGACAAGCAGTACGCCACCATCGTGGAAGGGGTACCCCGTGAGAAGGAGGGCACGATCATCAGCAGGCTTGTGGAATCAAAGGCCCTGCGGGTCTACAGCGTCAAGGGGAAGGGGACGGAGGGCAAGGAGGCCATCACCAGCTACAGGGTGAAAAAAGAAGGAGACGACTTCGCCCTCCTCGACATCACCCTGCTCACCGGACGCAAAAATCAGATCCGTGTCCATATGGCCGACCTTGGCCATCCCATTGCCGGCGACAAAAAATATGGTGCCAAGACCAACCCCTTGAAGAGGATGGCCCTGCACGCCTATAAGCTCTCCTTTCATCACCCGGTAATCCCGGAGAAACGGATGGATTTCGAGATCAAGATTCCGGGAAAATTTCATATCCTTTTTTCAGGCAAACCCATCAAATAGTCCGACGAGCCCCCTGCATCAGCGTCCAGCCATGGACTCCTTTTCCCCTTATTCCCATCTCCCGGCAATCCCTTCGCCACATTGCGGACAGCGGCCATGGATCAGCCTGTCTTCCTCAATCCGGAACCCGAAACGCCGCACCAGCAGGGCCTGACAGGAGGGACAGACGGTGTTCTCTCCCCCGGTGCCGGGGATATTCCCCTCATAGACAAACTTGAGTCCCGCCGAAAGTCCTATCTTCCTCGCCTTTTCCAGGGTATGGGCGGGCGTGGACGGTCTGTCGGTCAACTTATAGGTGGGATGAAAGGCGCTGACATGCCAGGGCATGGAGGGATCAATGGCCACGATGAACTCAGCAATGGCCCTCAGTTCCCCATCGCTGTCGTTGAGGCCGGGAATAATCAGGGTGGTCACCTCCACCCAGACCCCCAGCTCATGCATCAGCCGCACCGTATCGAGGACCGGCTGCAACCGGGCGCCGCAGATGGTGTGATAAAAATCCTCGCTGTAGGCCTTGATATCAATATTGATGGCATCGAGGAGCGGCGCCAGTTTCCGGGTGGCCTTCTCCGACATGAACCCGTTCGACACAAAGACGTTTTTCAACCCCCGGTTGCGGGCCAGGACACAGCAGTCATGGGCGAACTCAAAAAAGATGGTGGGTTCCACATAGGTAGAGCTGATGGACCGGCAGCCGCTTGCCTCGGCGCTGGCCACCACCTGTTCCGGGCTGCGCAGGATGCCGGGGGGATTCTCGGCAGAGATGGTATCCGCCTGGGAGATGGAAAAATTCTGACAATGGCGGCAGCGGAAATTACAGCCCACGGTGGAGATGGAATAGGAGCGGCTGCCGGGGAGAAAGTGAAACAGCGGCTTCTTCTCGATGGGATCCACACGCTCCGCCACCAGCCGCCCATACACCAGGCTGTGGAGAATCCCGTTGCGATTCTCGCGCACCCCGCAGATTCCCCGCCGGCCTTCCTTGATCCGGCAATGATGGGCGCAGAGTTCACAGATAAGCTCACCGTCCCTGCCCTGATCGTACATTTGCGCCTCGTGCATGATGATCCTCCCGCTTATCGGTTCGCCTTCTCCACCTGCCGCCACCTGCCGCCACGATAGAGAAAGTGGGGGGTAAACCGGCTTTTATAATTCATCGCCGGCACGGATTTGATATAATACCCGAGATAGAGATAGTTCATCCCCTGGGCCCGGCAGATTTCGGCCAGGGTCAGGATGTTCAGAGTCCCCAGACTCCGCCTGCCATGGTCGGGGTCAAAATAAAAATAGACGGCGTTCATCCAGTTTTCGCCCACATCGACAATGGCACAGCCCACCAGCTTTCCCGCCAGCCGGTAGCGGATTTCCATGCAGGAGACAATGGAGGTCAGGAAAAAACCGGAATAATAGTTCTCGGCCTGATTGTTCTTGTGCGGGTAGCGGGCGGACAGGAACTTCTGACACAGGGCCAGATTTTCCGGGCCCATGCGCATCGGCCCCAGTTCAACCTCCAGATCCTGATTTTTTTGCAGCACCCGCCGCTGATTGCGGTTCAGTCGCAGTTCAGAGGGATGCAGACGGATGGGAACACAGGCGGAGCATTCCTCACAGCGCATGGCATAGAGACAATTGCCGTTCCGGCGATAGCCGGAGGCGAGAAACAGCTCCATGATCCGCTCTGGAATGGCGCCGAACAGGGCCTGATAAAAGGTCGCCGTATGGGGGAGATGATACGGGCACTCCACCGTCACCTCAATGAAATAGTCATCAAAACGGGTCTGCAGTTCCGCGAACTCACGGGCGCATTGTTGATCGTAGGAACTCATGGTCACACCGAAACCGCCTTACCCGCGCGACCCTTGTCGGGATTCGGCCAGCTCCTCGGGGGTGTTGATATTATGCCAGGACGGCCTGAGCGCAAGCGGAATCAGGGGAGACTCGATCTTGCCCTGGCGGGCGACCTGACCAATGCGCAGGGAACCGGAGACCAGCAGCCGTTCAAAAAGGGCGCCGCAACGATAATCATAATGGGCCAGCAGCGGTTCCACATGGCCATCTTCATGGAGCCGGGGCACCGTCCCCCAGCAGCCCGGACGCCGATGGGAAAGCAGCCAGTCCACGGCCCCGGTGCCAATGTCGGGCATATCACAGGCAATGAGGAGCCAGGAGACCCAGGGCTGCCAGCGCATGGCGGCGAGAATTCCGGTGAGGGGGCCGCGCGCCTCGGGGATATCCGGGAGCCGGGGCAGATGGTGCAGGGACTCAGGCACCAGCCCCGCGCCGGAGAGGGCGATATTGTCGCCGATCAGGGGCTGGAGCAGACCCACCGTATGCTCCAGCCAGGTATTTTTTTCCCGGACGTTCTGCTTTTCTATGAGATGCTTGGGCCGCCCCATGCGCGAACTCCGGCCCCCGATGAGAATACAGGCCCACACCGGGGTTTGCCGCCAGCTCTCCTGGAGCCAGTGCAAAAGAAAGTCACAGGCCTGCGGCGCCCGCCCTTCACCCCGGCCAAAGACGGCCAGCACCGGGCCGGTTTCAGCGGGGGTCTCGGTCTCATTTTCCGCCAGCAGCCAGATTTTCGGCAGCGGGGTCTGCCCATCTCCCTCCACCAGCACCAGATCATACCCGCGGGCAAGCCCTCTCAGTTGAAATTCAAGATCGGCCTCACCCTCCCCATGCAACCGGAGAAACTGTTCTCCACCCAGAACAGCAATATCGGCCCCGGCCCGATAGAGCCGGTCGCTGTCCCTGCCGGGAACATCCAGAACCGGATTGCGGCAATCATCCCTGACCACCGCCACCCGCAGGCCGCGGGCCGTCAGCTCGGGCAGCATGGCCTCAATCAAGCTGGTCCGGCCCGCTCCCGAATAACCGCAGATGCCGAGGATGGGCAGGGTTTGGGCAGGAAGCACGGGCCCTTGCCGGTCGCGATATGGGGTGGATTTCTGATTCATGGTTTCCATTGCAGATGTCACGACAAGAGATGCGGCTCCTCACTGCGTCATCGCCGCGACCCCTTATGCGGTCATTGATATGATCTTACAAGTATTCTCTTCCCGGGGTGGAACCTTCCTCCCACCCCAGGCCCTGAGGGGCAGAGGGCAGGATCCCGGCATCCCTGCCCCGCTTCAGAAAGGCGGCGATGGCCGCCGTCCCCTCGAGCCCCAGATCCCGTGAAAAATCATTTACATACAATCCGATATGATCGAGCATGACCTTGGGATCAAGCTCCTGGGCATGCTCCCGGATATAGGGAAGACAGGCCTCCGGATGAGCAAAGGCCCAGTCAATGGAGGCCCGGATGGCCTGGTCGATGACCGCGATGCGCTCCCCGCCCAGGGAGCGCCGGGCCGCGATACAGCCTAAAGGAATGGGATGGCCGGTGCTCTCTTCCCACCACTGTCCCAGATCCTGCACGCAGACCAGCCCCAGCTGCCCATAGGTAAACCGGCTCTCGTGGATAATGACCCCGGCATCCACCTCTCCCCGGTGGATCGCCTCCATGATGGTGTCAAAACGCATCTCGATCAGCTCCACTCGCCCCTGCGCCATCCCTGGCGCCCGTGACACTCGGAGTCTCCGCTCCGCTTCGCTTACCTGCCCGTCCATGGCCTGCGGTCGCTCCTGCGCCATCCCTGGCGCCCGCGACACTGGGCCGTCCATGGCCTGCGACCACGAGGAGAGATAGAGACGAAAAAGGAGGGCGGCGGTGGTCAGGCGCCCCGGAATGGCCACCCGCAAGGGCCTGGAACGGCAGACATCCATGGGGCCGCGTGCCACCAGCAGGGGCCCGCAGCCCCGGCCCAGGGCGCTGCCCGCCGACAGCACGCAATACTCATCGAGCACATGGCCGAGGGCGTGGAACGAGAGCTTGGTCACATCCAGCCGATGTTCCAGGGCCCAGCCGTTGAGGGTCTCCACATCTTCCAGGAGGGGAGCTGCCAGCTCCATTCCCGGCAGATCAATGATCCCATGGGTCAGGGCGTAGAAGATAAAGGTATCGTTGGGGCAGGGGGAATAGCCGATGGTGAGGGCTTGAGTACTCGCCATGGTTGAGACCGTCATCATGATGTCTCCAGCTCTGCCATAAGCAGGGCCGCAGCCTCTGCCGCCCGCCCGCAGGCCGCGGCCATCTGCCAGCGGCTGAGGTCGCGGTCCAGCACCAGATTGGAGATGGCCCGCAGCTCCAGCAGGGGCAGGGAAAACTCGGCACAGACCCGGGCCACCGCCGCCCCCTCCATGTTCTCGCACAGTCCGCCAAAACGGGCGGCAAGCATGGCACCCCGCTGCCGGGTGGCACTGGCTCCGGTAACGGTGACAAAGTTGCCGCGAAGGTAGGCCAGGCCATGGCGGCTGAGGATCTCTCCGGCCCGCGCCAACAGCCCCTGATCCAGGGGGAAAACCACCGCACCGCCCAGTGACACATCGAAGGCCTCAACGCGGTCGGCAAAACAGATGCCGCTATCCCCGAAACTCTCCTCCTCGGCCAGACAGAGATCAAGCAGCCCGGCATTGCCGCCGGTATCGGGCATATCCGGCACATAGGCCCCGGCCACCCCGAAGTTTATAACGCAATCAACAGGCACATCGCACTGGTCCAGATAGCGGGTCAGACGCAGGGTCGTCTCCACCGGCCCCACCCCGCCGACCAGGGTGCGCCAGAAGGAGGCGGGCCTCTCCCCGGAGCTCTTTTCCTGATGGGCAGTGAGCCGCTGCAGCAGGGGACTCATCTCAAATTCAGTTGCGGCCAGGGCAAGGATCATGGTAGGTAGTTCACGGCTTCCAGAAAAATTATACGATCATCAAAGGGCACCCTTCCCTCTGGCTTTTACCGCAAAACAGAACAAGCATGCAACAGGATTTCACACTCAAGGCCTACGACTACCATCTGCCGCCGGAAAATATCGCCCAGCACCCGGCCGACAGGCGGGAGGAATCGCGGCTCTTTGTCCTCAACCAGACAACCGACGGGCGGGAGCACCGGCGCTTTTCCGACCTTGTCGATCTGCTGCAAGCGGGCGACCTGCTGGTTGTCAATGACACCAGGGTCTTTCCGGCACGCCTGCCGGGGCGCAAGGAGAGCGGCGGCAAGGCCGAGGTCTTCCTCCTCTCCTACCCCCGGGAATCGGAAGAGAAAGGTGAGATAACCGCCACCGCCCTGATCAAAAGCTCCAAACGACCCCGTCCCGGCTCCTCCATTCTCATCTCCGGCGAACTCTCCTGCACCATCCTTGAGGACCTGGGCGAAGGCCAGGTGAAGATCGCCCTGCGCTACGACCGGGGCAGGGGGCTGACGGAGATCCTCGGCGCCTGCGGCCAGATCCCGCTGCCCCCCTATATCGCCAGGGATGGAGGGAGCACGGAAGAGGACCGGCGGCGCTACCAGACCGTCTATGCCGACCGGCCGGGCGCCGTTGCCGCCCCCACCGCCGGCCTCCATTTCTCGGAAGAGCTGCTCGCGAAGGTCGAGGCAAAGGGGGTGCGCATCGCCCGCATCACCCTCCATGTGGGCTACGGCACCTTTGCCCCGGTGCGCACCAAGGCCATCCTTGAGCACACCATCCATCGGGAGTATATCCATATCTCACAGGAGAACGCGGACACCATCAACATGGTTCGCCGGCAGGGCGGCAAGGTCTGGGCGGTGGGCACCACCACCGTCCGCGCCCTGGAGTTTGCCGCCCGCGAGAGTGGACGGGTGACGGCGACGGAGGGCTGGTGCGACCTCTATATTGTGCCCGGCCACCGTTTCCAGGTCATCGACAACCTGATCACCAACTTCCACCTGCCCCAGTCATCCCTGCTCTTCCTGGTCTCCGCCCTCTGCGGCCGGGAACGGCTGCTCCACTGTTACCGCGAGGCCATTGACCAGGGCTACCGTTTTTACTCCTATGGCGATGCCATGGCCATCCTGAAATAAAAAAAGGCGGCTGCAGATACACTCCGCAGCCGCCTGGAATCGCTTGAAAAAAAGTATCGATCCGAGCGCTTAACTGGCCGTGGCCGGACACTTGGAGCAGCCACCGGCAGGACAGGCAGGGGGCGTACTGGTGGCGGGGGGCGGCGGCGCGGCAGTGCTGGTGCCGGTATCCTTGCGGGCGCTGGCATAGCCATCGGCGTACCAGCCGCCACCCTTGAGCTGAAACGAGCTCATGGACATCACCTTCCGCACCGTCCCATCACATTCGGGACACTGGGTCAGCGGCGCGTCCGCCATCCGCTGCTGCACCTCAAAAACCTTTCCGCAACTGTCACACTCATACTCGTATACCGGCATTATTCCACTCCATTTCTGACCCATATTTGTTTCCAGACCCATAAAAACGGGAAGACTTTTCCTGTCTGGAACGAACCTTTTCGTTTCCCTGTTCCCCACAGAGATATGGGGGGAATGTAATGCGACAGATGGGATCTGTCAACACCCAGGCCTTCAATTCCCGCCTGTCAGGGGCATAAAAAAGAAGCCGCTTCAGCAAAAGAAACCTTCTTGTTCCGATGACATGGCCCACGGGGAATGATCGTGTCACTCAGTTCAAGGCCGGCAATGATCGTGAACGAAAAAAATTGCTGGTCACAGCTCCACCTGATTGCCCAGCTCGACAACCCGATCCGGAGGCAGGCTGAAGAAGGCGGTGGCATTCCAGGCATTGCGGGACATGAAGATAAAGAGTTTCTTGCGCCACTGTGCCATGGGAGCAGTTCCCGTGGCAGACATGGTTTCCCGGCCCAGATAGAAAGAGGTGGAATAGATATCCACCGGCAGACCTTTGGCGCCGACCAGGTCCAGGATCTTGTGAATATCGGGTGTTTCCATAAAGCCGTAACTGGCCTTGATCCGGTAAAATCCCAGGCCAAGATCCTCCACCCTGACCCTCTCCTCCGGGGCGACGGTGGGAGTTTCCGCGGACAGGACGGAGAGTATGAGCACCTGTTCATGGAGGGCCTCATTATGCTTGAAATGATGGAGCAGGGTATGGGGGATGCCGTCCGGAGAAATGGACATGAAGACAGCGGTACCGGCTGTCCGCTGGGGATTATACCCGGCAATGTCCTTGAGAAAAACAGGGGCCGGGATTCTCATCAGGCTGTAATACCTGGCCAGATAGGCCCGGCCATCCCGCCAGGTGATCATAACAATGAGGATGCTCGCGGCAATGCAGATCGTAATCCAGCCGCCGTCCACAATTTTCAGCAGGTTGGCGCTCAGAAATGCGCCGTCCAGGAGGAGAAAGAGGATCAGCAGGATGAGGCTCTGCCACAGGGGCCATTTCCACCTGATATGGGTCACCTCAAAGTACATGAAAGAGGTGATTGCCATGGTGGCGGTTACGGCAATGCCGTAAGCCCCGGCAAGACGGGAGGATTCCTGGAAGGCCAGGACCAGGGTCAGGCAGGCAATCATCAGCATCCAGTTGACCATGGGCATGTATATCTGTCCCCTGGTCTGCCTGGAGGTGTGGATGATGTGCATACGGGGGATGAATCCCAGCTGGATGGCCTGTTGCGTCAGGGAATAGACGCCGGAAATCATGGCCTGTGAGGCGATGATGGTGGCGAATGTGGCCAGGGCAACCAGGGGGTAGAGCAGGGATTTGGGCGCCAGGGCGTAGAAAGGATTGACGCTGGTCAAGTCCGGGTTGTGCAGGAGCAGGGCCCCCTGGCCGTAGTAATTGAGGATCAGGCCGGGCAGAACGATACCATACCAGGTCAGGCGGATGGGGCGGCGGCCAAAATGACCCATATCGGCATACAGGGCTTCGCCCCCGGTAATGCAGAGTACCACCGAACCCAGCACAACAATGCCATGGACATGGTTGATGGCAAAAAAATTGACGGCGTGCACCGGGTTCATGGCGGTGAGGATAAGGGGATAGGCAAGGATGGCGCGCACCCCCAGAACACCAAGGATCAGGAACCAGACCACCATGACCGGGCCGAACAGCCTGCCGATGACTGCGGTGCCGTAGCGCTGGAAGGAAAAGAGGATGATGAGGACCAGGCAGGTGAGGGGAACGATGAAATGGGCGGCGGCATCGGTGGCCATATTGAGACCTTCGATGGCTGAGAGCACGGAGATGGCCGGGGTGATCACCCCGTCCCCATAAAGAAGCGCGGCCCCGAAAGCGGCAAGGATGGTGAGAAATGCCCACCATTTTGTGTCCGCCTTGAGCTTTCCCTGGAGCATGGCCAGCAGGGAAAAGATCCCACCCTCTCCCTTGTTGTCGGCCTGCATGATGAAGACAACATACTTCACACCGACCACCAGGAGCAGTGACCAGAATATCATCGAAAGGATCCCCAGGATATTTTCGGGAGTGGGCGCGACTCCGTGTTTTCCGGAAAAACATTCCTTAATGGTATAGAGGGGGCTGGTGCCGATATCGCCATAAATGACACCCAGGGCTGATATGGCAAGAAAGGCGGGGTTGACTGGGGAAAGCGCGGACGTATCCTGTTGACGTGCTTGGGGTGAGGCAAAAAGGCCCATGAAGATTCTCCTTATTCCATACGGTGTGCCAAAGGGGTGATAAGCCCCAGGCAGAATACAGAAACCGGAGGCTCCCATGAGCTTACGAGGTTAGCTGTCGGGCTCAGGCTGAGAGTTGCCTTACACTTGCGTGATCCGCCCCGAAAAAGTGGTTCCCCCGCTTCCGCTTTCGCGGAATTCAGCGTTGTTCAATACCGACGCCACTATCGCTCTTTTGCAAAAATTTGCAATATCTTTTTGAAAACAGGGCTGCCCATGCCCATTCCGTCAATGGCAGAGATGCCGGATACGTCTTCACAAGGCACCATGGCCTGCCACTCTCCCCTGGATATGCGCACGGACCAGCTCCGGGGTTATCAGATGAAAGGTGAAGAATGGGGCGGCCGGCGTAAATCACCCTTGGCAAGTTATTGTTCTCAGATTAAGATGACTTTTTTTGGAAATTTTACAAATGCGCCTGCCTCCGTGACCCGTCAGCATGGCGATGAACCCTTTTTTCCCTCTTTTTCCGTCGTCATTGTTGGTATGCAGATTCAGCTCAACGGCAGCGCCAGAACCATCACCCCCGCCATGACCGTGGCCGGGCTTGTGCGGGAACTGGGTGTTCCGTCCGCCTCCGTGGTCATCGAACACAACCGCGCCATTCTTCAGCCGGACAGCTACGCCACCGTTTTGCTTGAGGACAATGACCAGGTGGAAATCATCCGTTTTGTAGGAGGCGGCTGAGATGCTGACTGACCCACTCGTTATTGCCGGACACAGCTTTAGCTCCAGGCTCTTTCTCGGCACCGGCAAATTTTCCTCATCGACAGTGATGAAAGAGGCCATTGCCGCCTCCGGCAGCGAGATGGTGACCGTGGCCCTGCGCCGCGTCAATCTGGACAACCCGGAGGACGACATCATGGCCGCTCTGGACCGGGACCGCTGCCTTTTTCTGCCCAACACCTCCGGCGCCCGCACCGCCGAAGAGGCCATACGCCTGGCCCATCTGGCCCGTGCCGCCTCCGGCTCCAGCTGGCTGAAACTGGAAGTGACCCCCGACCCGCGCACCCTGCTCCCCGACCCGATTGAGACCCTGAAGGCCACGGAGGAACTGGCGCGGGAGGGCTTTATCGTCCTGCCCTATATGAACGCCGATCCCATCCTCGCCCTGCGCCTGCAGGACGCGGGCGCAGCGGCGGTCATGCCCCTGGGCGCGCCCATCGGCACCAACCAGGGGATTCTCACCGTCTTCCAGATCGAGATCATCATCGACCAGGCCCGGGTGCCGGTGGTGGTGGACGCCGGCATCGGCGCGCCCTCGCACGCCGCCTTCGCCATGGAGCTGGGGGCCGACGCGGTGCTGGTCAACACCGCCATCTCGGTGGCCGGTGATCCGGTGGCCATGGCCCGCGCCTTTGCCCAGGCGGTGGAGGCCGGACGCACCGCCTTCATAGCCGGCATGGGCAGCCGGGGCAAACAAGCCCAGGCCTCTTCCCCCCTCACCGGCACCCTGGCCGCTGACTTGGGCTTTCTGGCATAAGCCATGTTTTCCCTTCCCGACTTCCAGACTCTGGCCCAAACCGTCCAAAATCCCACCAATTCCGATGTGGAGCGGGCCCTTGCGGCCAGGCATCCCTCCCTCCACGATCTGGCGGCCCTGATCTCGCCTGCCGCCGAATCCTTTCTGCCGGAGATGGCCCGGCGCTCGGCCCTTATCACCGCCCGGCGATTCGGCAAGACCACCCAGCTCTACGCCCCGATCTACCTCTCCAATTTCTGCACCAACCGCTGCGCCTATTGTGGATTTGCCGCCAACAACCGTATCGCCCGCCGGGCCTTAAGCTTTGACGAGGCCGAGGCGGAGGCTGAGATCCTCTCCAGCCGGGGGTTCCGGCATATCCTGCTGGTCTCGGGGGAGGCGGAACAGGTGGTGGATGTGGAGTACCTGGAGACCATCGCCCGGCGCTTGCGCGACAAATTCGCCGCCGTCTCCATCGAGGTGCAGCCCCTGTCCACCGCCGACTACACCCGCCTGTTCCGGGCCGGGATCACCGCGGTGGCGGTCTATCAGGAGACCTATGATCCGGAGTTATACCGGCAGGTTCATCTTTCCGGCAAAAAAACCGATTACCACTACCGCCTCGAGACCCCGGCCCGGGCCGCCGCCGCCGGGATGCGCGAGGTCGGCATCGGGGCCCTGCTCGGACTCAACGACTGGCGGGCGGAGGGCCTGGCCATCGGCCTGCATCTGGCCTGGCTGCGCAAAAATTTCTGGAGCACCGCCTTTACCGTCTCCTTTCCCCGCCTGCGACCGGCGGCCGGGGCCTTCCAGCCGCTGGTGGTGGTCTCGGAAAAAAACTTAAGCCAGCTTATCTTCGCCCTGCGGATCTTTGACCCCGATGTGGGCCTGCTCCTCTCCACCCGCGAAGAGGCCCGTTACCGCGACGGCATGCTGGGCCTCGGGCCCACCCGCTACTCGGCGGGCTCCTGCACCGCCCCGGGGGGCTATGCCAACCCGGGAGAGACCGACGGCGAACAGTTCTCCGTGGGCGATGAACGAACCATGGAAGAGGTGAGCGCCGCCATTATCGCTAAAGGGTTTGATCCGGTGAGCAAGGACTGGGACAGCGCCTTTCAAGGAACAAACGTTTGATCGAGAAACAGAATACGAGCTTGCAAGCCAGCCCCAAGAAAAGGGATCTGTGCCTTAGAGATGCACAGCACCCAACTGGCAAACAGGTTTCAAGAAAACAGAATTGACGAGACTTCTTTCCAAGTTTATACTTCCAAGCATAAACTTAACCGCAATGGAGACTCTTTATGAATGCCACCGCAAAAAATCTGAGGTTTAACTCCAAAGAACTTCTTGACGCCGTCAAGAGGGGAGAGGAGGTTGTCATTTCGTTTCGGGGAAAGCCCTGTGCCAAGCTTGTTCCCTACCAGGAAACAGCAAAAACGCCGGAGAAAAACGACCTGTTCGGAATGTGGCAGGATAACGACGCCACATCCAATGTGGAAGAGTATGTGCGAAACTTGAGAAAGGGAAGGGAGTGATGATCATCGATACCGACGTCCTTGTCTGGTACATGAGAGGGAATGAAAAAGCATATCATGCTGTTGAAAACACAGGTGTTTTTTTTATTTCCGTTATCACCTATATGGAACTCGTCCAGGGACTGAGAAATAAAAAAGAGCTTACCCATCTGCGCAAGGCACTCCTTGGCTGGAAGACACAAATCCTCTATATCTCCGAAGAAATATCCGCCAGGGCCATGTTCTCCGTCGAGCAGCATTTCCTCAGTCATTCCGTGCAATTGGCAGACGCCTTGATTGGCGCCACGGCAATCACCCATGGACTCCCCATTCTTACAGGCAATGACAAGCATTTCAAGGCCATGAAAGACATTCAGATCAAGAAATTTATGCCCTAACCCCGATAAACGGGATACGAGCCTTTCTCAGATTCTATTCTTGCAAAAAAAACAAGAATAAAATCTGTAAGGCACTAAGAAGCCTGCCCAGAAATCGAATAACCAGTTGTTCTTACTAACGCGGGCAAC
>JACDZF010000280.1 GCA_013426795.1 Desulfocapsa sp. | reverse complement strand
GGCTGGCGGGGACGGCTTTTTTCCGGCGGGATTTCGAGATGCGCGAGCATTCTCCCGGAGCGCAAACAGGCGCGTCCGGTCAGACGCCGAGCCAGGAGGTATTCGACCATGACAATGACATCAAACTGGTTTGTCTGGGCGGTTTTGTCTGCTGTATTCGCAGCACTGACGGCTATTTTCGCGAAGATAGGGCTGGAAGGGGTGGATTCTGACCTCGCGACGCTGATTCGTACCGTGGTCATTATGGCTGTGCTTGCCGCGTTCGTGTATCTCACCGGAAAGTGGAGCGACCCATTTGAGCTTTCCTCAAAAACATGTCTCTTTTTAGTGCCTTACGGATTATTTTCTTGTTTTTTTGCAAGAAAACAATCTGCGAAAGGCACTTATCCCGTTCATCGGGGTTAGTTCTCTCCGGTTTGGCAACAGGCGCGTCATGGGTCTGCTACTTCCGGGCCTTGAAGATCGGGGACGCATCAAAGGTTGCCCCGGTGGACAAGTTCAGCCTGCTGCTCGTTGCGCTGTTCGCGGTTCTCATTCTCGGTGAGCGCCCGTCGATCAGAGAGTGGACTGGAATTCTTCTGATAGGGGCGGGCGTTCTGGTTCTGGCATTCAAAAGGTGAAAGAGCATGGCGCTCGTAACCATCCCCTTGGGTTCCGGGGGATTCCGGGACAGGGAAGTGCGGGCGCAGTCTTCCAAGATGGAAGGAGTGTGGCGGCGGCCTCCTGCGTAAGTCATCTTTTTTTCTGCTTCAACCTGTCAACTCAGAAGCCTCACCCGCCTTCCTGCCCCCGGTATCCGCAGCGATAGGTGGGTTGTATATACTGCTTGAATGTGTAAGTAGCTTGGATGTCAACAGAATTCATCTGCTGCTCACATCGATATCCACCTCTTGCCATCAGGACTTGACCCCATGAAAGGCTTCATCCTCTATCCGCCGCAATGGATTCCCTTCAGTCCGCATCTGGCCGGTCCTGCCATTCAGAGTATCTTGCGCAATGCCGGCCATGACATGCAGTTGCAGGATCTGAGCATCGATTTTTACAACCACATCTTAACCACTCAATTCATGCATGCTGCGGTCAAGAACGGTTTCGCCGATTTTCAAAGCAACGCTGGTTTGGTATCGCTCCTGTGTGCTCAGATTGCCACGCCACTGACCAACGGAACGAACCCCGACCAATCACCGGAAGTACTGCAACGACGCAATCTGCGCTACAAAGCAATCTTCAACATGGCCCGAGAGAGTGAAAAATCTTCTGAGGCCATGGATCACAATTTTGTCATTGCCAATATCGAATCAGCTGCCGCCGTCTTGAGGGATAAAACCCATTTCTACAATCCTGAGAAGGTGCAGACCGCGCACGCCATCATCCGCAAGGCATGCGCCATCCTGTCAGCTGTTTATCACCCGTCCAAAGTCTATTTTCAGAACCCACAAGTTCAGATTTATTACACGGTTGACACCCTCAAAAGTAATTGCGAGAACAAGGATGGCAATATTTTTTATCAGTTTTACGAAGGCATCATCCCGGATTTACTCAAAGACAACCCTGAGTTCATCGGCATCTCGCTGGGTGATTATTCCCAACTCCTTCCCGGTCTGACACTGACCATGCTGCTCAAAAAAGCCATCCGGGGATCAGGCAAGGAACGTCGACCACACATCTGCATCGGCGGCAATCTCTTTGGCCGATATACGGATGTCTTGATCAATAACCCGGAATTCTTTAATATATTTACTGACACCGTGATCTTGAATGAAGGCGAAAAACCGGTACTGGCACTCATGCGGCACCTGGAAGGAAAGATCGGTATCGAGGCCGTACCGAATTTGATCCATGTCAGTGACCAGAACGTTGTAATAATGAATCCGGAAGAAACACCCTTGCCAGTTGATACCCTGGGCACACCGGATTTTTCCAACTTGGTTCCTCGTCACTATTTTCTTCCAGAGATGATTTTCAACATTCAGGCCAGCCGCAGTTGTTATTGGCGAAAGTGCAGCTTCTGCACCCATCACCATGGCAGCCGTTACGCCATCAAGCCAGTTGGAAAAACCATCGAAGAAATCAAAGAGCTGCAGCAAAGGCATCAGGCCTACTATTTCCATTTCATTGACGAAGCCATCAGCCCTGTCTATCTCAGAACGCTGTCACAAAGAATTATCGAGAATGGGCTGAAACTCAACTTCTATATTTACGGCCGACTTGAAAAAGGTTTTGATCGAGAACTGTTCCGGCTTGCCCATCAGGCGGGGTTGCGCATGGTTCTGTGGGGTTTTGAAGCGGCCAGCGAGCGTGTTTACCAGCTCATGAATAAAGGAAATCTGGCCCATAAAACTGACCGGCTTGGCATCATGCAGAATGCCAATGCGGAAGGAGTCTGGAATTTTCTGTTCATCATGTTCGGCTTTCCCTCAGAAACCCTGGCCGAAGCCAAAGAGACGGTTGATTTCCTGGCTGAAAACAGGAACATCCTTTCCCATGGTACCGGCAGTACCTTTATGCTGGTGGGAGATTCCCCGATCATGAAAGATTTAG
>JACDZF010000279.1 GCA_013426795.1 Desulfocapsa sp. | reverse complement strand
GGGGTCAGAATATAATTACTCCTTGATTCGCCAGGCAATAAGGCATAGGCTGACGTATGGGAAATCTTTCGTCAACAATGGGGGGAAAGAAATGGCTCGACTCTTAAGAATATCGCCCGCGGGGGTGCCTGTGCATGTCATCCAGCGGGGAAACAACCGGCAGGTCTGCTTTGAGTCCGACGACGATCACGAGGCCTACGCTGGTTGGCTTGCAGAATATTCGCAAAGGTACCGTGTGGATATTCATGCCTGGGTATTGATGAGCAACCATGTTCATCTGCTTTGTACTCCCCGCGTGGAAGGTGGTATAAGCAGAATGATGCAGGGTTTGGGACGCCGGTACGTCCAGTATTTCAACTCTAAATATGGCCGCACCGGAACGTTGTGGAATGGCCGCTTCAAATCCTGCCTTATCCAGGAGGAACCATACCTGCTGCAAGTCTATAAATATATCGAACTCAATCCAGTGCGGGCAGGGATGGTTGCAGACCCCGGCGCGTATCGGTGGTCGAGTTATCAAATGAATGGATTGGGCGAGGTCTCTTATTTGTGTACACCCCATCAGGAATACCTCTCGTTGGGAAAAGATGCCGATGAACGGCAGAGGAATTATCGTGAATACCTTTTTCAGAATATTGACGAGGAAGTCTTAAAAGAGATCCAGACCAGGACTCACCAGGGAATGGCGGAGGGTAATGACCAATTTAAAGAAGAAATAGTGACGCTTACCGGCAGACGCCTGAAACCGGAAAAAAGGGGGAGACCCGTGGGATGGCGGAAAGAGCGGGGTTAATTTTTCTCTGATCCCATTTTATTGCAATGAGATTCATCAAATACTCGTTTGAACAAACACAGGCAAGACGCAGAAGAAACCTCCGGCCAAGGAGAACACTATGAACCAACTTGATGAAAAATCCATGAGTAATCTGGAAAAGCGTATCCCCGAACTGGCAGAGGGCGCGGTAAAGCAGGCTTACTGTAAAACACTGGCATCCGGCAGGCGGGTAATCGAGGCGATCAACGGGCAGCTGGTTGAATCAAGTCCCGATGGAACGACAAGGGTTCTTAAGCCACTGCCAGCGCCAACCCCTGTAATTCCTGGACAAAAACGGGTACGGATAAAGCGATGAGTAACGCTGTTCCGCGTATGAGAATGTTTGCCGGCCCGAATGGTTCTGGGAAAAGTACCATCAAGGGAGTGATTGAGCCGGAATTGCTGGGGGTTTATGTTAATCCGGATGAAATTGAGAAGGACATTGCCACCTTTGGTTTTCTTGATTTATTGTCATACGGCGTGGAGACCACTGCTGATGAAGTGTTACCTTTTTTCCAACGATCATCTCTTCTGGAGAAAGCGGGACTCTCTGATGAGGCTGCCGAGCTGCGTTTCAACGATGGGAAGCTGAGTTTTTTCGCAGTATCGGTCAACTCCTATTTTGCCTCGGTCGCAGCCGATTTTATTCGGCAAAAACTGCTGAAAGCCGGTGTTTCTTTTACCTTTGAAACGGCTATGTCTCATCCAGACAAGGTGGCCATTCTGGAAAAAGCACAACAACGCGGCTTTCGCACCTATCTCTATTATATCGCGACTGAAGCCCCTGAGATCAACATTTCCCGTGTTGAAAACCGCGTTAAAGCCGGAGGTCATTCGGTACCCAAAGAAAAGATCGTTGAACGATACCACCGTTCTCTGGAACTCCTTGCAGATGCTGTACGATACACAGATCGAGCATACATTTTTGACAACTCTTTTCATGAAAAGGTCTGGATCGCTGAAATAACTGGCGGCAATGAGCTGGAAATGAAAACTGATACCATGCCGCACTGGTTCCGGATAGCACTCTGGGATAAATTCTCTGCGAATTTGCAAGAATGATGGGAGGAGTTGGGGTCTGTCCCGAATTTCGGTACGAATTGTTCGCTGGGAAAGCTGCCTCAAGGGAGGGTTTGGCGATGGATGGTACAACTAAATGGATTAACAGAAATATTTATAAGTTTTTCAGATAGCAGCTTTATTGCTGCCATAGGTTGCTTGGCTCGCTTGCCAAAATTAGAAATTATAAATATTTATGCAACTACACTTATGAGCAGAATGATGCAGGGCTTTGGATGCCTGTACGTCCAGTATTTCAACTCTAAATATGGCCGCACCGGAACGTTGTGGAATGGCCGCTTCAAATCCTGCCTTATCCAGGAGGAACCATACCTGCTGCAAGTCTATAAATATATCGAACTCAATCCAGTGCGGGCAGGGATGGTTGCAGACCCCGGCGCGTATCGGTGGTCGAGTTATCAAATGAATGGATTGGGCGAGGTCTCTTATTTGTGTACACCCCATCAGGAATACCTCTCGTTGGGAAAAGATGCCGATGAACGGCAGAGGAATTATCGTGAATACCTTTTTCAGAATATTGACGAGGAAGTCTTAAAAGAGATCCAGACCAGGACTCACCAGGGAATGGCGGAGGGTAATGACCAATTTAAAGAAGAAATAGTGTAACTATTCAGCTGAATTTATTTTGTATTTTTAAAAAAAAGTTCTTGACAGGG
>JACDZF010000024.1 GCA_013426795.1 Desulfocapsa sp. | reverse complement strand
GGTACCGGCAGTACCTTTATGCTGGTGGGAGATTCCCCGATCATGAAAGATTTAGGGAAATATTCCATCACCAAGGTAAACAGGATCAGGAACGGCTTTTCCTTCGCCCATCAGTTCGAGACCAGCAAGGGCATGAGCCCCTCTCAGAAAAAAGAACTGGAGGCCTACAAAATAGCCAGATGGGACCTGAGTGAAAGAAAATACAGGGAATCGAGTTCCCGGGAGAAGCTGTTTTTATATGTCTGCAAGTTCGGTGTCAAAAAAATTTCAGAAATGCAGGAAACCCTCTGGCTGTAAGCGATGTACCTGACGACCTGGGTGTTCAAGAAATGGGGAGTTCCGGGTAGAGCAGGAAGCTGACTGACCGATCATGACCAGGACTTTTACTGACGCCTCGTCGCACGTGACTACAACGTGTCTCCCGGTCTGATCATTCATCAGCCTCCCTTCGTCAAACCGTGCTTGCGGTTCTCCCGCACACGGCTTTCCGATGTTCCTCACCGCAAGGCATGCGCTCTCGTCCAGCCCGCTGTCGTTGGCACTTTATACAGGCCCTACTTCCCATACAGCGACCTGTTCGGAAACCTGACATAGCCGGTGTTTCTGTCTCCCTTTCCGCATTATTTCATATCAGCCATGGAGGAATAGACCATCAGCATCGTCAGTGGAAATACCGCCGGTCTCAAGAAGCATCAGCTCGCCGCCCTGGAGCGCTTGGCCGGAAAACGGGTGGCCCGGGAACAGGTCATCTCGCCCGAGATGGCCAGGACCTTATGTGAGCTTTCCTTTGAGCTGAATCGGCAGATAGGGGTGCTGCTCCATCGTTCCGGCAAGGTGGAGCAGCTGGTGGTGGGCGATTTCAAGGGGATCATGATCCCGCGCCTGGGGGCGGTGCGCGGGACCGGCGGACGGCTGAAGGGGCTGCGGCTGGTGCACACCCATCTGGCCGGAGAGCCGATCAGCGATGAAGACCTGATGGATCTGCTCTTTCTGCGGCTGGATCTGCTCTCGATTCTCACGATCACAGGCGATGGCCTGCCCGAGCGGCTCTCCTCCGCCCACCTGCTGCCCCATCCCGTGGACGGGAAAAGCTGGGCCTTTCTTGAGCCCCGCCATCCCGCCGCCCAGAAGGAATCCTTTGCCGATTTTATTGACGATCTGGAAGAGGGGTTTGCCCGCCGCCAGTCCACCTCCCAGGTGGATAAGGGCCAGGATCGGGCGATCTTGATCAGTGTGAGCATGGACGGCCAGCTCCGCGCCGAGGAGTCGCTGGCTGAACTGGCCGAGCTGACCCGTTCCGATAATATCCAGGTCCTGGAGACGGTTCTGCAGCGCAGCAGAAAGGTCAATCCCCGTCTGATCCTGGGCAAGGGAAAGCTGGCCGAGGTGATGATCATGGCCTTGCAGCTGGACGCCAATCTGCTCATCTTCAACCAGGAACTCAATCCCTCCCAGCTCCGTTCCATCACCGATCACACCGAGATGCGGGTCATTGACCGCACCCAGCTTATCCTCGACATCTTCGCCCATCGGGCCCTGAGCCGTGAGGGGCGGCTGCAGGTGGAGATGGCGCAGTTGAAATATATGCTTCCCCGCCTCTCCAGCCGTGATGATGCCCTGTCCCGGCTCAGTGGCGGGATCGGCACCCGGGGGCCGGGTGAAACCAAGCTTGAGACCCATCGCCGCCGCATTGACGACCGTCTGGCCCGGCTCACCAAAGAGCTGGAGCAGGTGGGCAAGGAGCGCTACCAGCGGCGGGCCATGCGCCGGAAAAAGGGGCTGCCGGTGCTCTCGCTGGTGGGCTACACCAATGCCGGCAAGTCAACCCTGCTCAACACCCTGACCCACAGCGACATCACCGCCGAGGACAAGCTCTTCGCCACCCTTGACCCCACCAGCCGCCGACTCCGGTTTCCCAATGATATGGAGGTGGTGGTCACCGATACGGTGGGATTTATCCGCCATCTGCCGGCGGAGCTGTTGAAGGCCTTTGCCGCCACCCTCGAGGAGTTGCAGGAGGCGGATCTCCTGGTTCATGTCATTGATCTGTCCAATCCCGCCTTCCGCGAGCAGATCCAGGTGGTGGAAGATCTGCTGCGGGAGCTGGAGCTGGACGAAATTCCCTGTCTCAAGGTCTTTAACAAGATGGATCGGGAAGGGGTGGGAGAACAGCTTCTCGCCTGCGCCCGCCAGGAAGGGGTGATAATCAGCGCCCTGGATGCCCTGACCTTTACTCCTTTTCTGGAGCGGGCCGAGCAGTTGATGGGGAAGATTCTGAAAGAGTTTGAAATGGGAAGGAGCTAAGGGAAAAGATAGAAGCGGAGGGCCTTTCCCAGAGGTTCGCTGGCAAGAAACTGGCAGCTGATGACCGAGCCGTTGACGGATTGGATGGTCACGTTTTTGGTGATTTCTGTCTGGTGGCGGTCATCCAGGGTAAAGGCGACCAGTATTTGCGGACCTGCTTGCAGGAGATGGTCGTTGGAGGTGACGAATTGCAGACCTCCTACGGAGAGATTGGTGACCTGCATATAGCCGTCACTGCTTGTCGGGTCTATTATGGAATACCAACCGGCAATATTGATGTCCCAGTTTTTTCCTTTCACAGCGCTGGTCGATGAAAGATAGATCCCGGGCAAGGCGGTTTTTTTCCGGTAGTGTCTGCGAAAATCAAGCTTGACGGGAAAAGAGTGACCACAGGTACACTTGACATTGAGGGTATGTCCGCTCGAACGGTATTTGCCGACAGCAATGGTCTTCGCACGGTTGCACTCGGGACATTTGATGAGAGCTGTATCACTCGTTTTGACCAGGGTTCTCTGAAGGGTGCTTGCAGTCATCGTCTGGGGCTGGTGGCTGATTTTGTGTGAGGATCTTTCTTTCTCTGTGACAACTTTGTAAAAAACTGAAATCAGTCATAGATAATGGTGGTATAATTTTCCAGTAGTTTTTCCGTTTCCGGGTCGAGATCACTGGCCACTTCGTGGATCTGAAATTCCTTTTTGCAGCCTGTGCAGCGCAGCCGTATTCGTCTGCATGAACGGAACACTTCGAGTTTATGGGTGCATTCGCGGCATTGCATGGCATTTCAGCTGAGCAGCTCCTCCCGGGTGAAGATTGATTCGAGGGGATATCCGGCGTCGGCCAGGGTCTTGGTTCCTCCTTCCTGCCGTTCCACCACGGTCACCACCAGACCCACCTTAAATCCTTGCGATTCCACACGTTCAATGACCTTCAGCAGGGTTCCGCCGGTGGTGACCACATCTTCAAGAAGCGCCACTCGACAGCCGGCCGGCATGTTTTTCAGTCCTTCAATGTAATTGCCGGTGCCGTGTCCTTTGGCCTCCTTGCGCACAATAAAGGCTGGAATGGGGTGTTTTTCCAGGAAGCTGACCAGTGACACTGCGGTCACCAACGGGTCAGCACCGAGGGTCATGCCGCCCACCGCCTGGATGGGTTCCGCTTGTTTCAGGATCATCTCGTGGATCAGCTTGCCGCAGAGATAGGCGCCTTCCGCCGAGAGGGTGGTCTGCTTGCCGTCTATATAAAAATCCGATGTCTTGCCGGAGGTCAGGGTGAAAGAACCCTGACGGTATGATTTTTCGAGGAGGATTTCCTTGAGTCGCTGACGATCATTCATGGTGATTTCTGCTGTGTTGTTTTATGGTGAGTTGTGGATGAAGGGCTGTGGACTTTCGCCAGGGTCCCATCGCCACCAGATGCAAGATCGGTTGTTTTTGGGGGCGCATAACAATCTGAAATTACGATATTATTGAAGTGACACCCGACCCTTCCCGGAGTTGTTTTTAAAATACCTGCTTTGGAAGGGAATGAAAAGAAAATTAGTAGAAAAAACTCGCTTTAATGAAAAAGGTCATGTTAGTTTGTACCGCTCAATTATACGCACCTTGTGCTGTTCCCCTGGCATACCATTGAGGACAGTGTCTGCGTCACTATTTTTTTTATGAACCGAAGGGTGAACCATGTGTGGGATTGTCGGATATGTCGGGCCAAGAAAGATTGTGCCGGTTATCCTCGGGGGTCTGCGTCGTCTTGAATACCGTGGATATGATTCAGCGGGGATTGTCTATCTGCTGGATGGAAAGGTGATCAAGCATCGGGCGGCGGGCAAGCTGTCCCGGCTGGAGGTGATCATTGCTGATGCCATTGTCGCGCCCTCCCATATCGGGCTGGGTCATACCCGCTGGGCCACCCATGGCGCCCCGACCATGGAAAACGCCCATCCGCACAGTGACTGCACCGGTGATCTGGTGGTGGTTCATAACGGGATCATTGAAAATTACCATTCCCTGCGGGCGGAGCTCCAGGCCAAGGGCCATCGGTTCAGCTCCGAGACCGATACCGAGGTGCTGGCCCATCTCATAGAAGAGTATCTGGCGGTTCCTCCGCCCTCTGAAATCGCCGCCGGCAGTGTTGGCCCCGAACTCACCGATGTCCTGGGATCGGCAGTGCGCCGGGCCCTGGAGCGGGTGGAGGGTTCCTATGCCCTGGGGGTTCTGTGGGCCGGGCAGCCTGACACCCTGATCGCGGTGCGCAATCACAGCCCGCTGGTTCTGGGCGTGGAAGAGGGGCAGGGTTCCTTCCTGGCATCGGATATTCCCGCCCTCCTGCCCTTTACCAATCAGGTGATTTTTCTGGAGGATCGTGAGCTGGCGGTGCTCACTGCCGATGGGCGGCGGTTTTACTCCCTGGAGAGCGGAGCCGAGATCAGCAAAGAGGTCAAACTCATCCAGTGGAACGCGGCCATGGCCGAAAAGGGTGGCTACCGCCATTTCATGCTCAAGGAGATCTTTGAACAGCCGCAGTCCATTATCAATACGGTGAGTGGCCGCATTGACCTGGAGACGGGCGCCGTGGAGCTGCCGGAGATGCATCTGGAGGCCTGCGATCTGCAAAAGATTGACCGCATCTTCCTTGTTGCCTGCGGCACCTCCTGGCATTCGGCCCTGGTGGCCAAGTACTGGATTGAACACTGGGCCGGGATTCCGGTGGAAGTGGATATTGCCTCGGAGTTTCGCTACCGGCGGCTGCTGATAAATGAGCGGGTGCTGACCGTGGCCATCTCCCAGTCCGGGGAGACCGCCGATACCCTGGCCGGTATTCGTCTGGCCAGGAAGCTGGGCTCCAAGATTGTCACCATCTGCAACGTGGTGGGCTCCACCATGACCCGGGAGGCGGACGGGACGGTCTATACCCACGCCGGGCCGGAGATCGGTGTGGCCTCCACCAAGGCCTTCACCGCCCAGCTGGCCGCCCTTTTTCTCTTTACCCTCTATCTGGGAGAAAAGCGCAAGACCATCTCCCCGGAAAAACGACGGGAGCTGGGGCAGGCCCTGATCGGCATTGCCCTGGTCATCGAGTCGGAGCTGCCCCGCTTGCAGGAGGAGATCAGAGAGCTTGTGGACCGCTATTATGACTGCCGGGATTTTCTCTTTGTGGGCCGGGGGCTGAATTTTCCCATTGCCCTGGAGGGTGCCCTGAAGCTCAAGGAGATCTCCTATATCCACGCCGAGGGCTATGCCGCGGGCGAGCTCAAGCATGGTCCCATTGCCCTCATTGACAAGGATATGCCGGTGCTGGCCCTGGTGCCCCAGGATTCGGTGTATCAGAAGTCGATTTCCAATGTGGAAGAGATCAAGGCCCGGGCCGGACGGCTCATTCTGCTGGGGACGCAAGGGGATACCCACCTGCGCACCATCACCGATGATGTTCTGTACCTGCCCCACGTCCATGAGGAGATGAACCCCATCCTCTACACTATTCCGGCCCAGCTCCTGGCCTATGAGATTGCCATCCGGCGCGGCTGTGATGTGGATCAGCCGCGAAATCTCGCGAAAAGTGTGACGGTGGAGTAGTCCTGTCCGGTGCTGATACGCTCAGGCCTCTGATTTTTAGTGACTTACAGATTCTTTTCTTGTTTTTTTAAAAGAAAATAATCTGTAAAAGGAACTTATCCCGTGCATCGGGGTTAGAAAAATTAACCATTGAATATTCCACCAATGTCGTGTGTCCCGTCCCCTCTTCAACGAAGCTTTGTCACCGCGCTCCTTTTCGGCGTCCTGCTTCTGGTGAGCTGCGCCCCCTTCGGGTATTTAACCCGCATTCATCCCCAGGATCATGAAGGCCCGCAGGCAATTCAGTGCGCTGCCTGCCATCAAGATCAGTATCGGGAATGGCAGGGCACTGCCCATGCCAGGGCCTTTGTCAGCAAGACCTTTCAGGAGGCCGCCGGCAGTCCGGTGGACGATGAATGTCTGCAATGCCACAGCCCCTTAGGAGTCTCTGAGAGAAAAACAGAAGTCCGCCGGTTTCATCAGGAGGAGGGAGTCACCTGCGTCAGCTGTCATTACAGCCAGGGGAAAATGGTTGGCCCCCATGCCCCCTCCGCCCTGTTTACGCCGCATCCCATAAAGGAAGACGCCGCTTGGTATCGAAGCCCGGACTTCTGCGCCACCTGTCACCAGGAGACCTTCGCCCAGTGGCAGAAGACCGCGGGCAGGCAGGAAGTCAGGAGCTGTCAAGGCTGCCATCAGGAAGAAGTCCAGCGTCGCGCAACCCGGGGGACCAACTTTTTATCCGAGCTGCTTGTTTCCTTCGAGAAAATACTTCCTACCCGCAGCCATGAAATAACCCTGGAAAAAATGGCCAACTTTCCCGGGGGAGTGTCACTCAGCGCCAGGGCCCTGACCCTGGAGGCAGGCACACCGGCCCTGGCCGTGACCATTGGTAACAACCTGCCCCATCATCTGCCCACCGGCACCTTTGGTGAAAAACAGATCCTGCTCACCCTTTCCTTTGAAAAAAAGGGGAGCCAGGGAGAAACGGTGCAGGTCACGGTCAGCGACGGGCAGCACCCGCTGATGGCCGGAGACAGCAACACCATCATTGTTCCCCTCAGTGCTGCCGCCATTCTCGCCGACACCCTCCGTCTTGATGTGGCGCGCCACAGCCTCACCCCGGAGCAGAAGCCACCCATTCTTCTTTCATCCATCGTTGTTGATTCCATTGCCGAGGCCTTTCATTAATGCGTCAGTTCACTGTCCCCACCACCTTTAGCTCCGATTTTATCGATCAACTCGACAACCTGAACCAGGAGTTTGCCGCCAGCGGCGGACGCGTCGCCGAGATTTACGGCTCCTTCCAGGACGGGGCCTTCAACTCGGCGCGGCCGTCGAAATATTTGCCGGCGGTCAATCGTGAGCAGTTGCGGCGCCATGTCGCGTCAGCCCTGGAAAAAGGGATCACCTTCAACTACCTGTTCAACGCCCCCAGCTACGCCAACCTCGAGTACACCCACGAGGGCCGGACGGAACTTGCAGAAATACTTGGGTTTCTGGTGGATGTGGGGGTGAGCTCGGTGACCGTGGCGATCCCCTATCTGGCGGAAATTATCCACAGCACCTTCCCCCGCCTGGAGGTGGTGATCTCCACCATCGGCTATGTGGGAGCGGTGGCCGGGATCAACCAGTACCACGAGGCCGGGGCGGCCCGGGTGGTGCTGGATGTGGAGGTGAACCGGGATTTTCAGTTCCTGAGAAAGGCCTGCGCCGAGAGTCCGGTGCCGCTGGAGATCATTGTCAACCCGGTGTGCATCAGCCAGTGCCACTTCAAATACAACCACTACTGCGTGGCCTCCATGGGATCGCAGAGCTTCCTCCGGGGTGGGGCCGGTATCCCTTACAACCAGTATTATCTCAACTGGTGCTTCCTGCAAAAGTTACAGAAGAAGGAAGAATTTCTGAAAAGCCCCTGGGTTCGCCCGGAAGACCTCCATCTCTGGGAGGAGGCCGGGATATCCTTGTTCAAGATCGCCGGTCGCGGACTTCCGGGCCCCGAGATCCACCGTCTCTGCCGCAGCTATCTGGCCCGGGACTTTTCCGGCAACCTTCTGGAGCTGCTGGGCTGGCCGCACTGGCTGGCCTTCCGTGACAATGGCGACGGCACCCGCCTGCCCGCCCTCGATGTCATTCTCGACAACAAGGCCCTGGATGGATTTCTTCAGTTCTTTGCCGGCATCATGCCGCAGTGTCGCCTTGGCTGCCGGCAATGCGGCCATTGCCTGGCCTGGAGCCGAAAGGCCCTGCGTTTCAACGATGAGGCCCTGAAAGACAGATATATCGCCAATATGGCCCGCAATCTGCGGCATCTGGTGGAGGATATCCCCTCCGTTCAGGAAACCGAGGATGCGGTGGTCAACTGGCAGGAGCAGGCCGCCGGACGGGTGATTGAGTGAGGGCCGGACATATCCTGGTCACCGGCGGCACCGGGATTGTGGGCAGACCGCTGGTGACGGCCCTGGTGGCGGCGGGCCACCGGGTCACGGTGCTCAGCCGCAAGACCCCGAAGAAGGAGAAGCAGGCCGTCGCCGCCTTGACCCATGTCGCGGGCGATGTCTCTTTGCCCCGGCTTGGCCTGGACGCGATCAGCTACCAGCAGCTCTGCGATTCGGTGCAGACCATCTTCCATCTGGCCGCCCGCACCGATTTCAAGGGGGCCTCGGTGGCCGAATACCAAGCAGTCAACGTCAATGGCGTGCGCCACATCCACGCCCTGGCCGGGGCGGCAGGCGCCCATCTCCATCATATCTCCACCGCCTTTGTCTGCGGCGATCATCCCGGCGTCTGGCACGAGGATGATCTGGAGTGCGGCCAGGGCTTTCGCAACGGCTACGAAGAGAGCAAATTCCAGGGCGAGCGCTTCCTCCGTGCGCGCATGGCAGAACAGACAAAACGGGCCGCAATCACCATTTACCGGCCCGGAATTATCCTGGAACGACACCCCTCGCAGACCTCCATCAACACCTTTGGCCCCTTTATCTTCCTCGACGGCGTCTTCCGCATCCTCCTTGCGGCCCGGCGCAAAGCTCAGGGCGACGGCACCATCAGGCTGCGGGGAGACGCCCGCTGCTCCCTGCCCTTTATCTTTGACGACGATGTGGTGGACGCCCTCCTGCGCATCGCCTCGAGCCCGGATATCAACGGCCGCACCTTCCATCTGGTCAGTTCTCAATCCTGTCCCAACTCCATGCTGGAAGAGGTCTTCAACGCCGCCTTTGGCCGAAAGGCGGCGCATCTGGTGGACGCAGCATCGTTCACCAGGAATCCGGCCTCAGCGGCCGAGAAGATCATGGCCCGGAAAACCGCCATGTATGACCCCTATCTGGACCTCGCCATCCAGTTTGACCGCCCCCATCTGGAAAAAATCATGGGCAGCGCCTGGCGCCCGGCCATCTCCGACGAGGAACTGCTGACCGCCTTTACCTTCTTTCTGGCCGGCAAGAAAAAGGAGGAGGCCCGCCGGGTGCTGGTTCCCGACGCCCACCTCCGGGCCATCGAGGAGTATTTCACAAACTACCTGCCCGCTTTTTTGAACCGCCAGCTTATCGCCGGTCTGGCCTCCCTCTCCTGCCGGTTCTGGCTGGAGATTCCCGGTTGCGCCCATCACACCCTGGAGATCAGCCAGGGACAACTGGTTTCCATAGGCCCGGGACATCAGGGCGCCTTCGGCTACCGGGTCAATCCGGCAACCTTCCTGCGCGTCATCAAGGGCAGGCTTTCCCCCCAGCAGGGCTTCTTTCAGGGCGACATCAGCATGGAGGGCAATACCATGGAGGCCCTGCGCACCGCCACCGCCCTGGAGGAATTTTTCCAGACCTGGCCCTACGACAAGGCGGAAGATTGAAGGAGAGCGCCGCAGGATTGGCGACAGCTCAGGGGGTGAAGGGTCCTTCGATCGTCACCTTGTTTCATTCAAAACCAGCACTCTAAAGGGAGCAACCATGAGAAAAAACTGGATCGCCGTTGATGATGTCAGCACCAAACCCTATAAAGAGTCGGTGGCCCTGTTCCGGCAGTTTATCAATCCCGGCCTGGTGGATCTGCTCGATATGGGGGAATACACTTCCATCCAGCCGCAATCGGCCCTGGGCGCCACCATCATTGACGGCAAGGGCCGGGAGATCCTCGATTTTGTCTCCTCTTACGGGGCCCTGAACCTTGGTCATAATCATCCCCGGGTCAAGGCCGCCATCCTCGATGTCCTCGTCAAAAACCGGGTGGATCTCTCCAAGGAGCTGCTTTCCCCCTATGCCGCCTGCCTCGCCCATAACCTCAGCCTGCTCACCCCCGGCACCCTGGATCGCTTTTTCTTCTGCAACTCCGGCACCGAAGCGGTGGAAGGAGCGCTCAAGCTTGCCGCCCGTTATTTCAAGGGCAAGCGGCCCCAGTTTATCTATGCCGAGAACTCCCTGCACGGCAAGACCCTGGGGGCGCTTTCGGTCACCGGCGGTCCGCGACTGCGCGAGTATTTCCCGCTGCTGCCGGGCAAGACCGTGCCCTATGGGGATGCCGCCGCCATTGAGGTGTTGCTGAAAAACAACCCGCCGCAAGGCCCGGACTCCGTGGCCGCGGTGATCCTTGAGCCCATCCAGGGCGAGGCCGGAGTCATTGTGCCGGCGGACGGCTATCTCCGTCAGGTGCGCGAGCTCTGCACCCGTTATGGCGTCCTCTTCATCCTCGACGAGATCCAGACCGGCCTGTGCCGCACCGGTGATTTTTTCGCCTGCCAGCATGAGGGGGTGGTGCCGGATCTGATGGCCCTGGCCAAATCCTTAGGGGGCGGCATGGCCACCATCGGCGCCACCATTGCCACCACCAGGGTCTTTGAGACCGCCTACGACAACCCCCATGACTGCCTGGTGCAGACCTCCACCTTTGGCGGCCGCAGCACCAGCTGCGCCGCCGCCATGGCCGCCCTCGAGGTCTATGACCAGGAAGATCTGAGCGGGCGCGCCAGGGTCCTCGGTGAACGGCTTCTGGGTGGGCTGAAAAAGATCCAGGAGAATCATCCGGCCTGGATTCGCGCGGTGCGGGGCCGGGGCCTGATGATCGGCATCGAATTTGACGAACAGGTCATTGACCAGGCCCAGTACCTGCCTGCCAAAATCCCGGGACTGAGCAAGGTGCTCAAGGAGCACCTGCCCGGCATGGTGGCCGCCGCCCTCCTCAAACAGTTCGGCATCCTCGGCACCCTGATGCTCAACAACCGCTCGGTGCTGCGGGTCTATCCGCCCCTGATCATCACCGAGGCGGAGATTGACTACTTCCTCTCATCGCTTAACACCCTGCTCTCCCAGGGCCCCGGGGATCTGGTGAAAAACCGGGTCAACCACGCCATCAGCTCCGCCGGGCTGAAATTTATCACCCCCTGGACCAGCTCCTTTCTCAAGAAAAAATAGCAATGGGCCTGCGCTCCTTTTCCCGCCAATTCGCCATGACCCTCAGGGCGCACCGGATTCTCGCCCTGATCCTGCTTGTCGGCCTCACCCTGCTCACCGGAGTTTTCACCCTGCACAGCAAGACTGATAACTCCCTGGCCGTCTGGCAATCAGCCGATGATCCGCACTGGCACCAATATCAGGACTTTGTCGCCCGCTACCACATCATCGATCCCCTCATCGTCTATCTGCCGGGGATCGACCTTTTTGCCCTCGAAGAGGCCGCCGATGCCATGGGCGAAGAGACCAGCGCCGCCAATGTCCACAGTCTGACCATCCAGCCTCTGACCGGCGGCGAGGCCGGACTGTTCTTTATCATCCCCAGGGCCGAAAGCAGCCCTGCGGAGCTTGCGACGCTGCTGGCCGAGGTGGAGACCGTCCTCAAGGGCAAAGGCCTGAGCTATCACCTGGGCGGGGTCTGGTATCTCACCACCATGCTCGACACCCTGTCGGCCAGGGCCACCCAGACCCTGTTTCCCATGGTGCTGGCCATCCTCACCCTGGGCGTCATCATTCTCGTGCGCAACCCCCGCAATATCCTGCTGGTGCTGCTCTGCGGCTTTGTCCCCGCCCTCCAGATCACCGGCATCATGGCCCTGGCCGGGGTCAAGCTGAATATGATCCTCCTCGCCCTGCCCCCCTGCATCATGATCCTGGGCATTGCCCACGCCATTCATCTGGTGCTTAAAGAACCCAACAGGGACCATCCCGACGGTGTCAGTCTCTTTGCCCAGGTGGCCCCGCCGAGCCTGCTCTCCGGGCTGACCATCATGCTCGGATTCTTTTCCCTGGTCTTCAGCACGTATCTCCCCATCCAGCAGCTTGGCATATGGGGAACTGTGGCGAGCGGGTTATCCCTGATCAACCCCTTGATTCTGCTGGCTCTTTACTTTGAACCAGCCCCTTTTCGGGCCATCTCCATGCCCGATTCCATGGTCACCTTCATGGCCAGGTATCGCCTGCTTTTCACCGGCATCTTTATCATCCTTTTATTCCTCTCCGCCATCGGCATCAGCCGCCTGAAAACCGGCTCCTTGATTCTTGATTTTTTCGAAGAGAACGCCATCGTCCGCCAGAACTATCAGCGCATCGAAGGCGCGGGCCTGGGCCTGACCCCCTTTGAGATCGACCTGGCCGCCAGCACCATGACCAATACCCAATTGCAGGCCACCCTCGATACCTTTGCCGGGAACAACCAGGTTGTCACCCAGATCTTCTATTCTTTTGCCGATGGCATGGTCATCGCCACCTCCACCAGGAATGGCGCCCGCTTCCCCATGCCCCTGAGCTTAAGCGAGATAAAGGAGAGACCGCAGCGGGCCACGGTGCTGCTCAAGACCGTCTCCTCTGAAACCACCCTGGCCCTGGCGGAAGAGCTGGAGGCCTTCCTCCAGCAGCAGCTCGGGGCCCGGAGACAGCCCTATGTCACCGGTTCCGTGCCCCTCTACACCCGGGGTCAGCAGCATCTTTTCACCTCCATGCTCAGCAGCTTCGCCAGCGCCTTTCTTCCCATCTCCCTGGTCATGGGGCTGGCCCTGCGTTCCGTCCATTTCGCGATTCTGGCCATTATCCCCAATCTTATGCCGGTCTTCTTTATCCTGGCCATTATGGGCTGGGTCGGGATTCCCCTGAGTGTGGCCACGGTCACCGTGGCCAGTATCGTCTTCGGGATTGTGGTGGATGATACCATCCATTTCCTCCATCGCCTGCAGGAGGAAAACAGGAGGCCGGGCACGGCCATGGAGCATCTGCAGAACACCATCCACTATGCCGGGCCCGCCATGCTCACCGCCGCCCTGATCTCGGGCACCGGCTTCCTCGGATTTATCGCCTCACCCTTTATCCCCCTGCGCGATTTCGGCCTGCTGATCAGCGTCGCCCTGTGGCTGGCCATCCTCTGCGATATGGGGCTGCTTCCCCTGCTTATTCTTTCCTGGAAGAGATAAATGACCCCCTCCCATATCGAAACGATTCTGGCCCTCCATTTTGATCCCCGGCAGGGGAGCCCCTACTGGCTGGAACGGCAGCAGGGCCTTGACTTTGACGTCCGACAGACGATCCGCAGCCGGCACGATTTTCACCTCCTCGGGGTCATGGAGGTGGAGGCCCTGCGCACCCGGCCCGTCACCGATTTTATTCCCCGGGCCCTGCACCGGAGTCTCTCCTCCCATCTTCTCTCGGAGACCGGCGGCACCACCGGCGACCCCTGCCGCCGGGTCTTTTCTCCCCAGGAATTTCACGACGCCTTTATCCGCCCTTGGCTCAAGGCGGTGGCCGAACACAACTTTCCCCATGGCGGCCGCTGGCTCTTTGTCGGCCCCGGCGGCCCCCATATCATCGATCGCTCCGCCCGCGCAATGGCCAGGTCTCTGGGCAGTCTGGAACCCTTCACCGTGGACTGCGACGTGCGCTGGATCAAGCGCCAGGCCAAGGGCTCCCTGGGCCTGAAACTCTACCTCGATCATGTCCTGGCCCAGGCTGCCAATATTGTCAGCCATCAGGACATCGATACCCTGTTCACCACCCCGCCCCTTTTGGTGGAGCTGGCCCGGATCATGACTCCAGACTGCAAAGAACAGATCCTCGGCATCCATACCGGCGGCATGAACCTTGATCCGAAGACCGCTGGGGAGTTGCGGAATCACTTTCGCAATGCCGTGATCCTGCCCGGCTACGGCAACAGCCTGTTCGGAGTGACCTTCCCCGCCCGCCGGGAAGGGGGAAGGGCGGACGAACCAGGCAGCGGGGAAGAGGTCTTCCAGGTCCAGGACCCGGCCCTGTGGCTGCAACTGGCGCCCATCCCTGATGATGAACACCAGGATCAGGATCTGACGGGTTCGGTGGCGCCGGGCAGGCGTGGGCGGGTCATCCTCCATCGCCTTGACCCCAGCTTTCTTCTCCTCAACCTGCCGGAACGGGACACGGCCCTGGCCGTTGCCTGTCCGGAGGGTGATATGGGCCTCTCGTGTATCGCTCCCCTGCAATTCGCCACTCCCCCGGAGCGGCAGGGAGTCTATTGATGGAACCCGACCTGATGGTTCTGGAGCTTATGATCCCCGGCACCATGGGGAATCTTGAAGGACGGCTTCTCTATGGCCCTGGAGGGGGCGAAGACGGCTCGGACACAGGGATCATTATCTGTCCGCCCCATCCCCTGCTGGCCGGAAATCTGGAGAACAACGTGGTTCAGGCGGTGGCCCGGAAGATGGCCGCCTCCATGCCGGTCCTGCTCTTCAACTACCCGGCCGTGGGGAAAAGCTGCAAGCCCCGACCGGAGCTTCCCCTGTTTGAATACTGGAATGATCTGGATCAGAAAAATACCTACGGAATGATCAGCGAAGAGGTGCAAAAAGTCATCCAATGGAGTGGGCGATATTTCCACCGTCCGCATCTGGTGGGCTACTCCTTTGGCGCTCACATGGCCCTCACCGCCATCTCCCCGCAAACCCTTTCCTATTCTGCCATTGCCCCGCCCCTGCGGGAATACGATTTTACCTCGATGTCATCCCTGACCATCCCCGTCTGCCTGATCATGGCCGGGGATGATGGCCTGCTGGCACCATCAGCCCCGCTGCCGCGACGGGATAATATCAGCTCCGCCACCATCCCCGGCAGCAATCATTTCTTTCTCAACCATGAAGACGAGGTCGCCGACCTGATTGCGGCATTTCTCCTTTGCCCTTGAACGGTGAATGGCTTTTTTACAGAAAAAATATCAGAGGGAGTAAATCTGTTCGAAGAAAAGAGCTATTCCAGCTATAGTAGAGGAGTTGGGTGCTGTTTGCTCCCGGAACTGATTTTTTCGGGTCAGGGCTTGTGTCCGTTTCTGCTGCTCCGCGCAAACAAATCAGCGGTTTTATGCCGGTGGATCACAATGGTTCAAGAAAACAGCCCTGATCAGACCACGAAGCAATATCCGGCTGGTGCAATGGGGAAGATACCGGTAAAATATTCTTCACATACCTCCGGGGCAGGCTGTTTCTTCTGCGTCGTGCCGGGTATCGGTCTATGGCCGGAGCAGCGGCAAGGTTCCTCAGGATGAAGTCCATTGACCTTGCTCCATCCCAGGTGAAAGGGAAGGCTGCGGTGATCATCCGGGCAGAAAGATCAAGGAGAAAAAATGTGGGTTTCAGGCAGGAGCATCGGGTGAATTTGGAAGGGCTGGTATGCTGAAAAACGGACTGGAAAATCTGCTGGGCGGGTCCTTTCCCGAGCTTGAGGGGAAGCGCCTGGGGCTTCTCTCCAATCAGGCCTCCACCGATCGCCGTCTGATCCATGCCCGGGTGCTGCTTCAGGAGAAATTCGGGGTTTGCCTGACCTGCCTGTTTTCGCCCCAGCACGGTTTTTTCTGCGAGAAGCAGGACAATATGGTCGAATCCGGCCATGCCACCGACGGCCTCACCGGCCTGCCCCTGTTCAGCCTCTATGGCGAGACCCGCCGGCCTTCGCGGGCCATGTATGATCATCTCGATGTCCTGCTCATTGATCTGGTGGACGTGGGCACCCGGGTCTATACCTTCCTTTACACCATGGCCTACTGTCTGGAAGCGGCGGCCCGGTTCGGGAAAAAGGTGGTGGTGCTGGATCGGCCCAATCCCCTGGGCGGGGTGGCGGTGGAGGGCAATATCCTGGAACCGGACTGCGCCTCTTTTGTCGGACTCTACCCCCTGCCCATGCGCCATGGGCTTACCTTTGGCGAGCTGGCCCGGTGGGTGAACGGAGAATTTGCCCTCGGCGCCGATCTCCAGGTGATTCCCATGCGGGGATGGGAGCGGGCCATGCTCTTTGCTGATACCGGTTTTCCCTGGGTCTTTCCCTCTCCCAATATGCCCACTCCCGACACCGCCCTGGTCTATCCCGGTCAGGTGATCTGGGAGGGCACCAATATCTCGGAGGGACGGGGCACCACCCTGCCCTTTGAGCTGGTGGGGGCGCCCTTCTGGGAGCATGGGCCGATCCTGGAGGCCCTGGCCCGGACGGAGCTGCCGGGCTGTCTGTTCAGGCCCCTGGTCTTTGAGCCAACCTCGGGCAAGTGGGCCGGTCAGGACTGTGTCGGCTTTCAGCTCCATGTCACCGACGCGGCAGGCTTTCTGCCCTATCGCGCCAGTCTGGCCCTGCTGCAGGCGGTTGTGCGCCTTTATCCCGAGGAGTTCCGGTATAAACAACCGCCCTATGAGTATGAGTTTGAGCGGCTGCCCATGGATCTGATCCTCGGCAGTCAGAAGGTGCGCCGGGAGCTTGAGGACGGTCGGCCCCTGGGCGAGATGGAAGGGGACTGGAAGGAGGGACTGCGGAGGTTTCAGGAGCGGCGGAAAAGGTATTTCCTCTATTCAGAGTAATTCTATCCATGGGAGCTCCATGGAAATTGGACGCCATGGGCTGCATAAAAAAAGGAGTGAGCGTGAAACCTGTTTTGTTACGACAGCTGGCGGAGTTGGTCCAGGGGGAACTGGTGGGCAATGGTGAAGTGGAGATTGTTGAGCTGAATTCCCTTGATAGCGCGGGCACCGGGGCCATCAGTTTTCTCGCCAAGGCTAGGGATGAGGCTTCCCTGCGCAGCTGCGGGGCGTCGGCGGTGATTGTGCCGCTGGCGGTCGAGTCAGCCTCGGTGCCGATTATCCGGGTGCGTGATCCCTATCTGGCTGCCGCCTTGATTCATACCCAGCTGCTGGCGAGCCCTTTTCGGGCCACCGGGGTCCATCCCCGCGCCCATGTGGGGGCAGGAACGGTGCTCCCCGGGCAGATCTCAGTGGGGCCCCTGGCGGTGATCGGCGAGGGGGTGAGGCTGGGCGAACGGGTGCGCATAGAATCCGGGGTGGTCATCGGCGATGACGTGCTGATCGGCGATGACGTCACCATCCATGCCAATGTTTGCATCATGTCCGGCTGTCGCATCGGCAGTCGGGTGACCATCCATCCCGGCGCGGTGATCGGCAGCGACGGCTATGGCTATGCCACGGACAGCCGGGGCTTTCATGTGAAGCGGCCGCAGGTGGGGATCGTGCAGATTGATGATGATGTGGAGATCGGGGCCAATTCCTGCATTGACCGGGCCACCTTTGGGGTGACCTGGATTAAAAGCGGCAGCAAGATTGATAACCTGGTGCAGGTTGCCCATAATGTGGTGGTGGGTGAAAATTGTCTGCTGGTGTCTCAGGTGGGGATTTCCGGCTCCACCACCCTGGGCCGCAATGTGGTGCTTGGCGGACAGGTGGGGCTTTCAGGACATATTCATCTGGAGGACGGGGTGATGGTGGCGGCCCAGGGCGGGGTGCATAATAATCAGCCTCCGGGTTCGGTAATCGGCGGCTCTCCTGCCGTGCCCATGAAAAAGCATGGCCGGATAGTGGCGGCCCTGGGACGATTGCCGGACATGGTCAGCGAATTGCGGCGGATGCGCAAGGAGATAGCCGCCTTGCAGGCCGGACAGCCTGAATAAAGAACGAGGAAAGCGTTGTCAGCACCTTCCTCATTCGTCATTATGAATTGGTACTACCAAGAAATGGAGAGTGGAATATGTCGAACACAGTGATCCCTGAGAAAATAGATATCCTGGAGATTTTACGGCTCCTGCCCCATCGCTACCCCTTTGTGATGGTGGACCGGATCCTGGCCATCAGCCCTGAGAAGGATATTGTGGGGTTGAAGAATGTGACCATCAATGAGCCTTTTTTTCAGGGCCATTTTCCAGCTAAGCCGGTGATGCCGGGGGTCTTGATCCTCGAAGGGATGGCCCAGGTGGGGGGCGTCCTGGCATTTTATTCCGAGCCGGAAAACATCGGCAGGAGTGTGCTCTATTTTGTCGGCATCGACAAGGCCCGGTTCCGGCAGCCGGTGACCCCGGGGGATCAGATTCATTTCAAGCTCGAACTTCTGAAGCAGCGGCGGGGCATCTGGCAGATGGCAGCACAGGCCTTTGTCGATGAGAAACTGGTGGCCGAGGCCGAGTTGATGGCCTCGTTTGGGTAAAACTCCCTGGGCCGCAGCTCTTTTTTCTCGAATCCCTTTGCACCGGAAAAGGGATTCGAGAACAACCTGATTCCATCAGGGTTTGCTTATCAAATCAGTGCTCAGATAGCGTTCTCCAGTGTCGGGGAGGATGGTGACGATGTTCTTGCCCATATTCTCGCTGCGCCCGGCCAGGAGCAGGGCGGCCCAGACCGCTGCCCCGGATGAGATCCCGCACAGGACACCTTCCCTGGTGGCGAGGAGCCTGGCGGTTTCCAGGGCGTCGCCGTTGCTGACGGTGATGATACTGTCAAGGATGGCGGTGTTGAGGATCTCGGGGACGAATCCGGCGCCGATACCCTGAATTTTATGTGCCCCTGCCTTTCCCCCCGAGAGCACCGGCGAATCCTCCGGCTCCACGGCCACGATCAGAACGTCTGGATTTCTCGCCTTCAAGACCTCACCCACGCCGGTAATCGTGCCCCCGGTCCCCACCCCCGCGACAAAGATATCCACCTTGCCGCCGCAGTCCGTCCAGATCTCTTCCGCCGTGGTCGTCCGGTGGATGGCCGGATTGGCGGGATTGGAAAACTGATTGGGCATAAAGGTGTTTGTGTCCCTGGCGGCAAGCTCCCGGGCGGCGGCAAGGGCGCCGCTCATCCCGTTGCCTGCCGGGGTGAGCACCAGTCCGGCTCCCAGGTGCTTGAGCAGGATGCGCCGCTCCATGGACATGGACTCGGGCATGGTCAGGATCAGGCGCAGCCCCCTGGCGGCGCAGACAAAGGCCAGGCCCAGGCCGGTATTGCCGCTGGTGGGCTCGATGATGGTGGTGTCGGCGTTGATCTTCCCCTCCTGGATGGCGGCGTCGATCATGGCAGAGGCGATGCGGCACTTGACGCTGCCCATGGGGTTTCGTGATTCCTGCTTGGCGAGAATGGTGAGATTGCGGTCTGCACCGACCCGGGACAGGGTGAGGAGAGGAGTGTTGCCGACGGTGGCGGTGATGGGGGTGCCGGGCATGGGAGGGCCTCCTGGGTTATTTTTTTCCCGAAAAAATCAGTTCCGGTCGTTTGAGCATCACCCTGGTGTCCGGCGGGACGCTTTCGGTGAGCCAGATATTGCCGCCGATGATGGACCGTTTGCCGATAACCGTGTCACCGCCGAGGATAATGGCGTTGGCGTAGATGATGACCTCATCTTCAATGGTGGGGTGTCGCTTGACCTGCTGGAGTCTGACCCCGGCGTCTCGGGGCAGGGACAGGGCACCCAGGGTGACGCCCTGGTAGATCCGGACATTGGTGCCGATAATGGAGGTCTCACCGATCACCACCCCGGTGCCGTGATCAATGAACAGGCCGGGGCCGATGGTGGCGCCGGGATGGATGTCGATGCCGGTGAGACTGTGCGCATGCTCGGTCATGATCCGGGGGATGATCGGCACCTTGAGCAGAAACAGCTCATGGGCCATGCGGTAGATGGAGATGGCGAGCAGGCCGGGGTAACTGAAGATCACCTCGTCGGAGCTTTTGGTGGCCGGGTCGCCGGCCAGTGTGGCGCGGATGTCGGCGGCCAGGGTCTCGGTGATCCGCGGCAGGGTTTTGATGAAGCTCAGGGCCAGATGATGGCCGCGTTCCTCGCACTTGGTGCAGGGCAGATTGGTGCGCCGGCAGTCATGGCGGATGGCCATGGTGATCTGTTCGGTGAGGCGTTCGTAAAGTTCGGTGGTCTCCTTGCCGATGTAGTATTCGAGATTGGAGGCGTGCAGCTTGGTCCTGGTGAAATAGCCGGGAAAGAGGAGCTGGCGGATCAGGTAAATGATGTTGATGATGGCCTGGTGTGAGGGGATGGGAATGGGCCCGATGTGGTCAAAACAGGATTCGGTCCGGCCTGATTTCGTCTGCCACAGGGAGACAAGTTCTTCGACGACCCCTGGAATCCGGTCCTGCAGACCCAACACCGCACTCTGTTCATAGGTGCAGTCAGTGTCGACGGTGGCGGGTTGAGTGGTTTTGGCATTGGTCATGGTGGTCACCGGTTGTTTTTTATCTTGGGGACTGGGTTCTGGTGGTGGTGCAGGGTCGATCTGGTTCTGCCTGTCTGCCGCCACGATGTCGGTGGCAAAGGGTGGGCGAAAACCCCCCTGAGGGCAGGGTCTCTGGCCGGCTTGCCCGCGCCGCTGGTGGTCTGTTTGCCCTTTGGGGGGCATCATCTCCGGAGAGACGGGGGCGCTTCCGGGACGAGGCAGAGGGCGATTTATGATTGTCTTCTGATCGACCATTGGAGTACAATAAGGCCATAATTTCAGATCGCCAACCCTCCAAGTATAAGTGCCCCCCGGCTGTAAGGCAAGGGGCCGTCATCGTTGACGGCATGGCAGGGTCGGACCATTCAGTCGCAAATCATTGATTCGCAGGGAATCCAAAATAATTTGTTCTGCCGCGGAAGGTTTGTCCCGCGTTGTGACCCGCTTTCCACTAACCAGAAGGAGTACTTTGTATGCAGGCTCGAGATACCAATGAAAGAAATTCCCTGCGCGACTGTGATTGCGAGGGCCTCTTTTTGCCGACGACCGTAGAGGATATCAAGAAGACCATTATCCATCATGTCATGAGCTTCCAGGGCCGTGACCCGCAGCGGGTTGGGGAGAATGATATCTACAAGGCGGTGGCCTATACGCTGCGCGATATTATGGTGGAAAAATGGATCGCCACCCAGAAGGCTTCGTACGCCAAGAGCAAGAAGCGGGTCTATTATCTCTCCCTGGAGTTTCTTATCGGTCGTTCCCTGGGCAACAGCCTGATCAATCTGGGGATTTATAGTGAGATGGAGCAGGCCATCAATGAGCTTGGCTTCGATATTAAAATCCTCCGCGAAGAAGAGGAGGATGCCGGTCTCGGCAATGGGGGCCTGGGCCGCCTGGCCGCCTGTTTCATGGATTCCATTGCCACCCTTAAAATTCCCGCTTACGGCTATGGGATTCTTTATGAGTACGGCCTTTTTTATCAGCAGTTGATCGACGGCTATCAGGTGGAGAGTCCTGACAACTGGATGCGATACGGAAGCCCTTGGGTTTTTGCCCGGAACATGCCGGTGTTTTCAGTCCATTTCTATGGTCGCGTCAGCAGTTATCTGGATACCAATGGGAATTACCGGGCGCAATGGATAGAGACGGAAGAGATTATGGCGCTGCCCTGTGATATTCTGGTGCCTGGCTATAAGAACGATCATGTGATCAATATTCGCCTCTGGTCGGCCCGTGCCTCCCGTGATCTTGATTTAAGCTATTTCGACCGGGGCGACTATATCGGCGCGGTCAAGAACAAGGTGAATTCCGAGACCATTTCCAAGGTGCTCTATCCCTCGGATCATAATCTGGCGGGCCAGGAGCTGCGTCTCAAACAGCAGTATTTCTTTGTGGCGGCCACCCTCCAGGATATCATGCGGCGCTATAAAAAGACCTATCCCGACTTTGCCATGTTCAGTGATATCATTGCGGTGCAGCTGAACGATACCCATCCCGCCATTGCCATTCCCGAGCTGATGCGCCTGCTGCTTGACATTGAGGGCTTAAGCTGGGAAAAGGCCTGGGATATCAGTACCAAGACCTTTGCCTATACCAATCACACCCTTATGCCCGAGGCCCTGGAAAAATGGCCGGTGGCCCTGCTCGCCAAGGTGCTGCCCCGGCATCTGGAGATTATATTTGAGGTCAACCGGCGCTTTCTGGAGATGCTCGCCCTGGCCTATCCCGGCGATACAAACAGGCTGCGATCCATGTCCATCATCGAAGAGGGCGATGACCAGAAGGTTCGCATGGCCCATCTGGCCATCGTCGGCAGTCATTCGGTGAATGGAGTGGCCAAGCTCCACACCCGCCTGCTCAAGGAGAAGATATTCAGATCCTTCCACCAGTTTTTTCCCGGTAAATTCAACTCAAAGACCAACGGCATCACCCCCAGACGCTGGCTGCTCAAGGCAAACCCCCTGCTTGCCGAGTTGATTACCTGCAGGATCGGTTGCCAGTGGATTACCAACCTGACCCAGTTGCAGCGCCTCGAACCCTACGCGGAAGATGTCGAATTTCAGGAAAAATGGCGGGTGATCAAGGCGGCCAATAAAAAACGGCTGGCGGGGTTGATTCAGCGAAAATGCGGGTTTGAGGTGAATATTGACTCCCTGTTTGATATCCAGGTAAAGCGTATTCACGAATATAAACGGCAGCTGCTGAATTGTCTGCATATCATCAGTCATTACCATAAGATCCTCAGAAGGCCTGACGTTGAGCTGGTCCCGAGAACCATTATCTTTGCCGGCAAGGCTGCTCCCACCTACTGGAAGGCCAAGCTGGTGATCAAGCTGATCACCTCCATTGCCGAGGTGGTGAACAATGATCCCCGGGTGGGAAATCGTCTGCGGGTGGCCTTTCTGCCCAACTATAACGTATCCCAGGCCGAGGTGATCATCCCTGGTGCCGACTTGTCCGAGCAGATTTCAACGGCCGGCACCGAGGCCTCGGGCACCGGCAATATGAAGTTTGCCCTCAACGGCGCGCTCACCATCGGAACCCTGGACGGCGCCAATATCGAGATCCTGGAGGAGGTGGGGCCGGAAAATATCTTTATCTTCGGGATGACCGCAGAAGAGGCCGAGTATGAGAAGTTAAACGTCAGTCGGACACCCATGAGTATCTGTGCCGGCAATGAAGAGATTGCCCAGATTATGGACAGCCTTCAGAGCGGCTCCTTCAGCAGGGGCGACAAAGAGTTGTTCCGCCCCCTGGTGGACAGTCTTCTCGACCAGTATGACCCCTATCTCCTTCTCCTTGACCTGGAATCCTATCTTGCCTGCCAGGATCGGGTCAACACCGCCTTTCTTGATCAAGGGGCCTGGACCAGAATGTCCATTCTCAATGTGGCCCGCATGGGAAAATTTTCCACCGATCGCACCATTCGCCAATATGCCAGAGAGATATGGAATGTTCCGGTGGACGAGGAAGAATGAAAAAAATGAGGAGCGGGGCGGGGTTGATCTTCTGGAGGGAGGGATGGGGCTCGTCTCGGTTGTGACTTGACCTTCGAGGAATTATCAGGTATTTTCCCCGCCACGATCATCCACAATGGAAAAAGGGTCACAAGTTGAACAGCTTGTGACCCTTTGAATTTCATGGAGGCGGCGAGCGGATTTGAACCGCTGAATCATGGTTTTGCAGACCAGTGCCTTACCACTTGGCTACGCCGCCCTGGAGCGCTGACCCGAAAGGGCCCGCGAGCCGCTTTATACCACAGTTTGTTTTTTTGACAAGGGGAAAATTGGATGAGTCTTGATTCACTGGTGCAGCAGAACAAGCCGGAACTCTCGAGGCTGGAGCAGACCCTGGGGTATCGGTTCACCGATTTGCGTCTCCTGCAGAGGGCCCTGGTGCACACCTCGTTCGCCTTTGAGAATGCTTTTGCCGGGGAGGATAACGAAACCCTGGAGTTTCTCGGCGATGCCGTCCTTGACCTGGTGGTGGGCGAGGCCTTGTATCGGCAATATCCGGAGATGCGTGAAGGGGAGCTGACCCGGTTACGGGCGGCCCTGGTCAATGAAACCCATCTGGCCACCATGGCCCGCAATGTGGATCTGGGCAGCTTCCTGAGTCTGGGAAAGGGCGAAGATGCCTCAAGCGGGCGGAACAAGTCCTCCATTCTCTCCTGCGCCTACGAAGCAGTGATTGGCGCCATCTTTGAGGATGGGGGCTACGCGACGGTGCGGGAGTTTGTGCTCCGATTTTTTGTCCCCGCCTTCGATGAAAGACGGGAAGATATGCTCATCGCCGACGCCAAAAGCAGACTCCAGGAGGCACTTCAGGAACAGTTTAACGAGGCGCCATCCTATCGGCTGGATCTGGAGGAGGGGCCATCCCATCAGAGGATATTCACGGTCTCGGTGATCTTTCGGGAGACCCTTCTGGGAAGCGGTTCCGCCAGCTCCAAGAAGGAGGCGGAGCAGCGGGCCGCCGCTGCCGCCCTGGCCGAGTATGATCAGATCATTGCCCGGCGCTGAGGACTTTTCGGATTTCCCGGCTGAAGATTGAAGGATAGGCGACATCATGCCCTGCCTGATCTTCTCGTAGCTCCACCTCATTGGTTTTTTCTTTAACAATTCTCATGGGATAAAAAATATGTACGGAGAAAAAGAGACCGGTCTGCGTCGTATCGTCAATGCCGCCGGGTATTCCTGGGCCGGCCTGAAGGCCGCCTGGCGCACGGAAGCGGCTTTTCGGCAGGAGGTTCTGCTGGTCCTTCTGCTGCTGCCCCTGGCCATGGTGCTGGGCCATACCGGCGTGGAACGGGCCCTGCTGATCAGCGCCTGCCTGGTGGTGGTGGTGGTGGAACTCCTGAACTCGGCCCTGGAGGCGGTGGTGGATCGCATCGGCACAGAGCATCATCCCCTGGCCGGGGCGGCGAAAGATATGGGCTCCGCGGCGGTCCTGATCAGTCTGATCATGGTGGTGCTGGTGTGGCTGCTTGTCCTCTTTGGCTAGGGTTCCCCCGTCCTTTTTCCCCTCAGCGCCGCAATTTTTTCATCTCTCAGACAAGAAGCCATGGCCATCAGCCCATCCGTCAAACCCTCTCTTTTCAAGGGAGTCAGGAGATTTCTCCTGCATCCGGTGATGAACAGCATTCAGTTGAATCTGCTGCTCTCCCTGCTTCTGGTGGCCTTCTACAATAACTCCTTCTGGGCCGAGATAGGCAAAATCTCGGCCCAGTCCCTGCAGGATCGCTTCTTTCTCGGGTCCATCTTTTTTCTTCTGGTGGCCTTCTTCAATGGCTGTCTCTCTTTTCTGAGCTTGAAATATCTTCATAAGCCCGCCCTTATCCTGCTTCTCTTCGTTGCCAGTTTTGCCGCCTACTTTATGAAGACCTACGGGGTGATGATCGATCAGTCCATGGTTAAAACTGTCCTGACCTCGGATCTTGGAAATATCTCGGAGCTGCTGAGCGTAAAGATGCTCTATTATTTCCTGGGACTGGGCCTGCTCCCCTCTCTTTTTGTGCTGCGCACGAAGATCCGGCGCAAGGGATTTCTGACGGAGCTGTTCATGGTATCGGGGACGGTTTTGCTGAGTCTGGTGTGCGTGGTTGTGATTCTCGTGTTTTTTTATAAGGACTATATCTCCCTTGGCAAAAACTCTAATTATGTCCGCCACCTGATTAATCCGGTGAGTTCCCTGTATGTGGCCGCCTCCATTGCCAGAAAATCCCTGGCCGACGGAAAGATTCTGGTTAGGCCCATTGGTGAAGACGCGAGGGTGGAACAACCATGGCAAGAAAGGGGGAAAAAGAATCTGCTGATTCTGGTGGTGGGTGAGGGGGCCCGGGCCCGCAATTTCTCCCTCAACGGCTACCCGAAGAAAACCAATCCTGCCCTGGAAAAAGAGGATGTGCTGAATTTTACCTCCATGAATTCCTGCGGTACGGTATCCTCTGTCTCCCTGCCCTGTATGTTTTCTCATTTTCGGCGGGAGGCATTCAGCGAATTCAAGGCCCAGCGCCATGAGGGACTCCTCGATGTTTTGACCCATGCCGGTGTTCAGGTCTTGTGGCGGGAGAATAACTCAGGATGCGATGGGGTCTGCGACCGGGTGCCCACGGAGAATATGGCCCACCTCTGCCCCTCGGGAGAATGCCAGGATATGATTCTGCTGGAGGGGATGCAGGATTATCTTGACAGGATGAGCGGCGATACCGTCATTGTCCTGCATCAGAAAGGCAGCTACGGGCCGGGCTATTATCGCCGGTCACCGCCTGATTTCAAGGCCTTTCTTCCCGAGTGCACCACCAATCAGCTGCAGGAGTGCCGGGCGGAAGAGCTGGTGAACGCCTACGATAACACGATTCTGTACACCGATGCTTTCCTGGCCCAGGTCATTGAACTCCTGCACAAAAACAGTGGCCAATTCCACACTGCCATGCTCTATCTCTCCGCCTACGGTGAATCCCTGGGAGAAAAAAATTTGTATCTGCACGGACTTCCCTATATGATTGCGCCGGATGAGCAGAAACATGTTCCTTTTCTCCTCTGGTTTTCGTCTTCTTTCCTTGCGGGCAGCGGCCTTGACCGTGCCTGTCTGGAGAAAAAGAGAGATGATCCACTTTCCCATGACCACCTTTTTCATTCTGTGCTGGGACTGATGGGGATTACAACGGTGATGTACAGCAAGGATCTTGATATCTTTGCCGATTGCCGCCGCTGAATGTTTTTTCATCCCCCTTTGGTGACGGCGCCATTGCCGGGTTTTTGTGAAATTTTGTCCTGCTGATGTGTCTATGCCCCTTGTTATTCCCATTTTTATTCCCCATCAGGGCTGTCCGCAACAGTGCCTTTTCTGTAACCAGCATTCGATAACCGGGAACCAGGAAGACCCAGGCACTATGGTGGCGCGGGTGCCGGTGATTATCCGTGACTGGCTGGCCCGCTGTCGCCCATCACAAGCGGTGCAGGTGGCATTTTTTGGCGGCTCCTTTACCTGTCTTCCCCAAAGTCGGCAACAGGAGCTGCTGGAAGCGGTCAGCCCCTTTCTCAAGGGGAAGGGCATGGACGCCCCAGTGTCGCCCGCCCCAGGGATGGATGAGGGGCGACCGAAGGGCATGGACGCCCCGGTGTCGCCCGCTCCAGGGATGGATGAAGGACGACAGGCGCAAGTGGATTGTATCCGTATCTCCACCCGCCCGGATTGCATTGATC
>JACDZF010000278.1 GCA_013426795.1 Desulfocapsa sp. | reverse complement strand
CGACCGTGGTGCCTTTCACGTTGGAGCCGCGGATGGTCAGGTCGCTGTCCGCGCCTGCGCCTGCGGCCCGGATTCTCACATCGCCGCCGGCGGCCACGGTGGAGGCGGCGGCGGTGTCGCTGGTCTGGGTCGAGCTGCTCTGGCTTTTGCTGGAACCGATACTGACGCTGAGGTTGACGCCGCCGAGCTGTTCGTCCAGCCGGGCATCGCGGCCATCGACGGGGTAGCCGAGGGCATCGTATTTGGTGGGAATCTGGTTGGCAATCCCTTTTATGGTCTGGCCTTGCCCGATCGTCACCGCTTCATAGGCATTATATGCCGACAGCCCGGTGGAGGCCGCGGCCAGGGCCTGCATCCGGCCATTATTGGTGTCTTTTGCCGCTGCGGCCATCTGCTGGCCGGTCTGCACGGCGCTGATCACCGGGCTGGTCAGGGCCAAAGTCAAGCCGCTCTGCTTGAACTCGGTTTTGGTAACCGATTTGCTGGTCTCCCGCGCCTCGACAATATCCACCCGCTGCGCCCCGATGTCAATATCGCCCCCCGGCGCCAGCACATTGCTGCCCCTTTGGAGGTAGTTCCGGCCCGCCTGGATGGTGATATCGCCGCCCTCGACGCTGGCCACGGTTGCGGCCGAGGCCGTGGTCGTCCAGCCTTTCTGATCGGTGGACTGCATCTGACTGCCGATGGTGAACCCCACCCCGCCGGTACTCATCAGCCCGGATTTGGTCACTTTGAGGTAATGGCTCTCATGCTGCGAAGAGGTGGCCGCGGCTTCTTCTTTTACGGGTTGAAATAAAGGGGTATCTTGGGTTGATAATTCAAATTTTTATAAATTTGCCGAGCCAGTTCTTCGTCGTTGGCTCCAGGCGTCTCTCCCGATGTATCCAAAGTCCTTGCCTCACCAAGCGGCATGACCTTGAACATCGTATTCCAACTGCTATCCTGCCACGTGTCCACGCCTTTCTTTGTATCCGGAATTTTCAGGGTCGCCGAGATGCCGTATTTCTCAAACCGCCGAAAAAAACGAACGGGATCGTACCAGAAATGAATGCGAACATCGTCTGATTGGACGATCGTGGCGTAGCCATTTGCCAAATCTTCTTTGTGGCTTTGAGTAGAGAATTCATTATCTTCTTTTGTTCGTTCTTTATCCTGCGATACCAGATACATCAGATCCTCTCTCAAGTAGTGTATCCTCTTAGTCTGATCGCGCTGTTTCCCGGGCGGATCTTGAATATAGAATTGTCGGTATTGCGTGCCGAACATATCCAGATCATCCACCGTACTCATGGGCAGGCAGACATAGCGGAAAAAATAGTATTCGCTGGCGGTTTCGGAACCAAGAACCCCTTCTTCCGGATCAACCCACACTCGCTTGCCATAAGCAATAACATCAGGATTTGCGTTAATAAGATGTAAAATAATTTCCCTTATTCCCTCCGTGCACTCCTGTGCTGTCTTTGGATCAGAGAGACTGTAGAATTCCGGCGTCAGATTGATTATCGGCACCTCTTCCAGAGGTCTGCCCTCGTCCGATAATCGTGGCCCCACATAGCGCAGCCGGATGGCCCGGTAGAGATTCTCCGGCCCTTCGGGGCGATTCCAGTCCTTTTGAGCAACATCCGCAAGTTTTGGGGGTTCCTGTTCGGCACACCCGGACTGATAGCCCGCAATACTCATCACACAGAACAACAAAGCAGTCATCTTTTTCATCGCAACACCTCTTTGATATTATTTAGATTTTGACTTGCTCAACATCTCCAGGGCCCTTTTCTGCTCCCTTATGAGTCTGTTAACTTCATCTGGGTATCGTGCTATTCGCTGCTCATAATAATACTTGATCAGCTGCTGGTCAGTGGCCTCAGTTTTTTTATCCCAAGCATTTTTTATGATTGTTTTGTTATTCTGATCAAGCTGCACCGCCCCGGAAAAGATAATCTCCTGCAAGACCGGAGAACGGCTATCCAGATTCGGAACGTATGTTACCGCGTAGTCGTGGGAGGACTTATATTTTTTTTGTTCGATAAAATTCTGTTGCAACATGGCGAAATCCGTTCCATTTGACGCCAGCGACTGCCATGCCTCCACAAACTCCTTTTTACCGGCTTTGGCCGCTTCAGCGCCTCCAGCCTTATCCAGCACTTTGTATGCCTCGGGGTTGTTTTTATTGAGGAATGTCATGAAATCGATCATTGTGAGGGATGAAATCTGGTAGCTGCCGAAACTGGCGCGGCCACGGTCTGGCTCGCCCGTCGCCTTGATGATTCCAAGCCTATACTCCCCGGTTTTCGGATCCAGATACAAATTGTTCTTGCCGGGATCGCCTTTTGATTCAAATTCCTTGCTCAACACGCCAATCAAGCCCATATCTATTGTGCGTTCGGCGTCAATCCTCTGAAGGTCCAGACAATTCCCCGTAGCCCTGCATTTGTTATATGCCGCTAATATTCGAACCTCCCTTTCGGCATCCAATCTTTCCAGAGCCTTGATGTCGCTTTGACACTGCTGGTCGCAGTCACCTTTTTCTTTCTTTGCCTTGAGGTCCTTGAGACGGTCTGAATCCTGG
>JACDZF010000277.1 GCA_013426795.1 Desulfocapsa sp. | reverse complement strand
ACGCATCGCGGTGCAGGTCGACGGCGGGATGCGCACCGGGCGCGACGTGGTGATCGGCGCCCTGCTCGGAGCCGACGAGTTCGGCTTCGCCACCGCGCCGCTGATCGTGGCCGGCTGCATCATGATGCGCAAATGTCATCTGAACACCTGCCCGGTCGGCGTCGCCACCCAGGACCCGGAACTGCGCAAGCGCTTCACCGGGCAGCCTGAGCACATCATCAATTACCTGTTCTTCGTCGCCGAAGAAATGCGTCGGCTGATGGCCCGGCTGGGCTTCCGCACCGTCGCCGAGATGATCGGCCAATCCGACCGCCTGGAGATGCGCCGCGCCATCGACCACTGGAAGGCCCATGGGCTGGACTTCACCCGGTTGCTGGCCAAGCCCAAGGTCGGTCCCGAGGTCGCGCTCTCCAACCGCGAGACGCAGGACCACGGTCTGGACAAGGCGCTGGACCACGAACTGATCCGCCAGGCCCAACCCGCGCTGGAGGCCGGCACGCCGGTCCAGATCGCGATCGACATCCACAACTACAACCGCACCGTCGGCGCCATGCTCTCCGGGCGGGTGGCCGAGCGCTACGGTCATGCCGGGTTGCCCGAGGACACCATCCATATCAAGGCCAAGGGCACCGGCGGTCAATCCTTCGGCGCCTGGGTGGCCAAGGGGGTCACCGTCGAGCTGGAAGGCGAGGGCAACGACTACGTCGGCAAGGGCCTGTCCGGCGGGCGGCTCATCATCTATCCGCCCAAGGACTGCGCCATCGCGCGCGCCGAGGACAACATCATCGTCGGCAACACCGTGCTCTACGGCGCCATCAGCGGTGAATGCTACTTCCGCGGCGTGGCCGGTGAGCGCTTCTGCGTGCGTAACTCCGGGGCGACCGCGGTGGTGGAAGGGGTGGGCGACCATGGCTGCGAATACATGACCGGCGGCATCGCCGTGGTCCTGGGCCCCACCGGGCGCAACTTCGCGGCCGGCATGTCGGGCGGCATCGCCTATGTCCTCAACGGCGACGGCACCTTCGAGGACCGCTGCAACCTCTCGATGGTCGAATTGCAGCCTATTCCGCCCGAGGACGCGGCGCTGGAGGCGCTGGACCACCAGGGCGGCGACCTGGAAAATCACGGGCTGGTCGACCTCAGCCACGACATGACCCGCTTCGATGCCCAGCGCCTCAAAGGGCTGATCGAGCGCCACCTGCACTACACCAACTCGGACGTGGCGCGGCGCATTCTCGATGACTGGGAAGCCACCCTGCCGCGGTTCATCAAAGTCATGCCGGTGGACTACAAGCAGGCTTTGGAAGCGATGCAGGCCAATCAAAGCCGACCGCCGCAACCCGACACGCAGCGACCGATGAAGGTCACGCGGGAGATCAAGCACCATGGGTAAGCCGACCGGATTCCTGGAATACGACCGTCGCGACCGGCGCTACGAACCGGCCGCCGACCGCGTCGTCCACTACCGCGAGTTCGTCGTCCCGTTGAGCGATGGTGAACTCAGCACCCAGGGTGCGCGCTGCATGGACTGCGGCATCCCCTTCTGCCACCAGGGCTGCCCGGTCAACAACATCATTCCGGACTGGAATGACCTGGTCTACAAGGGCGACTGGCAGTCGGCCATCGAGGTGCTGCACTCCACCAACAACTTCCCGGAGTTCACCGGGCGCATCTGTCCCGCCCCCTGCGAAGCCAGTTGCACGCTCAACATCGATGACAAGCCGGTGGCCATCAAGACCATCGAATGCGCCATCGTCGACAAAGCCTGGGAACAGGGCTGGATCAAGCCCCAGGTCCCCGAACGGCGCACCGGCAAGCGGGTGGCCATCGTCGGCTCCGGCCCCGCGGGCCTGGCCTGCGCGCAGCAACTCGCCCGCGCCGGGCACCAGGTCTCGGTGTACGAGAAAGCTGACCGCATCGGCGGCCTGCTGCGGTACGGCATCCCCGACTTCAAGCTGTCGAAAAAGCTCATCGACCGCCGTCAGTCGCAGATGCGCACCGAGGGCGTGGAGTTCCACACCCACGCCCATGTTGGCGTCACTATCCCCATCGCCACCCTGCGTGCCGACTACGACGCCCTGGTGCTGGCCGGCGGCTGCGAACAGCCGCGCGATCTGCCGATCCCCGGCCGTCAACTGCAAGGCATCCACTTCGCCATGGACTTCCTCACCCGCAACAGCAAACGGGTGCAGGGCTCCTACGTGGCCGAGGACGACTTCATCAGCGCCCACGGCAAACGTGTGCTGGTCATCGGCGGCGGCGACACCGGCTCCGACTGCATCGGCACCTCCAACCGCCACGGTGCCAGATCGGTCACCCAGATCGAGATCCTCGACAAGCCCCCGGTCAAGGAAGACAAGGGCCTCACCTGGCCCGACTGGCCCAACAAACTGCGCACCTCCTCCTCGCAAGAAGAAGGCTGCGACCGGCATTGGAACGTGCTCACCAAGGCCTTCGTCGGCGACGACCAGGGCCGGGTCAAGGCGGTTAAATACTGCCTGGTGCGCTGGGACAAGGACGCGCAGGGCCGCTGGCAGATGTCGGAAGTCCCCGGCAGCGAGGCCGAATT
>JACDZF010000023.1 GCA_013426795.1 Desulfocapsa sp. | reverse complement strand
ACCACACTGTTCACCCCATACACATCAAGGACGATTTTAGAAGCAAGATCCCGTTCCGCCGCATTTTTCGCCCTGCCTCCCAGTTGCACCATGCCATCTTTCGTCTCGACGCTGGTATGAAGGGCACTGGTGGAGCGATGACTGAGCAAGGTCGTCTTGACCAGGGCGGTGATGGATGCGTCGTCAATCAATTCGCCCACGGTATCCACTTTCTGACCGAATGTTGTGTCCGGCTTTTCGGCAGCAGATGCCACGGTCATCTCATTTCGCACGTCCTTGACACCTTCTATGTCCCTGACATATTCCGTCACGAGATCCCTCTGGGCAGAATTCATGGCCTCCCCCCGTATGGTGATGGTGCCATTTTCGGCAAAAATATCAGTGCGGGCAGCGCTGACATTTCGGTGAAACATAAGTGTTGATTTCACCCTCGCGACAAGCCAGGCATCGGTATAGACACCAGGTATCACTTCTTTTTCATTTAACTTGTTCTTCACCTCTTTCACTCCAGGCAATCCCGCAACGGTCTCCACGGCCAGGGCCTTATGGCTTTCATCAGAAACGGTACCAGTTAAGGTGACAAGCCCATCTTGGGACTGAACGTTTATGTCATCGCCCTTCAGGTAGGTTCGAAACACGTAGGACTGTTGGGCGGAAGCCTCGATACGAGTATCTGTCTCGGATGCAAAGAGGGGAACAGCGGAGAGCAGGAATGAGGCCACAGTTCCTATCAGGGCCAAACGGCAGGTCTTCTTTTGCATGATTGTTCCACTCCTTATGGGTAGTGACTTTTTCTTCCGTGTTCACCTGGACACTCATCGTCCCCGGGGCGAAATGGCGAAACCATTCCTTCATCCCTTATAAGACCAAGCTATACAAGCCATGTGCCATGTTTCATGGGCGGGTTCTTATGTCACTTATCGTTCTGATTTTTTGAAGAAAATATAAGTTATGAAAGGTCTTTGAGAACCGACCGCGGAGACGGAATCATGGTCATATATGGCCATAGGTTATATATGACCACATCTCTGCTGTTTCCGGTTAAATCGGGGCACGGAAGAACGATGGGACTCAGGGGGAGATTCCAGCAGAGAGAAGGACGACTGATTCAGAGATTAAAATTTTGATGAATTTATCTGCTGCTTGCTTCAATTTCAGATGATCCCGCCCAGGGTCAAATCCCCTTGATCCGCCGGGGTTTTTTCTTTTCATTGGGCCAGGTCTGCCTGAACGGCATCAAGCCCACGGGCTTGAACAAAAAAAGACCACCCTCACTTTTTTTCCTGCCCCGGGCTTCCAGTGCAGCTCCCGCTGAACCAGAAAGGCCGCAGCTTCACAACTCGTCCGACGGAACCTTTCCCCAACAGATACAAGGACTCTCCCGACCCTTTGTTTTGCAGACCTTCCGGCAGGGATCCCATCCACCCTTGATCAGGCGCCCATATCCCATGCTGTCCATGGTTGCATATGACCATCGGCCAAATACAACCATATTCTGGACGCGGCCATGGCCCCTGCAATACAAATCATATCATCAAATTACCATAGATAATCAGACAGTTAGGTCGTGAGCCGAGGAGGGGTTGAACTCTGGCACAGACATTGCTCTATGATGAACAGTTGGGAAGGATTCCAGTTTGTTTCCTCTGTGCCATGGAATCACCCTCCAGCTGTTTCTACCGTTCACTCAGGAATTTTTCAGGACAGGCACGTGTACAGGCATCCCTGATATCATTCGGTATCAAGGGGTAATGAGTTTTTTTCAATCAGGAGGATTTGCACCATGACACCAAAGAAAATTTTTTCGGCTTTATCGTTCATCGTTTTGTTGACCTTTTTTGTGGGATGCGCATCGACCACAAAGCATGAGGGTACTGGTGAATATGTTGACGACACCGTCATCACCACAAAAGTTAAGTCCATGATCCTTGCTGAAGATTCACTGAAATCCAGTGAGATCAACGTCGAAACATTCAAGGGCGTCGTCCAGTTGAGCGGTTTTGTTAATTCGAAGGCCGATATCAACAAGGCCATCGAAGTTACCCGGAAGGTCAAAGGGGTGACATCGGTCAAAAATGACATGCGACTGAAGTAATGTTCCCTCGCCCCGGGAATTCATCCCCGGGGCGAGAATGATCATTGTTTGCGGGAAAGACGGTGGAACAGAGGAAGTGGGCAGGGCGTCCGCCCAGGTTTGACAGCATCCCTCAATGGAATGATGTCTGCCTGAGGATGCGTCAGGTTTTCAGTGGGTTTCGTATGGAAAAAGGAGCAAAAAATGCTTGAATCAATCGCGGTTATCCTCATTGTCCTCTGGCTTTTGGGCATTGTCTCTTCATATACCATGGGGGGATTCATTCACATTCTCTTGATCGTCGCCGTTGTGGTCATTCTTCTTCGTGTCATTCAGGGTCGTCGCGTCCTGTAGCCGTTTCCGGCAATCTCTCCACGGCGGGAACCGGCGCGACAGCTTTTCTGTCCCGGGTTGTCCCGCAATAATTTGACAGGCAGGGAGGAAGCTTTGAAAGACGGCCATTGTCAGGTGACGTTGAGGGGTTCTTATATGGCCTTGAAATAGGGTTTGTGGCTTATAAACATTTAACGGGAGTACCAATCAAGATGAAAAATAATGTGTATATCAGCAGGATACTTGGCATTTCATTCCTCTTAGGCGCAGTCGCCCTGGCAGGGTGCAGCGCTGGGACTCCGCCCACGGGACGGATAGCAAAAACGGAGATGACCATCAAACAGGCCCAGGAAAATGAAGCGCTCAATTATGCCCCCCTGGAACTGAAACTTGCGGAAGACAATTTAAAGGCCGCCAAGGCCGCCCAAGCCGAGGAAGAATATATAAAGGCTGGTGAACTGGCGGATAAGGCCTTAGCTGATGCCATTCTGGCGGAAGAACGATCAAAGGCCGGCAAGGCAAAGAAAATTTCCTCCGATCTGCAGGATGCCATCAAGTCCTTCCAGAAGGAAAACGATCGCCTCTATCTCAGGAAAAAATAACGTATTTTAAGGAGAAAACAGATTATGCCGAAAATTGAAAATACCAAGAAGTACCTGGGACTTTGCCTGATTGTCATGTTGTCTGGTTGCGCCTCAAGTTCAGAAACCGACAGCTCCCTGGCACGGGCCCGTGGCGCTTATGCCCAGGCCAGTACCAACCCAAGTATCGTCGCCAACGCCCAGGTGCCTCTCTATGAAGCAAAACAGGCCCTGGACCAGGCCGAGGCGGCCACTGATTCCGATGAGATTGTGTACCGCTCGTATCTTGCCGAAAGATCGGCGCAGACTGCTGTTGCCATTGGTGAACAGAAGATAGCGGAAGCCCAGATTGACCAGTATGGCAAAGAACGGGACACCCTTCTTCTCACCCGTCGCACCATGGAAATATCCCAACTGGAGGCGGAGATGGCCGAGTTGAAGGCGAAGCAGCTTCCAGTGAAAGTAACGGAGCGGGGAATCGTACTCACCCTGGGAGATGTCTTCTTTGCCTTTGATAAAGCCGACGTCCGGCCCCGTGGAAGAGTCATCATAGATAAGATTGCGGAGTTTCTTTATAAAAATCAAGAGAGAACAGTTTCCATAGAAGGACACACCGACAGCAGAGGTTCCGACGAATACAATATGGACCTTTCCCAGCGGCGTGCTGATTCCGTACGATTCCTGCTTATTTCCAGCGGCATTCATTCCTCCAGGATTCAGGCAAAGGGCATGGGAGAAAGTTATCCCATCGCCAGCAATGATAACGATGGAGGACGGCAGCTCAATCGTCGTGTGGAGATCATTATTGAAAACCAGAGAGGAACTGTTCAGAAGTAAATTCAAAAGAAAAAAAATCAATGCCTATCCTTCAGTGGATCAATTATTCCATGATTTCAGACAGTTGAAAGTTATGTGATAATTGTTCAGCTGGTGCCGGGAAACAGATACAAATCACAAGGGGCTCCGCAATACCATGGAGCTTCTTTTTTTTGAGGTGTAGCGTCGGGCGCGGGTCGTGAACCTATGAAATTGACCAGGATTTCCATCGTGTTGCTTCTGTCCATTACCGGTTTACGAATTGGCAGCGGATGCGCGACTTTGCCTGATGTCGCGGAAATGATTAAAGAGGCACCGACTGCTGTTGGCAGTTCCAGTCAAATTGTCTCGTCCAGGGGACTGCTCTCGCCTCAAAAAAGCAGGGCCATCATGGACCGGCTGAAAAATTCCGTCAAACCAACGGACATCCTGGAGCGCCATATCTCCGTGGTGGAATCAGTTTCCGAAAGTCCCTTGACCAGGGGCAACAGGGTCACCCTGCTCACTGATGGTCAGGACGCTTATGCCGCCATGTTTCAGGCCATGGAACATGCCCGGCACCATATCAACCTCGAGACCTTTATCATCGAAGATGATCCGGTGGGTCGCAAATTTGCCGATCTGCTGCTGCGAAAACAGGCGCAAGGGATCCAGGTCAATCTCATATATGACAGCATCGGCAGTCTGAAAACGCCCGGCTCCTTCTTTCAACGCCTGTCGGATGGCGGCGTGCAGGTGGTGGAATTCAATCCGATGAATCCGTTGAATTCCCGCTGGAACTGGCGGCTGGCAAATCCCGATCACCGCAAGATTTTAATCGTTGACGGAGAAATTGCCCTTATTGGTGGAATCAACATCAGTTCAGTCTATTCCAGCAGTCTTTCCGCCAGAAAACCCAAAGGAGAGCAACTCCCCTGGCGCGACACCGATGTCCAGATAGAAGGGCCGGCAGTGCTGGAAGCCCAGAAGCTCTTCCTCGAAACCTGGCGGAAGCAGAACGGACCGCCCCTAGATGACCCAGGTTACCTGCCTGACCAGAAGGAATACGGTGAGGCCCTGGTGCGTGTGGTGGGCAGCACGCCGGGAGAGAACAACCGGATCACCTTTATTGTGTATGTGTCGGCCATCTCCTTTGCGGAACATTCCATACACCTGACCAATGCCTATTTCATCCCTGACGACCAGATTCTGGATGCCCTTGTTGATGCGGCCAGGCGGGGAGTCGATGTGAAAATCATCCTCCCTGCGGCCAGCGATTCGTCCATGGCCATAACCGGCGCGCAGTATCATTACTCCAGGCTGTTGAAAGCCGGCGTGAAGATATATGAACGCAGCAACGCGTTCCTCCATGCGAAAACCGCGGTGATTGACGGCGTCTGGTCGACGGTTGGCTCCACCAATCTGGATTACTGGAGTCTCTTGAATGATGACGAGGTAAACGCGGTTATCCTGAGCCGCGTCTTTGCTGAAAAAATGGAAGTGATGTTTGCCGGTGACCTGGCGGAATCCGATGAAATCACAAGGGAGCAGTGGAAAAAAAGGTCACTCTGGCAAAAAAGCAAAGAACAGTTTGCCCACCTCTTCTCGCACTGGATGTGAACCAAAAAATGACCGCTTCAAGAAAGTTTCTCCCAGAACCGGATCCCAATAATTTTTAGCACAAAACCATACTCAACGGTCGTGTTGGATTTCAAGCCGTCCAGAACTCCTTTTCATCTCTCCCTGTCCCCGGTGACGCAGGGTTCTTTGATAAAAGAATGCTCTCCAGAAGTGGCTTGTCCATCAGATTTATTTTAAGCCCCGATACACGGGACATGTGTCTTGCGCAGAGTATTCGTTTGTAAAAAAAAAAATGAAAACAATCTGTTGCTCACTCAAATGCGCTTTGTTCCTCGTGACAATTGCCGGGATAACGGTTTCTGCCACTTGCGGTTTTGCTGACGATGCCTCGGGGCAAGGCAAGGCCCATCTCCTGGACACCTATCATCAGATGACATCCCGGCTGGAAGACAGCAGCTTCGGCCTGTCCCTTGTTCTGGAATCCACTGAGCAGGACCACAGGATGCACGTTGATATTTACGGAATCTTTGAGTACCCGTTCAAGGGTGTTGCCAATGCCCTCAATGTTCCATCAAACTGGTGCGACATCGTATCCCTGCACCCCAATGTAAAGGCATGTACTTACCAGGAAAAGGACTCAACATGGTTCCTGACCTTTTATATCGGGCGCAATTTTTCTCAACCACTAGAGGACACGCACAAGGTCATCTGCCGGTATCATCACGCCCTTCAACAGCCCGAATATCAAGACATTCTCCTTGCTGCCGACAAAGGTCCTTTTGGTACCATGAACCATAAAATGCGCTTTGAGGCCATTCCCATTGACGGGGAACGTACTTTTGTCCATGTCAGCTACAGTTACAGCGACAGCGCGGCGCTGCGACTTGCGACCAAGGCCTATTTTGCAACATTCGGTCGAGGCAGGGTTGGCTTCACCGTGATCGGAACCGACAAAAACAACCTTCCCCTCTATATCGGCGGCCCTCGTGGCGCGGTGGAACGCAGTGCCATCCGCTACTATTTTGCGATTCAGTCGTTTATGGATACCTTGCCCTCTCCCGAAAACCAACGTTTTGATCTTCGCATCAATCAGTGGTACGATTTCACCAGTCGCTTCCGAACCCAACTTTTCGATCAGGAAAAGTCAACCTATCTGAAGGTCAAGACATCAGACCATGCGAACCAGGTTCTCCTCCAGAAACAGCTGGGGATGGGTTCCCCCTGAACTGAGATGAATGTTCTGCCGGGAGATTGAAAAAATGAGAAATCAAAGCCGCGTCAGTCACCAGATCTACAACCTTCTTCCCTCGGAAATTGAAGGGTTCGGCTCCCTGGCCGAGCTTGCCCTGGATATGCACTGGTCATGGAGTCATTCCACCGACGAGGTGTGGAGACAACTTGATTCGAAACTGTGGGAAATCACCCATAATCCCTGGGTTGTCCTGCAGACGGTGGCACGGGACCGGATTGAGAAGGTCCTGGCTGACCCCGTATTTCGTCAGGATGTCACCGGCCTGCTGCAAACCAGGCGCCAGACGGTGGCATCGCCGGCCTGGTTTCAGCAGAAACATGCCCAGGACTCCCTCACCTGCGTTGCCTATTTCAGTATGGAATTTATGCTGAACGAGGCTTTGCCTATCTACTCGGGCGGACTGGGCAATGTCGCCGGCGATCAGCTGAAAGCGGCCAGCGACCTTGGGGTGCCGGTGATTGGCGTGGGACTTCTCTATCAACAGGGCTATTTTCGCCAGGTCATTGACAAGGATGGCGCGCAGCAGGCTCTTTTCCCCTATAACGACCCGGGCCAGCTGCCGATCACGCCCTTGCGCCATGCAAACGGCGAGTGGTTGCGCCTGGAAATCGCCCTGCCGGGGTATTCAGTCTGGCTGCGCGCCTGGCAGGTTCAAGTGGGCCGGGTGCACCTGTATCTGCTGGACAGCAATGACGCGGCAAATTTCCCCGCCCATCGAGGCATCACCAGCGAACTCTACGGAGGTGGGCCGGAGTTACGTCTCAAACAGGAGATGCTGCTCGGGATCGGCGGCTGGCGGCTGCTGACAGCCCTCGGCATGGAGCCGGAAGTCTGTCATCTCAATGAAGGACATGCGGCCCTGGCGGTTCTTGAACGCGCCAGTGGTTTCATGGACGAGACCGGTCAGCCCTTTGATGTTGCCATGGCCGTCACCCGGGCGGGGAATCTCTTTACCACGCACACGGCAGTGGCCGCCGGATTCGATCGTTTCGCTCCGGATCTCATCGAGCAATATCTCGGTGGCTATGCCCAGCGGAAACTCGGTCTGAACATCAAGGATTTTCTGGCCCTGGGTCGGCAGAACCCCAATGACTCGACGGAGAGTTTCAATATGGCCTATCTCGCCATCCGTTGCAGCGGGTCGGTCAATGGGGTCAGTCACCTGCACGGGGAGGTCAGCCGGCATCTTTTCGAGCCCCTTTTCCCGCAGTGGCCCACGGACGAGGTGCCCGTCGGTCATGTAACCAATGGCGTCCACATGCCGACCTGGGACTCGGCCCCGGCCGATGACCTGTGGACGAAGGCCTGCGGCAAAAACCGGTGGCTGGGGACGACGGAAACCCTGGGGCAGGATATTCACCGCGTCTCAGACATTGATCTCTGGCAATTTCGACTGGCCGCCAGCAAAGCCCTGGTGGTCTTCGCCCGGGCACATTTGTCCCGGCAACTGGCGGTGTCCGGTGCATCGTCCTCGGAGATCGACAGGGCCAAACAGCTCTTTGACCCCAACGTTTTGACTTTGGGCTTTGCCCGGCGCTTCGCCACCTATAAGAGGCCGAACTTGCTGTTGCACGATCCGGAACGTCTGACCCGATTGTTAACCAACCCGGAGCACCCGGTCCAACTCATCCTGGCCGGCAAGGCCCATCCGGCCGACCAGGCAGGGCAGGCCTTGATTCAGCAATGGATGCATTTTATCCGTCGACCCGAGAATCGCCTGAATGTGATCTTTCTCAGTGACTATGACATGCATGTGACCAGACACCTGGTGCAGGGGGTGGATGTCTGGCTCAACACCCCGAGGAGACCATGGGAAGCCTGCGGCACCAGCGGCATGAAGGTGCTGGTCAACGGTGGCATCAATCTTTCGGTGCTGGACGGCTGGTGGGCTGAAGCCTATGCCCCGGATGTCGGCTGGGCATTGGGAGATGGTCTGCCCCATGACAATGATTCAGCAGGGGACGCCGCGGAAGCGGAGATGCTCTACGAACTGCTCGAACGGGAGGTGGTGCCGGAGTTCTATCGCCGTGACGAACAGTGTATTCCCCGAGCCTGGGTGGCAAGGATGCGGGAGAGCATGGCGCGGCTGACCCCCTGTTTCTCGGCCAACCGCGCGGTCACTGATTACACCGAGCAGCACTACCTTCCGGCGGCGGCGGCCTACCGTTTGCGCCGAGCCAATAATGGCGAGGTCGGCAGGCAAATGGTTCAGTGGAAACACTCCCTGGAACAGAAATGGGCCACCATCCGCTTTGGCGAAATGAAGGTGGAGACCCTCGGCGACCAGCATCTCTTTGAGATTCAGCTCTACCTCAATGACCTCGATCCCAAAGAGATGCAGGTTGAGCTTTACGCGGACGGGATCCATGGCGGCAGTGCGGTACGACAGGAATTCCACCGGGATCGTCAACTGGTGGGCGCCTCCGGTGGGTACATGTACAGCGCCACGGTGTCGGCGGCCCGCCCCGCCCCAGACTATACGGTGCGGGTCATCCCCCGCCACGAGAATGCAGCCGTCCCTCTGGAGACTGCTCAAATCCTTTGGAAACGATTGTAGGGACTTCCGTCATGGAAGAACTGAAAAGGAACAAACGGGACAGCTCCGCAGTGGTGCCGGGTCGTCTCCCCCTTTTCCCCCTCATCGAAACCCCCTAAAAATTGAATCAGGAGATGGATATGAAAAGGCCCGCCGTATGACTCCGAAAACCACCTTCAGCGAACGACCCAGGGCCCTGGCCTGGCATACTCTGTCGTCTGAAGAGGTCCTGATCCAACTCAGGTCCACGGTGCAGGGCCTCTCATCACAGGAGGCGCAACAACGGCTCGCGAGCAACGGTCTGAACGAATTGGAGGAAGGCCGCTCCATCAGTCCGCTCCATATTTTCTTCGCCCAATTCAAGAGTCTCATTATCTGGGTCCTCATCGTCGCGGGGGTGATTTCCGGTGTCCTGGGCGAGGCGGTGGATGCCATCGCCATCCTTGCCATCGTTGTCCTCAACGCCCTTATCGGCTTCTATCAGGAGTTCAACGCCGAGAAATCCATCGCCGCGCTGAAGAAAATGACCGCGCCCCACGCCAAGGTGCGACGGGACGGGATCATCACCCTGGTTCCTGCTTCCGGAATCGTCCCTGGTGATATTTTGACATTTGAGGCCGGTGATCTGGTGGCGGCCGACGCCCGGCTCCTGACAACGGCCTCCCTTCAGTGCATCGAGTCGGCGCTCACCGGTGAATCCGAGGCCGAGATAAAACAGGCCGGGACCATGGCCAAGGTCGACGTTCCCCTGGGTGACCGGGAGAACATGGTTTTTATGGGCACCAATATCGCCACCGGCACCGGCCAGGCCGTGGTGGTGGCCACCGCGATGAAGACGGAGCTGGGCCGCATTGCGGGACTGATCAGCGAGGCCGATGCCGATAAGGGCACACCGCTGCAGCAGAAACTCGAGGCATTCGGCCATATCCTGGTCTGGGCGGCGCTGGCCATTGTCGCGTTGCTGTTCGGGCTTGGGCTGGCGCGCGGGGAAAAACCCATGGACCTGTTTCTGACCGCAATCAGCCTGGCCGTGGCCGCGGTGCCGGAAGGATTGCCGGCGGTGGTCACGGTGGCGCTGTCACTGGGGGTGTTGCGCATGGCCCGCCGCGGCGCGCTGGTGCGCAAACTGGCGGCAGTCGAGACCCTGGGATCTACCAGCGTGATCTGCACGGACAAGACCGGCACCCTCACCATGGGCGAAATGACGGTGCGTGCCCTTTATGTGGCGGGCCGGAGTTATACGGTCAGCGGGCAGGGGTATGCCCCGCAAGGCGAGATCCGTTTCGCCGGCAAGGTGGCGGATGCAGACCATCTTCTACCCTTGCAGGAACTGGCCACCGTTCTCATCGGCTGCAACAACGCCCATCTCGTCCAGAAGGATGGAAGGTGGCAGACAGTGGGTGACCCCACGGAAGGGGCCCTCCTGGTGGCCGGTGCCAAGGCTGGAGGCAACCACAAGCGCATCAACGGGGAAATGCCGAAACAAGGGGAATTCCCCTTTGACTCCGACCGGAAACTGAGCTCGGTCATTCGCTCCATGCCCGAGGGCACGCTGCGTGCCTTTGTCAACGGAGCGCCGGGCCCCTTGCTGCACCGCTGCACCCATCTTTATACCAGCGCCGGGATCCAGCTGCTGTCGGAAGATGACCGGGATGCCATTCTTGCCCAAACCTCCATCATGGCGACGCAGGCCCTGCGGGTGCTCGGATCGGCCTATCACGATCTCAACAATGCCTCTCCCGCCGCCCTCACCATTGACCTGGTCGAGCGGGATCTGGTTTTTGTCGGCCTGACCGGGATGTATGATCCGCCCCGGCCCGAGGCCAAGGAGACCATTGCCCGATGTCATGCCGCCGGTATTCGAGTGGTGATGATCACCGGCGACCATCCCCAGACGGCGAAGGCCATCGCCCGCGAAATCGGCCTTGCCTCCAGCGAGGACATGGCCGTTGCCGGTGTCGACCTCGACCGGATGAGCGAGGGGGAACTCCGCCGGCGCGCGCCAAAGATCGCGGTGTATGCCCGAGTCACCGCCGAGCACAAGCTTCGTATTGTCCGGGCCCTGAAGGCCAACCAGTCCGTGGTGGCCATGACCGGTGACGGCGTCAACGACGCCCCGGCAATCAAGGGGGCGGACATCGGCATCGCCATGGGAAAATCGGGCACCGAGGTCACCAAGCAGGCAGCGGACATGATCATCACCGATGACAATATCGCCACGATCCTCGCCGCCGTGGAAGAGGGGCGCGGCATTTATGACAATATCCGCAAAACGCTGCAATACCTGCTGGCAGGGAGCACGGGCGAGCTGCTGCTGATGCTGCTGTGCGTGATTGTCGGTTTGCCGACACCGCTGCTCCCCATTCACCTGCTTTGGATCAACCTGGTCACCGATGGCCTGCCCGCGCTCTGCCTGGCCATTGACCCCATTGATCCCGATGTGATGCGGCGCCGCCCTCGCCTCCTGTCCGAGCGCATCACCAATCCCGTCTTCCTGCGAACCATGTGCCTCACCGGTCTGCTCACCGCCGGTGTTGCTTTCGCGGTCTATTACCATGGCCTCCAGACGGGAAGCACGGAATCAGCCCGGGCCTCCGTGTTCGCGGTTCTGGTCTTCGCTGAACTTCTGCGCTCCTTCGGCGGCCGCAGTGAGACCAAGCCGGTCTGGCGGATTTCCCTCTTTACCAATATCAACCTGCTGGTCGTGGTTGCCCTTTCCCTGGGGATTCAACTCTGGAGCCAGCACAATGAAATCTTTGGCCGCTTCTTGAAAACAACCTCCCTGCCCTTTGCCGAGAGCTTCTGGCTCCTTGCCCTGGGCGCCATCCCCTTGGTGCTGCTGGAGATGGTGAAGGTAACGCGCAATGCCTGGCTGCAACATAAACTCCACATAAAAATGGTGAAAATATGAACCCAACGACACCGCCACTCTCCTCCGATCTGCTCCAGAAGATGGATGCCTACTGGCGCGCCGCCAACTATCTGTCGGTGGGCCAGATCTACCTCTACGACAATCCTCTGCTCCGCCAACCCCTCCAGGCATCGCAGGTCAAACCGATCCTCCTCGGCCATTGGGGCACCACACCGGGACAAAACTTTATCTATGTCCATCTGAACCGGGTGATAAAAGAATATGATCTCGATATGATTTATATCTCCGGCCCCGGCCATGGCGGCCCGGCCCTGGTGAGCAACACCTATCTCGAAGGAACCTACAGCGAGGTCTATCCGGCCATCACCCGGGATGAGGCCGGACTGAAGAAACTCTTCACCCAGTTCTCTTTTCCCGGCGGCATTCCCAGCCACGTCTCGCCCGAGTGTCCGGGGTCGATCCACGAAGGCGGCGAGCTGGGCTATTCCCTCAGCCATGCCTTTGGCGCGGTCTTCGACAATCCGCAGCTGATTGTTGCCTGTGTCATCGGCGACGGCGAGGCGGAAACCGGCCCCCTGGCCACATCCTGGCACTCCAACAAGTTCCTCAGCCCGATCACCGATGGCGCCGTGCTGCCGATTCTCCATCTGAACGGATATAAAATCGCCAACCCCGCCCTGCTCGCCCGCATCAGCCATGAAGAACTGGAGCAGCTGCTTCGCGGCTACGGCTGGACCCCCTATTTTGTCGAAGGCGATGCCCCGGAGAGCATGCATCAACGGATGGCCGCCACTCTCGATACGGTCATCACCGAAATCCAGCGGATACAGGGCAGGGCGCGAACCAGCAACGATGCCAGCCGTCCGCTCTGGCCGATGATTGTGCTCAAATCCCCCAAGGGCTGGACCGGCCCGAAGGTCGTCGATGGCCGGCAAATGGAGGGGACTTTCCGCGCCCATCAGGTGCCGCTCTCCATCGATGCGGAACATCCCGGCCACCTCGCACAACTGGACACCTGGCTGCGAAGTTATCGGCCCGAGGAACTCTTTGATGCCCGTGGCCGTCTCCTGCCCGAGCTGGCCGAACTGGCCCCTCAAGGCGACCGGCGCATGGGCGCCAACCCCCACGCCAATGGCGGTCTGCTCCTGCGCGACCTGATCATGCCCGATTTCCGGGATTTCGCGGTGGAGGTGCCCGCACCCGGAGCAAGCAGGGCCGCCGACACCGAGGTCCTGGGAGAATTCCTGTGCGAGGTGATCGTCCGCAACAGGGAACAACGAAACTTCCGCATCTTCGGCCCCGACGAAACCCTTTCCAACCGTTTGAATGCCGTCTTTGCTGCCACCAACCGCCAGTGGGAGGCGGAGACGGAGGTGAATGATGAGTTCCTCGCCACCGACGGCCGGGTCATGGAGATGCTCTCTGAACATCAGTGTGAGGGGTGGCTCGAAGGCTATCTGCTCACCGGACGGCACGGATTGTTCAACAGCTATGAAGCCTTTGTCCATATCATTGACTCGATGTTCAATCAGCACGCCAAGTGGCTGAAGGTTACGGCGGAGCTGCCCTGGCGCCGGAAAATCGCCTCCCTCAACTACCTCCTCGCCTCCCATGTCTGGCAGCAGACGCATAACGGTTTTACCCATCAGGATCCCGGCTTTATCGATCATGTGGTCAACAAAAAGGCCTCCGTGGTGCGCGTCTATCTGCCGCCGGACGCCAACTGCCTGCTGTCGGTGTGGGATCATTGCCTGAGAAGCCGCCATTACGTCAATGTGGTGATTGCCGGCAAGTATCAGGCGGCGCAATGGCTGACCATGGACGAGGCGGCGGCCCATTGCCGCGACGGCATCGGCATCTGGCATTGGGCCGGCAGCGAGCAGGGGTCCGAACCGGATGTGGTCATGGCCTGCTGCGGCGATGTGCCGACGCTGGAGACCCTGGCCGCGGTTTCCATTCTGCGTGAGCACCTGCCCGATCTGAAAATCCGGGTGGTCAATGTGGTGGATCTGATGAAGCTGCAACCGCAGAGTGAACACCCGCACGGGCTCAGCGATACTGATTTTGACGCCCTTTTCACCAGGGACAGACCCATCGTCTTCGCCTTCCATGGCTATCCCTGGCTGGTACACCGCCTCACCTACCGCCGCACCAATCATAAAAACATGCATGTCCGGGGCTACAAGGAAGAAGGCACGATCACCACCACCTTTGACATGACGGTCCTCAACGATCTTGACCGCTTCCATCTGGTGCAGGACGTGATCCATCGCCTGCCCCAGTCGGGCGAGAACGGCGCGCGGCTTGTGCGGATGGTTCAGGAAAAGCTTGTCACGCACAAACAGTATATCGACATCCATGGTCAGGATATGCCGGAAATTCGCAACTGGAAATGGAGTAATTCTTGAGGTCGCGGCAGGTGATGGAACTCCAGCGATGTATGCAAACCAGGCTGCTGTTCCCCATCGAGTATGGAAATAAGGGAGGACTTGGATATGGATACTCAAGGAATTGAAAACACGGCCAGGGCGCTGGTTGAGGGCGACAGGGGAATACTGGCGCTGGATGAAAGCAGCTCAACCTGCAATAAGCGATTTGCCGGTCTGGGGATTCCCCAGACCGAAGGGACGCGACGGGACTGGCGGGAGTTGATTGTGACGACGCCTGGTCTCGGCGAATATATCAGCGGTGTCATCCTGCACGATGAGACCATCCGCCAGCAGAAAAAAAATGGCACCCCCTTTGTGAAAGCCATCCTTGATGCCGGAATTATTCCCGTCATCAAAGTGGATACCGGCGCCCAGAAGTTGGCAGGTCATCCCGGAGAAAAAATCACCGAAGGCCTGGACGGACTGCGCCGCCGTCTCCAGGAATATTCTCAGATGGGCGCCCGTTTTGCCAAGTGGCGCGCCGTGATCACCATCGGCAATGGCCTGCCAAGCCGTGCCTGCATTGAGGCCAACGCCCAGGCCCTGGCCCGCTATGCCGCCTTGTGCCAGGAGGCGGGCATGGTCCCCATGGTCGAGCCGGAGGTCCTTATGGAAGGCGAGCATGATCTGGAACGCTGCTCCAAGGTGACGGAGGATGTTCTGCGAACGGTCTTTCATCAGCTCCATATCCAGGGGGTCACGCTGGAGGGCATGATATTGAAGCCGAATATGGTGCTTCCCGGATTGGGCTGTCCCAGACAGGCAACGGCGGACGAGACGGCTGAGGCCACGGTGCGGTGTCTGCTGCGAGCCGTCCCGGCAGCGGTCCCGGGAATTGCCTTTTTGTCGGGCGGTCAGTCCTCGGAACTGGCCTCGGCCCGGTTGAACGCGATGAATGTTCGATTCAAAACGCGCCTTCCCTGGGCCCTTTCATTCTCCTTTGCCCGCGCCATTCAGCAACCGGCCATGGAGATCTGGCATGGACAAGGGGCCAAGGTCAAAGCTGCCCAGCAGGCCTTGCATCATCGAGCCCGATGCAACTGGTTGGCCCGCCGTGGTGAATATACCAGCGCCATGGAAGGGGCGGGATCATGACCACAAGCCATGCTGACACCCTGCGCGTCTTCTTTATCCGGCACGGCGAAACCGAGTGGGCCATCTCCAGCCGCCACACCGGGCGCACCGATCTTCCCTTGACTGCAAACGGTGAAAGCGAGGCCCGTGCACTTGGTTCGCACATCCTGAATCTGAAGATCCACTTTGCCCATGTGCTGACCAGCCCGCTCCAGCGGGCCCGGCAGACTTGCGCGCTGGTCGGCTTGGACAGCGTCGCGAAAATCGAACCGGACCTGGTTGAATGGGACTATGGCGATTACGAAGGAAAGCGCTCCCTGGATATTCATCAGGAGCGGCCGGACTGGAATGTTTTTCGGGATGGTTGTCCGCACGGTGAGACAGCGGCGCAAATTTCCCGGCGCGCCGATCAGCTTATTGCCCGTCTTTTTGCCCTGGATGGCAATGTCGCTCTTTTTTCGCACGGCCAGTTTGGCGGTGTCCTGGCGGCCCGATGGATCGGATTGCCCCTGGCCCAGGCGCAGCATTTTCTCCTGGGAACCGCGTCGCTCAGCATTCTCGGCTTCAACCCTCAGCACCCGGAAATCCCGGTCATCGATTTGTGGAATGCCAGCTCTCACAACATACTCAGCCCGGCGGCAGCAAGCCGCCGGTGATGGATCACAAGGACTTCAACCTGCAAGAATTGACTTCTCAAGGGAGCTGCATGAAACCAGAACCAGATATTGACAGACAGTGCGTCAACACCATTCGTTTTCTCGCCATAGATGCCATTCAAAAGGCCCAAAGCGGCCATCCCGGCCTGCCCCTGGGCGCGGCCTCCATGGCCTATGTCCTGTGGACGGAATTTCTCCGACAGAATCCCGTCAATCCCGGGTGGTTTGACCGGGACAGATTCGTTCTCTCCGCCGGCCATGGCTCGGCCCTGCTCTACAGCCTGCTGCACCTGACCGGCTATGATCTGTCACTGGACCAGATCAAACAATTCCGCCAATGGGGCAGCAAAACCCCCGGCCATCCTGAACGTGGTGTGACGCCCGGCGTGGAAGCCACCACCGGACCACTTGGCCAGGGCTTTGCCAACGGAGTGGGGATGGCCATGGCGGAGGCCCATCTTGCCGCCTGCTACAATCGCCCCGACCTCGAGATTATCAATCATTTTACCTACGGTCTGGTCAGTGACGGCGATCTGATGGAAGGCGTGGCGGCGGAAGCCGCTTCCCTCGCCGGCCATCTGAAACTGGGCAAGCTGATCTATCTCTACGACAACAATCACATCACCCTGGCGGCCTCAACCCAGCTCACCTTCACCGAAGATCATGCCCTGCGGTTCAAGGCCTACGGCTGGCACACGCAATCGGTGGATGACGGCAACGACCTGGCGGCGATCCGTCATGCCATCCAGGCGGCACGGGAGGAGACCGGGCGGCCCTCGCTGATCCTGGTGCGGACCCACATCGGCTTTGGTTCGCCCCACAAGCAGGACAGCTTCCTCGCCCATGGCTCGCCCCTGGGCGAGGAGGAGGTCAAATTGACGAAGCTGAACCTGGGCTGGCCCGTTGAACCGCTTTTTCTTGTGCCGGAGGCGGCAGGGCAGCACTTTCGCCGGGCCATCACTGCTGGAGGTGAAATGGAGGCCCAATGGAACGCCAAGTTTGCCCGCTACAAGCAACTCCACCCGGAACTTGCCCGGGTCTTGCTTCAGGGTATCCGGGGAGAGCTGCCGCCGGGATGGGATATCAATATTCCCCGCTTTCCCGCAGATGGCAAAGGGATGGCCACCCGTGTCGCCTCGGGGAAGGTCTTGGCAGGTATAGACTGGAAACTGCCGGGTTTGCTGGGCGGCTCCGCTGATTTGAATCCCTCAACCCGCACCGAACTGGCCGACGCGGGTAATTTTGAAAACCCGGAAATGGCGACGGGCGATCTCCAGGGAGCTGCCGGCGGCGGCTGGAGTTACGCGGGCCGCAATGTCCAGTTTGGTGTTCGTGAACACGGCATGGCGGCGATCTTGAACGGCATGGCGGCACATGGGGCAACGATGCCGTTCGGAGCGACCTTTCTGAGCTTCTCGGATTATATGCGTCCGGCGATGCGGCTGGCGGCGCTGATGCGCCTGCCGGTGGTGTATATCTTCACCCACGACAGCATCTGCATGGGCGAGGATGGCCCCACCCATCAACCGGTGGAGCAACTGACAAGTTTGCGGGCCATCCCCGGCCTCATTGTTATCCGGCCCGGCGATGCCAACGAGACCGCCGAAGCCTGGCGGGTTGCCATGGAAACCAGGGATCAGCCGGTGGCCCTTATCTTGACCCGGCAAAATGTGCCCACCATTGACCGCAACCGGTTCGCTCCAGCCGAAGGTCTTCGGTGCGGGGCCTATATCCTGGCCGATGCACCCCGGGCAAAACCGCAATTGATCCTTATTGCCAGCGGCTCCGAGGTGGCTCTGATCATCGAGGCGGGAGAACGGCTGCGGCAACAGAATATTCCCGTGCGTCTTGTTTCCATGCCAAGCTGGGAGCTCTTTGAGGCACAACCCTGCAAGTATAGGGAATCCGTATTGCCTCCCACGGTCAGGGCGCGGCTGGCAGTGGAAGCAGGGATTACCCTGGGGTGGAGCCGGTACGTTGGTGATCATGGCGATATGATCGGCGTTGACCGCTTTGGCGCCTCGGCACCGGGCCCGGTCATGATGCGCGAATACGGCTTCACCGTCGAAAACATCTGCCGCCGGGCAGCGATGTTGCTCGCCCAGGGGAGCCATGAATGATCAGTACCTGCCGCCGAAAACGCCCGCAACCATAGGGATTGCCGCCGACCATGGAGGATATGGGCTGAAAGAACAACTGGCGGCGAAGCTCCGCCAGGCCGACTTTACGATCCTGGAACTCGGCACCCTGAAGTTTACCGTCGAAGATGACTCTCCGGATTTTCTGATCCCCCTGGCACATACCACAGCCGGACGACCCTGATTCAACGGAGTGAGAAGGAGTTTGTTTCCTTTTCACTCTGCCCTTCCACCAAGACCCTCTCCCCTTAAAATTGGTCACATATCATCAACGGTGAGGGTTGACCTTTATTCTGCCGTCGATGACGCCGGATCGACAAGCATTTTTTTCAGAAAAATTCATTCATATCAGCATAATAAGCAATTCTCACTGGAGCCCTGGCAACCGGCACAGAGATTGCTCTGGAAGCAGGAGCTGAGCGAAGATGGCCCGATGGGGACCACTTTGCACAGCCGGGAATTCTATGGTGACTCCAATAAAAGAAGGGATTTGCAGCAGCGTTTTTTTTTCACATTCAACGTTGAGGATATTGATCATGAGTGCAAAACAAGTGGGACCCGGCAAGCCCGGCACCGGCAATTTTCATCCGCAGTTGATCGCGGCGTGGCTGCTCTGCGCTGTTTTCTATTTTGTTCAATACGCGTTGCGCTCAGCGCCCGGGGTGATGGTGCCCGAACTCAGCACGGCCTGGGGCTTGAATGCGCTGGGCCTGAGTTCGCTGCTGGGAATGTATTATTACACCTACGCGATCTTTGCCATCGTTGCCGGGGCAACCCTTGACCGCTGGGGCGCGAAATGGACGATCCCCACGGGCATTGCCTGCCTCGCCCTGGGAACCGTCCTTTTTGCCTGGGGCACGGTGACGGAAGCGCAGATCGGCAGACTCCTGCAGGGCGCAGGATCGGCCTTCTCCTTTGTCGGAGCGGTGTACCTCGCGGCCCGTGGTTTTCCCGCCCGCTATCTGGCGACAGCCCTCGGCGCCACCCAGATGTTCGGTATGCTGGGCGGCGCGGCCGGGCAGTTTGCGGTCTCGCCCATGATCCACAGCATCCTCAGCTGGCAGGATTTCTGGCTCTATTCCGGGGCGGTGGTCGCCGTACTCGCCGTCATTACCTTCTTTGCCACCCCCCATGAGGAGGTGCCCGTGTCGCACAGCCAGGGCACCCTGCTCCAGATGTTTGCTCCCTACCGCGAAGTCCTGACGAATCCGCAGTCCTATCTCTGCGGTTTCTGCGCCGGCCTCTTGTTTTTGCCCACCACCATTGGCGATATGATCTGGGGTGTGCCCATCCTTCAGATGGGGTTTGGGGTGGAGCACGCGGAGGCCGTCAATCGGGCCGCCATGATCCCCCTGGGCTGGGTCTTCGGTTCACCAATTCTCGGCTATGTCGCCGACCGCATGGGCCGCCGGAAACCGGTTCTCATCATCAGTGCCTTTGCCATGCTCGGTCTGGCCGGTGTCATCCTCTATCTCCCTGCCGGAACCTTGCCGCACTATATCGGCGGCGTTCTCTTCGGATTTGCCTCGGGAGCGGCGATGATCCCCTATTCCATCATCAAGGAAGTCAATCCCGACCGGATCAAGGGCAGCGCGACAGGCGCCATGAACTTCCTGGTCTTCACCCTGAGCGCGGTGGCCGCGCCCATTGCCGGTTTTGTTCTGCAAAAAATAGGGGGCAAGACACCGCTGAATCTCCACGACTTTCACCAATGGGGATTTCTGGGACTGGGCGCCATTGCCCTCGGCATCATTCTCGCGTTCTTTCTCAAAGAGACCGGCTCCGCCGTGCTCAAAGTCCCCGTCTACACCCCTGTTGTTGCAAAACCGGCAATCCTCAAACCACAGACCGCATAGGAGCATCCCCTTATGAAACAACATCTCCACGATATGACGCCACTGGTGAACCCTGCATTTGAGCGTGGCACAGGCCCGATCCGCACCCATCAGCCACGCTATGTCAGTCTCCTGCCTCCATGCAACAAGGCCTGTCCCGCCGGTGCCGACATCCAGGCCTGGCTGGCCCACGCCCAGGCCGGCCGCTATCAGCAGGCCTGGCTCAAGCTGGTGGAAGACAATCCGCTGCCGGCCGTACTCGGACGGGTTTGCTATCACCCCTGCCAGTCAGAATGTAACCGGGGAGAACTGGACAAAGGGGTAGGTATCCATGCCGTCGAGCGTTTTCTGGGCGATCTGGCGTCGGCCAAGGGATGGCAGGTCCCGGTTGGGGCAGATTCGGGAAAACGGGTCCTGATCGTCGGTTCCGGCCCCGGCGGACTTGCCGCCGCCTATCACCTGCGCCGCCTGGGGCATGGGGTGGAAATCCATGAGGCCGCGGCTGTTCCGGGCGGCATGATGCATTTTGGCATTCCGGCCTACCGTCTGCCGCGCCAGGACCTGATGCAGGAGATCAGGCGGATCGAGGCCATGGGGGTAACGATTGTTCTCAACAGTGAGGTTCAGGACGTGGCCGGGGCAAGGCTGAGCGGACATTTTGATGCCGTTTTCGTCGCCATCGGCATGCAGATCGGCAAGCGCATCAACATCCCGGCCCGGGATACGGGTCGGGTGCTCACTGCCATCGGCCTGCTGCACAGCACGGAGGCAGGCAAGCCGCCCAAGCTTGGGCGGCGGGTGGCCGTCTATGGCGCCGGCAACACCGCCATGGACGCGGCGCGCACTGCCCAACGCCTGGGTGCGGATGAGACCACCATTATTTTCTTCAGTGATCGGAAACATATGGAGGCGCAGGCCTTCGAAGCGAAGGAAGCAATCTCCGAGGGCATCAAAATCAAGTGGCTCTCCAGTATTCGGGAAATTGGTGACGGTGAGCTCAAGGTCGAAATCATGGCCCTGGACGCCAATGGCTGGCCCCAGCCCACCGGCGAATTTGAGACCCTGGCGGAAGACTCGGTGGTGCTGGCGCTGGGACAACAGGCCGATAGCGGCTTCCTGCACAAGCTGACCGGTGTCGCCTTCAACCCGGACGGGACGGTGATCGTGGGGCCGGACATGATGACCGGAGCAGCGGGGGTTTTCGCCGGCGGCGATCTTATCCCCGGCGACCGCACCGTGACCTCCGCCGTGGGCCAAGGCAAAAGGGCAGCGCGCCATATTGACGCCTGGCTTGGGGGTCGGACGTATGCAGAACCGGTGCAGCGGCCCATGGTCCATTTCAATATGCTGCACTTGCCTCTCTATGCCGTGGCGGAACCTTCGGCCCAGAAGGAGATGCCCGTTGCCGGCCGTATTCACGACTTTGATGAGATCGTTGACGGACTCAGCGAGGCGAGCGCCCTCCATGAGGCCAGACGATGCCTCTCCTGCGGAAATTGTTTTGAGTGCGACAACTGTTTTGCCGCCTGCCCGGAAGACGCCATCAAGAAACTTGGACCGGGCCGGGGATATCACATCGACATGAACCTCTGCACCGGCTGTGCCGTCTGCGTGGAGCAGTGTCCCTGCCATGCCATGGAAATGATTCCAGAACCAGGGCTCGATGCGCCGAGCATCACCAAAAAAGGAGCGGTGGCCATATGAACACGAAGACAACCCTCGACGGCAATTCAGCGGTGGCCCATGTGGCTTATCGCGTCAATGAAGTCTGCGCCATCTACCCGATCACGCCGTCATCAACCATGGCGGAACTGGCGGATCAATGGTCGTCGCAAGGACTCCCCAATATCTGGGGCAATATCCCGGTGGTGCAGGAGATGCAGAGTGAAGGCGGGGCGGCGGGCGCGGTGCACGGCTCGCTCCAGGCCGGTGCCTTGACCACCACCTTCACCTCCTCGCAGGGGCTGATGCTGATGCTCCCCAATATGTTCAAGATCGCCGGCGAGCTGAGCTCGGCGGTGTTCCATGTGGCGTCGCGTTCACTGGCGACCCAGGCCTTGTCTATCTTCGGTGATCACTCCGATGTGATGGCGGTGCGAACCACCGGCTTTGCCCTCCTGTCCTCCGGTTCGGTGCAGGAGGCCCATGACAGCGCCCTCATCGCCCAGGCCGCAACCCTGGAAAGCCGCGTCCCCTTTGTCCATTTCTTCGACGGTTTCCGGACCTCCCATGAGATCAACACCATCGAGCTGATTACCGATGAGCATATCCGCGCCATGATCGATGATGATCTGGTACGCGCCCATCGCAGCCGCGCCCTCAACCCGGAAACCCCGTTTATCCGGGGCACGGCGCAAAACCCCGACACTTTTTTTCAGGCCCGCGAGTCGGTGAGTCCCTTTTATGCCCGGCTGCCGGCAATTGTGCAGGCCCAGATGGATCGTCTGGCGGGCTTGACCGGACGCGCCTACCACCTCTTTGACTACAAGGGCGCAGTGGATGCCGAGCGGGTGCTCATCGCCATGGGTTCGGGTGCCGAGACGGCGGCGGAAACCGCGCTGGCCCTGCACGCCCAGGGCGAGCGCGTCGGGGTGGTGCAGGTTCGCCTCTACCGGCCCTTCTCAGCCGCGCATTTCCTGGCGGCGCTGCCCGCCAGCTGCCGCAGTATCGCCGTTATCGAACAGACCAAGGAACCGTGCGCCCCCGGCGAGCCGCTGTATCTCGACGTCGTCACCACCCTTGCCCAGGCTGTGGCCCATGGCAAGCGGGACACGATGCCGGTCGTGATCGGCGGACGATATGGGCTCTCTTCGAAGAATTTCAGCCCCGGCCTTGCCAAGGCGGTCTTTGATGAGCTGAAAAAGACTGACCCGAAAAACGGCTTTACCCTTGGCATCACCGATGATGTCTCGCACAGCAGTCTGCCGCCGGATACTGATTTTACCCTGGAAACGGACGCGGAAATGCGCGCCCTCTTCTATGGACTGGGCGCCGACGGTACCGTGGGGGCCAACAAGAACAGTGCCAAGATCATCGCCGAGGAAGCATACCGCTTTGCCCAGGCCTACTTTGTCTATGACTCCCATAAATCCGGGGCACAAACGGTGTCGCATCTCCGCTTTGGACCCAAACCCATTCACGCCCCCTATCTCATCCACAGCGCCGGCTTTGTCGCCTGTCACTCCTTCAATTTTCTGGAGCGGCTGGATGTGTTGCAGTGTGCTGCCACGGGTGCCACCTTCCTCCTCAACAGCGTCCACGGACCCGAGGCGGTGTGGGAAAAGCTGCCCCGCTCGGTGCAGCAGCAGATCATCGACAAGAAGCTCAAATTCCATGTCATCGATGCTTCCAGCGCGGCCCGCGAAGCCGGTCTGTCAGGATTGACCAATAACATCCTGCAAACCTGCTTCTTTGCCCTTTCAGGAGTATTGCCGCGCGCCGAGGGAATTGAGCAGATCAAGAAATTCATCCGCAAGTCTTACGAAAAAAAAGGGGAGGACGTGGTTGCCAGGAATTTCGCGGCCGTTGACGGCGCCATCGCGCGGCTCTTCGAGGTCACGGTTCCAGACAAGGCGACAAGCACCTTCGAGCAACCCCCCATCGTGCCCGCCTCGGCACCCGCCTTTGTGCAGAGCTTCACCGCTGTGGCCTTGCGCGGCCATGGTGATGAAATTCCGGTCAGCCTGATGCCCGTGGATGGCACCTATCCCACCGGAACTTCCGCCTACGAAAAGCGCAACATCGCCGATTTTGTGCCGGTGTGGGAGCCAGAACTCTGCATCCAGTGCGGACAGTGCGGCATGGTTTGCCCGCACAGCGTTATCCGGGCCAAGAATTACCACGAAGACAGACTCCTGGGCGCCCCCGCTGGATTCAAATCGGCACCGGTGAATTTCCGCGGCTACCCCGAAACCCGTTTCACCCTCCAGTTCTATGTCGAGGATTGTACCGGATGCGGCCTGTGCATTGAGGCCTGCCCCGCCCTGAGCCCGGATAAGTCCGCAATCAAGGCGATTAATTTCAAGGAAAAGACACCGCTGCTGGTGGCCGAACGGGCAAATATCGCCTTCTTCGAGCAGCTGCCGGTCAATGATCGGGCCCAGGTCAACTTTTCCCATGTCAGCGGCGTCCAGTTTCTTGAGCCCACCTTCGAGTTTTCCGGAGCCTGCGCCGGCTGCGGCGAAACACCCTACCTCAAGCTGCTCTCCCAGTTGTTCGGAGACCGGGCGATGATCGCCAACGCCACCGGCTGCTCGTCGATCTACGGCGGCAACCTGCCGGTCACGCCCTGGGCGAGGAACAGTGAGGGGCGGGGGCCAGCCTGGTCCAATTCACTGTTCGAGGACAATGCCGAATTCGGCTTTGGCTTCCGATTGGCCGCAGACAAGCATCTGGATCTGGCCCATGCCCTGCTCTCGAAGCTGGCACCTGAGATCGGGACTGACCTGGCCCACTCCATTCTCACGGCCCGGCAGGTCGAAGAGTCGGAGATCCGGGCGCAGCGCCTCCGCGTCGCCGAGCTGAAAGGCAAGCTGCTTCAGCTCCCTGGCGAACCGGCACGCAATCTGCTGTCCGTGCTCGACCATCTCGTCCGCCGCAGTATCTGGCTTGTGGGCGGCGACGGCTGGGCCTACGACATTGATTACGGCGGCCTGGATCATGTGCTGGCCAGCGCCTGCGACCTCAATGTCCTGGTGCTCGATACCGAGGTGTACTCCAATACCGGTGGTCAGGCCTCAAAGGCCACGCCGCTGGGAGCGGTGGCCAAGTTTGCCGCAGCGGGCAAGCGCACGGCTCGCAAAGATCTGGCGCTGCAGGCCATGGCTTACGGCAATGTCTATGTGGCGCAGGTGGCCATGGGGGCCAACCCCCAGCAGACGCTGCAGGCCTTCCGGGAAGCGGAGGCCTATGCGGGGCCGTCGATCATCCTCGCCTATTGTCAATGCATCGCCCATGGCATCGATATGCGTCACGGGATGCAGCAGCAGAAGCTCGCGGTTGCCAGCGGATACTGGCCCCTTCTGCGCTTTTCCCCAACTCTGCGCAGCATCGGCGAGAATCCATTCCGTCTCGATTCACCGCGCCCCACCATTGCCCTCAAGGAATATACCAGAAACGAGATCCGCTATACCTCGCTGGCCCGAACCAAACCCGGGGAGTACGAGGGGTTGATGGCCCAGGCCCAGGCCGCGGTCAACGACAAATACCTTCAGTATGAATCCCTGGCGGCAATCCATCCCGGACGCCTCCCCCTCAAGGGGCAGTCATCCGCCGTCGCGATTGCCGAGGAGGTATGACCTGGAGATCACGAGGCATCTCGAGATTTAAAAAAATTGAGCTTGTGCAGCAGGCTGGTCGTTTCCGCATCGCCTGTGGGCGACCAGCCCCTGAAGATCCCCACGTTTCGTTTGCAGGGATGTACCCTGAAACCCTTTACCGGAGAGTATGACCAATGAAAGTTGCCGTATTCAGTGCCCGAAGCTATGACCGTGAATTCCTGGACGCAGCCAATGCTGAGGCCGGCCATCAACTGAGCTATTTTGACGTCCGCCTGGAGGCAAAAACCGTCCCCCTGGCCGCCGGGAGTGAGGCTGTCTGCGTCCTTACCAATGATACCGCCGATGCCGTCGTGTTCAAGGCGCTGGCGGCGGGCGGGATACGCCTGATGGCGCTGCGCGGTACCGGCTTCAACAATGTTGACCTGGAGGCGGCGGCACAGTCCGGGATCAAGGTGACGCGGGTCATCACCTATTCGCCCTATTCGGTGGCTGAACACGCCGTCGCTCTGCTGTAGACGCTTAATCGCAGGATTCACCGGGCTTACAACCGGACCCGCGAATCCAATTTCGCCATAGACGGCCTGATGGGCCTGGACCTGCACGGCAAGACCGTGGCCGTGTTTGGAACCGGCAGGATCGGTCGCGTCTTTGCCCGCATCATGCTCGGATTCGGCTGCGAAGTGCTGGGCCATGATATCAGTCACTCGCCGGACTTCGAGGCCCTCGGCGCCCGCTATGCCGATCTTGATGAGATCGGCACAAAGGCGGACATCATTTCCCTGCACTGCCCGCTGACTCCGGAGACACAGCATCTTGTCAACGCCGGGATGCTGGCCCGTCTGAAGCGCGGGGCCCTGCTGATTAATACCAGCCGTGGCGGACTGGTCGATACTCCGGCGGCCATCGAGGCCTTGAAAAGCGGACAATTGGGAGGCCTGGGGCTGGATGTGTATGAGCAGGAAGCGGATCTCTTCTTCCGCGATCTGTCGAGCACCGTCGTCACCGACGATGTTATCCAGCGCCTGCTCTCCTTTCCCAATGTCATTGTCACCGGCCATATGGCCTTTTTTACCCGCGAAGCGCTCACCACGATCTGTGAAACAACGATCACCAGCCTGAACGAGTTCGCTGCCGGGAAGGTTCTGTCCAACGAGATTCGGCCATCATGATCCGCGTCTGCGCAAGGACTGCCCATATCACAGATGACCGGCACCGGTCAAGGAGCCACTGCCTCAAAGTTCTCAAACGGATCATGTCTTCAGGCACGACGACTGAACCTTGCTCCTTTGCACACAAGCAACTCCGTTATAAGCACCTTTCCATCGCACATTGCTGCCCAGGCAGCAATCAATGCACCACAGGAATCCGCTTTCGCCATAAAGATGCTGCCGATCATATGACCTGATATGGCACCATGGAGATCATGGCCGTGGCGGAAATCAAGGGAACAAATTCAACAGGGAGGATCGCCATGGGATTGAACGCAGAAGCCACCACCGAAAGCAGAGAGGAAAATTATGAGGGGGATATTCAGGAAAATCTTGGCCAGACTGACAGTGACAGTTCTTTTCAACTTGTAAACGCCCTGGTTGCAAGGCCGGAAGCAGGGCCTTTGCTGGTGATCAGGCTGTGATCAAGCAGGCCGGGGGTGATTTGGGGTGGATACTCATCAGGCCTCTGTCCAACCGAATTGCACGGAGCACCAAGTTCTGCCATTTGTCAAAAATTCAAGACAACAGTTCAATACCACAAACCAATTCCCTTAAGATCCAGATCAACTCAGGAGTATTGCAATGAAAGAACCCATGGGAAAAACAGACACACAACTCAAGGCTGATGTGCTGGCCGAACTCAAATATGAGCCAAGCGTCAAGGTTACAGACATCGGTGTCCTGGTGAAAAATGGGGTGGTGACACTGAATGGTTATGCCTCCAGCTTCAGCGAAAAATTTGGT
>JACDZF010000022.1 GCA_013426795.1 Desulfocapsa sp. | reverse complement strand
AAAGTAACAGAAATATTATCCTAAATCAATATATATATGTCGGAGTAGTATTAAACTTAGACGTCTTTAATCTTGAGACGTTTCCCCGGCAGGATTACATTCGATTGAAGATTGTTCAGCTGCTTGATTTGCAGGGGCGAGAGCTTAAACTCCTTGGCAATGGTATAAAGTGTATCTCCATCCTGAACTTCGTACCAGTTGGGCCTGGATTTATCAGTATCGACCTCTTGTATGGTGTTAACTGCTACCTTGGAAACATTGTCACGTGTCGGCATTTTCTTTGTCTGTGTGGCCACAATGACAGGAGTTTTTTCAGTCTGATCTTTCGGAGTAGAAGCAACGACAGGATTTTCTTGCGGGGGCTGGCTGGTCGTATTTATTGAATCGAGAAACAGGGAGAGTTTTTGACCGGCATTGACCTTGTTGCCGGCAGGGAGATTATTCCATGAGGCAATCTGATCAATAGATACCCTATATTTCCGAGCAATCTGGACAACAGACTCTCCTTTCTGAACTTTGTGGAGAACGGGATTGTCCTGGAGACCAGCCGATGCAACAGCCCTGGTACTTCCTTCCGCCAAAAGCTGATAGCGAACATTTTGAAAGGGGATTCTTAATCGTTGGCCGGAAGCGAGCTTTGGACTGCGCAGATTATTGACCTTGAGCAGGGTCGTGGTACTGATATCGTAACGACTGCAGACCTGGGCTAGGGTTTCTCCTTTGGAGATAGTATGGGTTTTATAATCGGTGGAGACGACCTGGTGCAGTCTGGAAAGATTTTTACTTGCGATATCCTTTGAGCCTGCCGGGATTTTAATCTGGTGGGTGCTTTGATTCAGTGGAGTTTTATTCGAACATAATTCAGGGTTGAGAAGATCAATGGTCTTGCGGTCACAATTGCTTATCAGGGCTGCGGCATCAAAGGTGAGACCCGGGCCAACCTCCAAGGTGTCATAACTGTATGGCTCCTCCATCTGAACGTCCTTAAACCCGTATTTTTCCGGATTTTTAGCAATAATAATGGACGCGATGAGTTTAGGAACATAGCGCTTTGTTTCCATGGCGAGATATTCATTTTCCGCCAGAGACCAGAAATCGGTGACATTATAACGTTCCAGGCCCTTACTGATTTTTCCGGGACCCGCATTATAGGCCGCCACAGCAAGATGCCAGTCGCCAAACTCATCATAGAGATTGGACAAAAATCTGACAGCCGCCTTTGTCGATTTCATGGCTTCACGGCGCTCGTCGATATATTTATTCATCTTCAGGTTGTACTGGGAACCCGTTCCTGGAATAAATTGCCAGAGGCCGGAAGCGTTGGCTTTTGAATATGCCTTTTGGTTGTAGCCGCTTTCAATCATCGCCAGGTAGGCAAGATCTTCAGGAAGCCCGGCTTCCTTCAGTTCTTTTTGCATCATTGGCAGATACTTTCCTGAGCGACTCAGCCAAATTGAAAAGCTTTTTTTCTGTTGATTCTGGAAGAGATCAAGATACGCCTGAACTTGATTGTTCAGAACAATTGGAAAATCGGAGAAGTTGGTGTCGAGGAGTAGATTTTGATTTAAAGTGGCGTTGTTGGCTCTGCTCCAGTTCCCTGCGCGGCGGAGGGCCTCTAATTCTGTGGAAATATCCGAGTCAGGATCTTCGCCATCGGCCGGAGCGAGACTTAAGAGTTCCTGATTTTCGGAAAGGTGGTGATCAGCTGATGATTGATGAACGTCAGCACAGGCGGAAAGAAACAGGGGGGGCAAGAGCAATGCACATATGCTCAAACATCTTATAAGGAGCTGAGTCATAAGAAAAGTCTTTATGTAGTAGGGCTTTTTCAGGTGTGTTGGGCACTTGAAATCAGAAAAGGAAATAAAACACCATTGTACTCTGGCAAGTAACAAAGTACATTCGCACCCAAGTTTAAAGTTCATTACTTAAACCCTACGCGATACATATTTGCAAGCAAAATATGGCAATTCTGTCGCCAGTGCCTTAGGCGAATGTTTCTGTCTCTTGAGATTATTACTGAAAATCAACAAGTTGGATGGTCGTCTTTATTCGTTATGGTTAAGAAATTATTTTTTTTGTCACTTTTTCTTCTCCTGGCAGGAGGGGGAGGAGCCGGTTGGGGGTACTACCGGTTTGTCGTTCTGAACCCAGGGGTAGAGATTGAACCAGAGAACATTCAGCGTATTCTGGGCAGGGAAACCCCTGTTTTTTATAGTGATGGAAGCACCAGACTGGGAGTTTTTTTTGATCAGGCCCATCGACAATACGTCAAGTACGAGGAGATTCCCAAAGATTTTGTCAATGCCCTTGTGGCTTCCGAAGATAACCGGTTTTTTTCCCACTATGGTTTTGATCCTATTGGCATACTCCGGGCTGCCATCAAGAATTATCAGGTTGGACGGGTGGTGCAGGGGGGCAGTACCCTCACCCAGCAGACGGCAAAAAATCTGTTTAAGCGAAGTGGGCGATCCTATCAGGCCAAAATAAAAGAGCTGCTTTTTGCCTTACGACTGGAATATTATTATCCTAAAGAAAAAATTTTTGAGTTTTACGCGAATCAATTTTATGTGAGTGGAAACGGCCATGGTCTGGGCATAGCCGCCAGGTATTATTTCAATAAACCGGTGGGTGAGTTGTCGCTGGTCGAATCCGCCTTTATCGCGGGAAGTGTTAAAAAACCTAATTTCTACAATCCCTTTATCAAGAAAACGGAAGAAGGCGCAAACGAGGCGCGCAAAAACGGTACCATTCGGATGCGATATGTCCTGGAAAAAATGCATGAGTTGGGACTGATCTCCGAGTCCCAATTTCGCCAGGCCCTTTCCAGTGAGCTTGTTTTTCATCATGGCTCCATCGGGTATGCGCAAGATTATGTGATGGACATGGTTACTGATGCGGTCACGACTCCGGATGTCCAGGATGCCTTGAAAGAGAAAGGGATCGACAACCTGGCCACCTCCGGTCTGCATGTTGTGACTTCCGTTGATGAGAGCCTGCAAAAACAGACACTCCATTCCCTCCGTCAGGAGCTTTCCCGCCTCGATGTCCGCCTGCGTGGCTACGTTCGGGCAGAGGTCCAGGAGGAATTGGAACGGGTTGAGTATACGGGTGACATGGTTCTTAGAAAACAGGCCTTTCTCTTCGGGACAATCGGGAAAATCTCCCGGGATACAGGGAAGGGAAAGACTCCGGTGCGGATTGATGTGGATCTGGGAGGCAAGCTCGGCGTCGGGGTAATTCAGGAGCAGGGACTTATGGGGCTGCTTGCCGCCCAGATGAAATGGAAGCAGGGGCGCTGGAATGAGGCCACGGTCAAAGATCTTCCGCTGATCCTCTCCGAGTTGAAGGAAGGAGATCGGGCCTGGGTCAGTATCCGGGATATTTCTTCTGATGGAGAGGTCTCCCTTGAATTGGAGAAATTTCCAAAGGTTCAGGGCGGCGCCCTGATTGTGCAGGAGGGTCTTATCAAGGCGATGGCCGGGGGCGTGGAAAATCGGTTTTTCAATCGGGCCATTTCCGCCAGACGAACCATGGGGTCCGCCTTTAAACCTTTTGTCTATACTGCCGCCTTGCAGCTTGGATGGAATGCCACGGACCTGCTGAGTAATAAAAGGGACGTCTTTGTTTTTCAAAGGCAGCCCTATTTTCCCAGACCTGATCATAAAAGTGCTAACAGCCAGGTTTCCATGAGCTGGGCTGGTGTCCACTCAGAGAACCTGGCCTCGGTCTGGCTTTTGTATCATCTCTGTGATCACTTGAACGTGATCCAGTTTCAAGATGTTGCAACCCATGTCGGGTTGGCGCCTCAAGCCTTGAACGGAAAGACGGATTCATACGAGACCTATGCGGCGCGGATCAGGGATCGATATGGCATTCTTGTTACCCGTGCGGTGCTGGAGAATGCCGCTTTTGGTCAGGCCGTTAGCCGCCTGGAAACAGATTTTATCTTTGAAAATCGTCTTTCAGAGTATTCTGTAATAAAAAGACTCCATTATGGCTTGGGAGCGGCGGGGACAAGCTCGGATCTTGACGATCAGTTGCGTGAAAAAGGATTGACGGAAAAAGAAAAGCAGGAGATTTTTTTGCGAAAATCTCTTCTTGCCGGTCAAGGGTACCTCGGCTTGGTTGATCTCCATCAGGAGATGGTGTCTTTTCGTCGTGAGGTGGAGGATGTTTGGAATTCTGCCGATTATTTTGCAGCCCGGGAAAGTCAGGGAAAGCCTCTCCTCTATTATGACCCGATCAATGATAGAAATGTTTTCACCAGAAGGGCCAGAAGTGATTTGCAGGGCATTGACATAACTCAGTTGCGAGACAATTTATCGCAACTGGATGTCGCTGGTCAGGAGAAATTCTGGGCGGATATTTTTCTCGATTCATTGTTGTCGTCGGCCACCATGGATATGGTTCGCAGGCAGGTGGATACTGAGTTCAAGCGATTATCTTCCTTGCCTCCCTACAGTTTTGAGGTGTTATCTGCGATAAAGGATTTCAGGATTTTGGTGGGCATCCAGTATCTGATTCATTTTGCCCGCGAGCTTGGAATTCAAAGTCAGCTGGACCCGGTACTCTCGTTTCCTCTTGGTTCCAACGTGGTTACTCTGCTCGAGTTTGTGCGGATGTACGAGGGGATTGTAACCGGCGAGGTGGTCTTAAGCGAAGGGCAGGAGGAAGAGTCCCGGGACTTGCTCTCCATTATTGATCGCATTGAGTCTGAAGAGGGTGAGGTCCTGTACCGGCCCAAGCGGAAACATGTTCGTCTGGTGGCGCCGGAGACATCGCTGGTTGTGGGACATATCCTGGAGAATATCGTCAAGTTTGGTACTGGCCGGTACGCGGATAAAAACGTCAGGCTTACAGGGATTGACGAGGAGGCCGGCAAGAAGTTTGCCGGTTTTGATCTGGCCGTACCGCTTCTTGGAAAAACAGGAACGGCCAACAATTATACCAATGCCTCGTTTTTCGGCTATCTCCCCGGTGTTTCCTCCCAGGGAGAAGGTCTGATAGCGAAAGGCGGTTATGCCGTGGGGGTGTATGTGGGGTTTGATGATAATCAGGATATGCGAAAATCATCCACGCGCATCACCGGTTCCGAGGGGGCTCTGCCCACCTGGACGGAACTTGTTCGCATCCTGCTCAGGGAAAAAGGCTACGGACAGAAGCTTGATCCGGTTGAAATTTCTTTTTCCGGCCTTACTTTGCGGCGTGAACCACTGGGTCAGTTGAACCTGGCGGTCCAACCCGAGATGGGGGGGATCTTGACGTCCAAGGTCAGGGAGGTTGACGCAAAGAATCGTTCAGTCCCTTCGATCATGACCTTTGGTAAGTTTGATGAGGACGGAGAATTTGTTCCAGCCCGGCAGTTTAAGCCTTACTGGGCCAATTAAGCGCGGTGTGCCAAGGTGTTTTTCCTTGGGGCTCCCCGTGACATGATTGATCTTCAGGCCCCATCTGATTTTGAGCCTTGCTCGCAGCTCCAGTTGCAGGGAGCTTTGATCCCCCGGCCTGTTGTGAACGCTACGAAGAGGACCTCTTTCGATTACGCCATTTTGATGCACGAAGGAGAAGCGGAATTCGCGGAGAGCGAAAAGATACCTTGGGCTTTCACGAGAATTTTCATTCTTGTGAAAATATTTTAAATACTACCAAATAGATATGTTATGAGACGAATAAAATTTTGGCCGTTTTTTGTCTGTTCTTGCCTGATTTTGAGCGGTTGCAGTTCCAACCAAAAAAAAGTCATCGATCCTGCCGCGCCGGTTTCAGCGGAACAGAACCGATCTTCAGGGTCGGGGGGAGTGGATAACCTGACAGCCAAACCCCCTGCCGCTCAGCTAAAAACCGCAGCCCCCGACAACGATCAGATGAAACTCTCCGTTGATCACGTTGCGGCTCGCATTGCTGAATATAATAAAAAGGCGGATCGCTGGAAGGAGCGGGACAATCAGGCGGTGGTCATGCGAATTTCGACGGATGATTCTGAGAAGATGGTCCGTTGTTTTTTGGAACTGCAAAAAATCCTCAATGGATATACCCGTCTTCATGAAATCCTCCAGCAGCAAACGTCCGTTCCCAGAGGCCCGGCGAAAGTTGCGATTAACCCTCGAGAGGTTTTTGAGTTGCAGCAAAGTGATATCGCCTTTGTGGATGGAGTTTGCGGCCAGATAGTCGCAACCGCTGATGTCAACGGTGGCGGGCTGCAGGGTGGCGGGCTGGATCGATTGGATTCCCTGGAATCCACACTGGCAGAGCATGCCGCCAAGGGGCACAATGAAGAGTTGGTTCAAGCCTGGCGGCAGATCCCGGAACCCTTGACAGACAGGTTAAGCCTGGCTGCCAGGATTTCCTATGGCAGGGCCTTGATGGCCCTGCGGCAGGCAGAAGAGGCCGAGGGGGTCTTTCATCAGATTCTTGATGAGAACATCCTCCCCGATGGCCAGACTGCGGACCTGCTTTCGGTGCGGAAAATTCTCGCTGATCTCTATGTCGGCTCCGGGAAATATAAGGACGCAGAGGCACAATATATCCAGATATCGAGGGAATACAGGGAGCTTGGTGGTGCCGAAGAATGGGCGGTCCTGCAATTGTCGATGTTGAAAAAAGGTGACCAGGGGGGGGCGGAGCTGAAGGAATATTCAAATCTGTTAATGAATTATCTCGCCTTTAATCCGGCCAAGGATGGCTATACGGTGGTGTGGCAGGCTGATAAGTTTCTCAAAACCTATCCATATTCGCCGGTTGCCTCCAACGTCGATCGCATCAGGACGGCAGTACGGACACGGGCGGACGAGTGGTCTAAAAATGTCATGCCAGGTATAGAGAGGAGTGCTGGAAACCCGCCCATGGCCCAGGACAATAGTGGCAAATCGGAAACAGTCCCTGCTTCCATTGGAGGTGGCAGGGACGAAACACCTCAGCCGGTTATGACTCCGCCGGAAGCAAGGGTGTTCCCCTCAGCAGAGAAGGCGGGGGCAGAAGGTGTCACCGCTGAAAACCACCAGGAACTTGAAGGGCGCTGGAAGGAAGGGCTGGTTTTGATGGAGGCGGCCCAGTATGACAAGGCCATTGAGAAGTTCAGCTCTTTGCTCTCCACTGAGTATTCGGCGAAAGCCGAAAAGAAAATTCTCGAGGCATCTCTGCTTGCAGCAGAGGGAGAGCGCCGGAAGGCTGCGGATACCTTTATCCGTTTTACCAAGGCTTCCGACATTGAAACCAAGAAAAAGCTCTTGATCGAGTCCCGAAATCGTCTTTTGGATATTTTGGTGAAATATCCCATGGTGGAAATTAAGGATAAGGTTATGGGGAATATAAAAAGAGTAGAAAAAGAAATGAATGCCATTGATCCCAACCTTATCAAACAGTCTGGCCGGGCAGGGATATAAGGAAACAGGATTAATATATTACGCCTGTCTCTGTGCCGGGTTCTGTCTGGCTTGTCGTCGGCAGGAGCCTGCCGTTGCTTGCCAAGGCATATTGCTTAACTTCCTGAGAACAGATAAGTTCTTTGCCCCAAGGGACGCCTCGAACCGTTCCGGCGTTGCATCATAGACGGTATCATATAAAGTTCTTGCAAAATTATACCCCCTTTGCTCAGAATGATATGCAGAAAAACCAATATTTAGCATGGCAATATTCTCAATATTATTTTAGCATTTCGGTGTGTTAGCAAAATTTCTCAGGCTGACACGGCAAAGAACCTGAGTTTGTCGATAGAGGAAAACATCCAAAACTTCGGACAAGTTGGGATGATATACAGATCTGCTTAATTACTTGCTAACCCTTCCTATGCGCATCGACGGTACGCTGACAAAATGGAATGATGATCGGGGGTTTGGATTCATAGCTCCGATTAAAGGAGGGCCTGAGATATTTGTTCATATCTCCGCGTTCCCTAAAGATGGTCATCGCCCATTTGTCGGCGAGCAGCTGACATTCGAAGTTGAAACCGACACGGTGGAAAAAAGTCGGGCTACAAACCTACTTTGCCCAAACCGTCCTGCGGTACGCCCTGTACGTCAGCACTCAGCTAAACGTCGTAGCGAGAAACACAGCATATTCGGAGCTGTTTTTTCAGTTGCCGTTGTCATCGCTATAGGCTTGTACGTCTATAGCGAGTTTTCGAACCGTATTTCTTCGCAAACCGGCGTTGCGGATCAAATAGACAGTCAAAGTATCTCTTCTACTTTTAGTTGCGATGGCCGCACGCACTGTTCGCAAATGTCCTCTTGCGCCGAAGCAACATTCTTTTTGCGAAATTGCCCCAATGTCGAAATGGACGGAAATGGTGATGGCGTCCCTTGTGAACAACAATGGTGTACGAGCCCTTTCGCAAAATGAACATTCATCCTTGTCAACCCCACTCGCTGCATTTCAACCCACAAAGGGCTAACAATCGCTTCGAGATGGACGCTCCGCCAGCAAGCTTCGCTTGCTGCCTCCGCGCCCCTCAAGCTGAACGTTGGGAGTCTTAAATGCTCCGCTTCGTTATTGTACTTATGTTGCTGTGCATTGGCACGTGTTCGTTCGCCGCTGACGACTGGATAAAGGCTCCAAAATCGGGAGAGGGCATGTTTGCGCGAAAGTGGTGTGGTGGAAACCTGCTTTGCGTGAACGGCCAATTTAAGCTGGGAGCCATCATGCACCTTCTTGGAACCGATTCTTCGCGCACATGTCGTGCATCTGTCACAGAGAGTTCCGTCATCGCTTACGAGACTGGAGATGAAATTCCCTTGGCAATGCTCCGTTTGGAGACGTGTCCAAAAATTTCGTGGCAATTGGCGTATTCCGGAGGAACAATTAAACGCCCGAGCTATAGGCTAATAAATCCTAATTCTGCTCCAGACTCCAGAACGGCTGTGAGTATTGAAAGACAGATACGCCTTCGTGCCTCAGATTTTGAAAAAAGTGAAGGAGAACACCCAGTTAAGTTGTCTGAGCAGCGCCCGAAAATTCTGGCATTGCCATCACAGGCCAAAGACACGTATCTGGTATCATTCGAGAATGACTCCGCAGCCAAAGATCCAACTCACTTCCTCTTCGCACAAGGGCGAATTGAACTTATTCACGGCGCAGCAAAACTCGTATCATTATTCTCATTGAATGGAAACAGTTATGCCCACTTTAAGTTCGGTTGCTCGGTTGGTTGTGGCTGGGGTGGCGACTTTGTCGTGCATTTTAGCGGCACAGAATTCCGGTTTGAAATGTTTGATGACGCTGGCTCTACATGATGACAAAGACACTTAACCCGGCGTTCGAGTGGGACGCCGCAAAAGCTCGGCGCCCCTCAACTTTTATTTTGGGGAGCAACAACGTGCGCTTTGTTTCGACAGCAGTAATCCTGGTTGTTTTTTTCGCCTTTGCCACAACCGCATCCGCCGTTTCACCGGAGCGCGCAAAAGGCATTTCCATGCACATGCTACCAAAACGTGTTGCCGATTTGGGCGGGAAGAAATGGGGCCTTGTAGTCTCTTTCGCCGAAAACCTGAAGACTGAAAAAGTCGAGCCCGTACTCCAATCAACGACTGAGTTTCTTTCCTATGTGCGTAAACAGGAGCGGTCTGTGCAAGAGAATGGCGTGTGGATAGTTATAACCCACCCAGACGCATACTCAGAGTCGGAAAAAAAGGTGCTTGAAGATATCAAGGCATTATCCCGGCAGGAAAACATTCCACTATTTGTGGCGCGCGGGTCACAATTACCTAATGGATGGCAGCGGTATGACAATGTTCCCTAGCCAGCGGTGGCTTCAAGTAGCAGTCAATCGCGTCCCCGCGTCACTTGACGAAGCATTCAGAGTAGCGATGAGCATGTGTTGGGACACAGTTTAGACTCCCCGCTTACGTATGAAACCAGCCATAAATCCCATGACCACCGAACAGAACACATTGAGACGCAAGCCATCCGTATGCATGGGGATTCTGCTCTATTTGGGGTATCTCGCCGTTTTCTTCACCACATGGACAATCAATGGGGTTGATTACAACCGGATCGGCGAGAATGCGCAAACGACGAAGCTGTGGTACGCGTTTCCCACCCTCTTCGGATGTGCCTTTCTGGTGCTTGCCATCAGCATCCTGGGTTGGTGGCGTCTGGTTCTGTTCGACAAGTTGAAGTCCGGCCCACAGTGGATCTGGGAGTAAATGGGGTCAGACCCAATTTACTCTGGGGCAAGACTCCTGATCGCTGATTTCACCAGACGCTGAGTGGTTTTATTGAAAAACTGGAAAAAACCAGAATAAAAGAGGCCAGAATAAAAGTAAACTCCAAAAAAAAACAACGCAGTACTATGCGTTGTCGTATGTTAAAGAAAGATTTAAAGCTTCTCTGACCCGTTTTATTTTTTTATTTCGTGGCCCCTTTAACTTCCCACAGTTAGGCCAATTCAGGATTGCTTGGTTTGCCTCTGCGTCCGGCCTAGCCTAGCTGCTGTGATCTTTCAACATGTAATTGGCCTGCAATCGTCATCTCGCTGCACCATATGAGTCTCGAATTCGTGGTCTGGATCAAACTGGGGATGGCCAATGTTATACATGAACTGATGGGTTCCGAATCTTATTCCCTTAATAGTCTTATCGTGGTTAATACTGTAATCGTAACACTTCTCTTGCATATATTCTCGAAGCTTTGCACGTTCGCTCATGGAGAGAGCTGGGGTACGAGCCAGAAAAAACCCATTGACAAAATGGGCGGATCCTGAACCTTCCAGATCGTTCCCCCATATCGTGGGTGCAGGCATGCTTAGGTTCATGCTCAGATTCGAGCTTCGAATGTCGGCAATCTGTAGCCCATCTGCTTCCAGTACTACCCGAAAGATATCGTTGACGGGGAAAATGCTTATCATCAGCGCCACAGATCTACCTAGCGCCTTGTCAGGCGAAATGAAGTCGCTAGTCATACTAAGGCCGTTGGAGTCAATCAAGCGAAGAGCCAGGGTGTCTTCTGATCTGCGAAGCAAAGTAATCCTGTTTATTTCCCGTTCCCAACCAATGTCAAAAACGCACCCGTTCCTCTTTTCGAATTGATCTAATTCGTAGAGCAACGCGATTGTCGATCCTGACCATTGTTCGGATTGTGGGTATTTCCCCGAATACCATGCTTGCATTGACGCAAATGCCTGGTCAAATGCTACTAATGAAATGTTCTCTTTGAAGCGATCTAATAGCCTGATAGCTCTTAGCTGATCGATTTGCTCAGAGACTCCAGCGACTATGGTTACAGGAAACCCGAGGTGCATCGTCACGCCATAACGTTGTTCGAATCTAGCGCGTACCGATTGGTCTCTCAGCAGCTCTATATAATCAATGCACTGGGAAAGATAGGTTTGCATATCCGCATACCAGGCATCTCTTCGAGCATTGTTTTTGAGCACCTTCGTGTCAGGCCGCTTGAGCTCAAATATCTGCCAAAACCCGTCGTCCCGCTGGACAATAAAGTCGGGAATGTAATTCCTCAGATTCTCAGTCTCTATCACCGGATGAGGTATAGCTCTCATATATCCCAGAGCTTCGAAGAGAGACGGGGTATTCTCGAAGAAACTCTGAAACTTTTGCTCAGACTCATCAAGCTGTATTAACAAAGAAAATTCTTCTATTGCCTTTTCGACAAGACTGCAAAATTGAGCATTCGTCATTGCTGCTTATAGCGCCTATTGCAGGACATAAATGGTCATGTCAGACGTACGTTTACGGCCGACGCCTAACAGTTTAATAAGTGGGAAATTTTCCATCATATTGGCTTATCTGGATGGGCAAAATTTCCACTTATTTTTATATTGATTGTCAAATATGGAAAATAATAAAAATGTGAGGCTATGTATTGGATAATTTATGATTATTTCCACGTATTACGATACTATGTGATGGAATATGGAAAGTCAAATTAAAAACAGGCCGAAATTTCGTCCCAACCCTGATCTCCGATTGATGGATCACGTGCGGGAGGTGATCCGCTATCAGCACTCTGCGTATCGGACCGAGCAGACCTATTGTCAGTGGATTCTGCGCTATCTCCATTACTTTGGCGGGAAGACCCATCCGAAGCTGCTTGGTGCCAAGGATGTGGATTTTGGGCAGGGGTTGATGTTTGTCCGCGGCGGCAAGGGCGGAAAAGACCGGACCACTCTTTTGTCCAAGGGTGTGGAGGTGCGGAGTTGCGGCGGCAGGTGGAGGCGGTGAAGCTCCTCCATCAGAAGGAGCTTGAGGAAGGGTTCGACGAGGTGTATATTCCGGAGGCTCTGGCCAGAAAATATCCCACTGCCACCCGTACGGTCGGCTGGCAGTGGGTCTCTCCGGCAAAGGAACGCTCCATTGACCCGCGTTCGGGCCGAGAGCAGCGTCATCATGCCCTGGAATCCGGGTTGCAAAAGGCGGTGAAGCGGGCGGTGGTGGTGGCGGGCATTGACAAAAAGGCCAGTTGTCATACCTTGCGTCAGAGCTTCGCCACCCATATGCTCGAAAATGGGGTGGGCATCCGGGTCCTTCAGGAGCTGCCGGGGCATGCGGATGTGAAGACCAGCGAGATTTATACCCAGGTCATATCAAGGGATATCAGGAAGTTCCAAAGTCCTCTGGATATGCTGCCGGGGTGATTGATCCCATCCATCTTGAGTAAAACCCTAACGGGTTCAAAGGTCCTTGAATTTTGTCTGAAACCAAAAAAATAATCCCTGCCAAAACAGGGCGGCTGCGGCGCCGGTCGGGCGGCTGGAGGCTGGTGAAGATTCTGGTGCCGTCGCTGCTTCTGGTTGCCGTGGCCATGGCCTTGTATGTGGCGTATCTGGACAGGATCATCCGCCACAAGTTTGACGGCAAGCGCTGGGCCCTGCCCGCTGTGGTCTATGCCCGTCCCCTGGAGTTGTATCCCGGCCTGATCTTTACCGCCCCCATGCTGGCCGCGGAGTTGCAGCTTGCCGGGTATCGGCAGGACAAGGCGGCGAAGGACCCGGGTGGCTATGACCTTGCCGGCAATGTCGTCCGTCTTTCCACCAGGGATTTCGCCTTTGCCGACGGCGTGGAGCAGTCGGCCCGCATCACCGTTGAGTTTTCCGGGGCCGCCGTCAAGAAAATCGCGCGCACCGATACCGGCGCCGAGCTGGCCCTGGCGCGCATTGATCCGGCCCGCATCGGCAGTTTTCATCCCCTGGAAAATGAAGATCGTGTTGTCTATAAGCGGGAAGAGCTGCCCGAGCTGCTGGTCAAGACCCTGATCGCGGTGGAGGATCAGCATTTTTACACCCACTTCGGGGTTGATCCCCTGGGAATTCTGCGGGCCATGTTTGCCAATCTCCGGGCCGGCAAGACCGTGCAGGGCGGCAGCACCCTGACCCAGCAACTGGTGAAGAATTTTTTCCTCAACAACGAGCGCACCCTCTATCGCAAGTTCAATGAGCTGATCATGGCCCTGCTCCTGGAGGCCCATTACAGCAAGGACGAGATTCTCACCGCCTATGCCAACGAGATTTTCCTGGGCCAGGATCGGGGGCGGGCGGTGCATGGGTTTGGCCTGGCCAGTCAGTTTTATTTCCGGCGTGAGCTGAAAGACCTCTCCGCCGCCCAGTTGGCCATGCTGGTGGGGATGATCAAGGGCCCGTCCTATTATGATCCGCGCCGCGAGCCCGAACGCTGTCTGCATCGGCGGCAGGTGGTGCTCGATGTGATGCGGTCGGAAGGGGTGATTTCCGACGAGCTGTACGGCACGGCCAAGGCCGCCGGTATGGAAAAGGGGGAAATGGTGCAGAGCGGGTTTAACCGCTACCCGGCCTTTCTTGATCTGGTGCGCCGTCAGTTGGGCGAGGAGTATCGTGAGGAGGATCTCACTTCCAATGGCCTGAAGATCCTCACCACCCTTGATCCGCAGGTTCAGACCCAGGTCGAGAAGCAACTCCAGGAGACCATTGCGGCCCTGGAAAAACGAACCGGGGTCACCGGCCTGGAAGGAGCGGTGATTGTCAGCAGCCGCGAGGGTGGAGAGATCCAGGCCGTGGCCGGTGGCCGTGAGGCCATGCAGTCCGGCTTTAACCGGGCCCTGGACGCCCATCGCCCCATTGGTTCACTTATCAAGCCGGTGGTGTATCTCACCGCCCTGAACAATGGCTACACCCTGGCAACCCCGGTGGATGATATCGTCCTGACCGTCTCTGCCGCCGGTGCCAAGGATTGGCGGCCAGCCAACTATGATAAAAAAGAGCATGGGGTGGTGCCGTTCTATGAGGCGCTGGCCCATTCCTATAATCTGTCCACCGTCCGCGTCGGGATGGATGTGGGGGTGGAAAAGGTGGTGGAGAATATTGGCCGTATGGGAATCAGGAGCGACTTCCAGCCCTATCCTTCTTTTCTTCTGGGAACGGCGGAGTTGTCGCCCCTGGAGGTGGCGCGGATGTATCAGGTCTTTGCCACCGGCGGGTTCTATCAGCCGCAGCGGGTTATCAGCAGCGTGCTGACCCTGGAGAACAAGGTCGTTCAGCGCTTTGGGCTGTCGGTGGAACAGCGCTTTTCCCCGGAATCCATTTTCCTGCTCAATACCGCCTTGCAACGGGTGGTGCGTGAGGGTACGGCGAAAGGTCTTGCCCGCATGATCCCGGAGTCGGTTCATGCCGCCGGCAAGACCGGAACCACCGATGAGCTGCGGGACAGCTGGTTTGCCGGGTACACCGGAGATCGGCTGGCCGTGGTCTGGATCGGCTGTGATGACAACAGACCAACGAAGCTCACCGGAGCCAGCGGCGCCATGGTGGTCTGGGGCAAGATCATGGGGTCCCTGCATCCCCAGCCTCTGGAGCTGACGGAACCGGAGGGGGTTGAGTGGGCCCGGATCAATCCGGATTCCTATGGCTATTCCGAGGAGGCCTCACGGGCAGATGTGGTGCTGCCCTTTGCCACAGGAACCATTCCCGCCGGGGCGGAGCGGCCTTCGCCGGCATCGGGCGGGGAGCCCCAGGAGGGCAAGGGCCCTGAGTTCTGGAATACGATCCGCGACTGGTTCCAGTAAGATACGAGCTTCCCCGGTGGATGGGACTGACCAGTGAGGACTACGGGTTTTATGGGGCAGAAAATCCGAAAATGATACTGAAATTCCCAGTGTTTGCCGGTTCCTGACCCCAGTGCCGGGGAACCTGGAACCCTCTCTTTGGGGCTGAGGCTTCAGAGGCATCGAGAACAAAAGACGAAGATGAATCAATCCCCTGGTAAATATTGCCGGGCCTTGGCCGCCAAGGTCCTGATGCCCATGGTTGTTGTCCTGTTTCTCCATGGCTGTTCGACGAAGCATGCCGTTCAATATCCAAGCGGGCCGGAACCAGCTCCGCTCCCTTCTCCCCGTCCCCGTCCCGTTCCTGCCCCGACACCCGCGCCTGTGCCCACGCCCGTGCCTGCGCCCGTACCTGATGCGGTTCCTGATCCGGTTCCTGATTCTGGCCTGGAAGCCGCGCCGGAATCCAGCCCGGCCACCGGTCGAGAATCGGTGCCGGTGGCGGTGGAAGGGAAAGCGGCGGGCGCCTTGCTTGCCAGCGCCCGGCAAAATGTGCGGGCTGGTGAGTTCAGTCAGGCTGAGATTATGCTGGAGCGGGCCCTCCGGGTTGAGCCCCGGAATGCCCGGCTGTGGCATGAGATGGCCCAGGTGAAGTATTCCCAGAAGGATTATGGGCAGGCGGTGCAGTTCTGCATCAAGTCCAACAGTCTGGCCGGTAAGGATTATTCCTTGATGCAGCAGAACTGGCTGCTTATGGAAAAGGCCTATACCGAGCTGGGAGAACCGGAGAAGGCGCAGCAGGTGCGGATTAAGGCCGGTTGATGGATGTTGCTTCCTGGGCATTGTTGGCGGAACAGGTTGGTTGATGGTGAGGGGAATTGTCCCGCAGTTCTTGGGTTTGGATCGGTCATATGGGATATTCGGAATCACGTGATGCGATAACCGCGCAGATCAAAGAGCAGGCCGACATCGTCCAGATCATCGGCGAAAGTGTGGATCTGAAAAGGGCGGGGGCCCGTTTTCTCGGCTGCTGTCCCTTCCACAGCGAGAAAACTCCATCATTCTCGGTCCATCCGGGCCAGCAGTTTTACCACTGTTTCGGCTGCGGCGCGTCGGGTGACGTTTTTTCTTTTATGATGAAATATCACAATATGGATTTTCCCACCGCCCTCCAGACCCTGGCCAGTCGGTATCACATCGATCTGCCGGAGCGGCAGGTCTCCCAGGCCGAGCAGGAAAAGGAGCGTCTGCGCAAGGCGATGTACGCCATCAACGAAAAGGCGGCGCGGGTCTATCGGGAATATCTGCTCCATGCCGGGGGGGCGGGTTCGGCGCGCGCCTATCTTGAGCGGCGCGGCATCCCCCTCGCAATTCAGGAGAAGTTCCAGCTGGGATACGCGCCGGCGGTGGAGAGTTCCGGCTGGAATTTTCTTGGTTCCACCTTGCAGGGTGAGGAGACTGCGGCAGCCGAGGCCGTCGGGCTGCTGGTCAAAAAGGAGGACACGGGCCGGGCCTATGATCGTTTCCGGGACCGGATCCTTTTTCCGATCTTTGACACCAAAGGGCGGATCAATGGCTTTGGCGGCCGGATTATCGGGGAAGGGCAGCCCAAGTACATGAATTCCCCCGAAAGTCCGGTCTTTGACAAGAGCCGTCTGCTGCTCGGGCTCTTCCAGCAGGCCGCAGATATCCGCACCCGCCAGCGGGTGGTGCTGGTGGAAGGCAATTTTGACATGATCTCCATGGTGGTGCACGGCTGTCCCAACGTGGCGGCTCCTCTGGGAACCGCCCTGACCCGGCCGCAACTCAAACTGCTGCGCCACTACACTGATAACGCGATCCTTCTTTTTGACGGCGACACCGCCGGGATCAAGGCGGCGGTGCGGGCCGTGCCCCTGTTTCTGGCCGAGCAGATGAGCGCGAAGGTGGCGCTGTTGCCCCCGGGGCATGACCCCGATACCTTTATCCGTGAAAAAGGGCCGGAGGAGCTGGAGCGGCTGCTGGATACGGCCATGCCGCTGGCCGAGTTCGCCCTGGCCAGGATGATCGAGGAACATGGACTGACCCTGGACGGCAAGGGCAGGATCGTGGAAGAGCTGCGTCCGCTGGTACAGGCGGCAGCCTCTCCCTTGCAGCGGTCGGTGGTGATCGCCCATTTCAGTGAAAAGCTGGGCATGGATGCCCGGCAGCTTGGTGATCTGCTGATGGCCAATGCTCCCGCTCTGCCGGGACCCTCGACCCCGGTCTCGCCCGGGAAAGCATCGGGCCGGTTCGTGCTGGAGGGGAGACGGGATCTTCGCTTGAACGGCCCGCAAAAACGGCTGGTGTCCTATATGGTTCGCTATCCCGGCCATTTTTCGCGGTTGGAGGAGGCTGGCCTCAGATTCCTCCTGGCAGAGGGAGTGGGGGAGGTTCTGTTTCTCCAGATCAAGGCCCTGCATGCCAGAAATCCTCAGTTTGAGCCGGAGGAGCTGCTGGCCGTTTTGCCCGAGGGTGAAGAGCGGGCCCTGGTCGGGGAGATTCAGATGGCGACGAGGGCGGCTGCCGAGAGTGGCATCTCTTCAGGGAGCGAGGAGGAGCTGGCCGAGTTGCTGGGCTGGTTGAAGAGGCAGAAGCTGGAGGAGATGAAGAAAAAGGTGTTTGCGGAGCTGGTCAGCGTGTCCGGCGACGCATCCGACGAGCGTGACCGCTTGCTGCTGCAGGTGGCGAAGATTAATCAGGAACTCCATGCCCTCAATGAAGATGTCTGAAAAACGGGAGTGCTGTTCCGGGCATGCCTTTACCCCCATTATTTTTTCAAACAACTTATTGATATTAAAATTTAAATTGATATAGTACGGTTGCGTTGAGAAAGCAGTGTTTCTGGCAACGGGAAGGGAAAAGAGCAAGCAGTTTCAGCCCCATCTCTCTTTCATCCCAGTTGTTTTCGGCGCCGGCTTCTTGACCAGAGAAACACCCATGGCAAGGGTATGCCGGGCTCAGCAGTTTCTGATTCCTGAATAGAAGTGACGATGCCGGCCCATTCCGGGCCGTTCCAGTATGCAGGGTGCGCTGGTTTTTTTTTGGCATGAAAAAAACGTACAACCTCGGAGGGGGGGAAGTATGGCTGTGGATGAAGATTTAGATCAGCATGGGCAGGAGCATTCCGACAGCGATCATCTGCCCGCCGATGACGCCTTTGATCTGGCTGAAATCACTTCTGGTCTGGGCCGCGAGAGCGGAGTGATTGTTCCCGAGTGGGCCTATGGGGACGGGGATCCACTCACAGTTATTGCAGAAAACAGCGAGAGCGTTGAAGAGTCGGTTATCGATTCTGATGACGATGATTTCAGTTCCATTGGGGAACCGGCCGCCAAGGGGAGCCATGTTGTTGAGCCCATCAGTATTTATTTGCGGGAGATGGGTGCCATGCCCCTGCTCAGCTATGAGGAAGAGTTCGAGCTGGCCCGGTTGATGGATGAGGGGCAGGCTCGCATCCAGATGGCGGTGCTTTCCACTCCTTTGGCCATTCCGGCTCTCCAGTCTCTGGTCAAGGAGCTTGAGACGGGGCGGATAAAAATCACCCAGACCCTCAAGGGTCTCTCCGATGACCAGAAAGACGTTCTGGCCCAGGTGCAGGATGAGTTCATTGGACGGGTTGTACAGGCCATGGAACTGCACCGGAAAAGAGAGGAGTTGCGGCAGCTTTTTCTGAGTTGCGCGGATGGAACCGACGAGGATGGAGAGATCTATCAACGGATTCTCGCCATGGGAGCGGAGATAGCAAAGATCTTTCAGGGTCGACTGATCTGCTCCCGCTGCATCAATGGCATTGCTGCCGGCCTTGAAGATCTGGCAAATCGTTTTCAACTGGTCAGTGATCAGGTGATGCAGGAGTATGAGTTGGCGATGAGCGAGCAGGTGGCCCTGGCGGTGGGCCCCATGGAGCTTGAAAAAAAAATGGTCAGGGTTTTGCACGAGGAGGTGGGCTTCGGGTATCGAGCCTTGCAGGAGACTCTCCATGAGCTGGAGATGGCAGGAAAAATCGTCACCGATGCCAAAGAGTCACTGGTGCGGGCCAATTTGCGTCTGGTGGTTTCGGTGGCCAAAAAATTTGTGAATCGTGGCCTACAGTTTCCTGACCTTGTGCAGGAGGGGAATATCGGTTTGATCAAGGCCGTGGAAAAATTTGATTATCATCGCGGCTACAAGTTCAGCACCTATGCCACCTGGTGGATTCGTCAGTCCATAACCCGTGGTATTGCTGATCAGGGACGAACCATTCGGCTGCCGGTACATATGATCGAGACCATTAACCGGATGCTGCGGGTGACCAGGAATTTCGTCCGTCATGAAAACCGGGAGCCGACCCCGGAAGAAATTGCGGAACGGCTCGGGGTGGATGCATCGAAGGTCAAAGCGGCCTTGAAAACAGCCAAGGATGCCATTTCTCTGGATATGCCGGTGGGAACGGACGAGGAGTCTTTTCTTTCTGATTTTATTGAGGATTGCAGTGCCATCGGGCCGGATCAATCCTCCATGGTGGACAGCTTGAAAGAGTGTCTCCGGCGGGTGATGGCCACCCTTTCGGCCCGCGAGATCAAGGTCTTGCAGCTGCGCTACGGCATTGATGTGAGTTGTGATCATACCCTCGAAGAGGTGGGGATCTGCTTCGCTGTGACCCGGGAACGGATCCGTCAGATTGAGGCCCAGGCAATACAGAAATTACAGCATCCTTCCCGGCTCGAAGAACTTCGTGTGTTTGTCAAAGATTAGAGCCGCTTAACAGGTTGGCGCCGTCTTTTTTCTGTTGTTTCCAGCAAATACCCGCATCCCGACCCGTCCCGGAAAGGAAGGGGGCCTTGTCGGTCTGGACAAGGAGACCATACCGGCACAACGTCGAAACCCTCTGTCAAATCGCCGCGTAGTATTCCACCGTCACGCACAGGAACAGGAAAAGATATGGCTGATCTCCTTGATTGGGTGAGTTTGAGTCTGGTGCCGGGGCTGGGTGTGACCGGGCTTGGACGGCTGGTGGATTGCTTTGCCGGGGCGGACGGGGTTTTTCAGGCCACGGCCAAAGAACGGTCCCAGATTGGTGGAATCCGGGCAGAGGCGTTGCTCGGGCTGACCGATGTGGCAGCGGTGCGGAAACGGGGAGAGCAGGAGCTGGATCGTCTGGCCGGGATCGGGGCGCAGGCCCTTTGTCTTGAGGATCAGGACTACCCCTCTCTGCTGCGGCAGACCAGCACTCCGCCGCCGGTCTTGTATATAAAGGGTCGCACGGAACTGCTGGAAAGCTGCTGTGTGGCGATGGTTGGTTCACGGGCGGCAACCAGCTACGGCCACCGGATCGCCACGGCCCTGGCCCATGATCTGGCGCTCCGGGGAGTGGCCGTGGTCTCCGGTATGGCGCTGGGCATTGATGCCTGTGCCCATGCTGGTGCCTTGTCCGCGCCCGGCGCCACCATTGGGGTGCTGGGCTGCGGGCTGGATGTGGTCTATCCCCAGCAGAACCGCCGTCTCTATGAACAGATAGGGGAGTGCGGTCTTCTGGTGACGGAATATCCCCTCGGCACCCGTCCTGAGGGTTTCAGGTTTCCGGCCCGGAATCGGATTATCGCCGGGATGAGTTACGGCGTGGTGGTGGTTGAGGCGGCCAGAAAATCCGGCTCCCTGATAACCGCGGAATTTGCCCTGGAAGAAGGACGGGATGTCTTTGCCGTCCCTGGTCAGGTGGATTCCTTTAAAAGTGCCGGGGCGCACTGGCTGTTGCAGCAGGGGGCCAAGCTGGTGCTTTCCGCCGCCGACATCCTCGAGGAGCTCCCTCTGTGTAAGGGGCTGCGCCGGGACTATCTGGGAGAATCGGGGCAGGCGCAAGGGCCGGAGGTTGTGGATGCCGAACTTCTGGATTTGCTTGCGATGATCGAACCCTATGCCATGAAGCGTGACGCCCTGATCGCTAAATCCGGGCTTGCCCCCGGGCAGTTGGCTGAGTTCCTGCTCCGCCTGGAGCTTGATGGACTGGTGGAGATGCTGCCGGGTGACGAGGTGCGCAGAACCGGGCACGGGGGCGAGAAGGAACCCTGATGGAAAAGAAGTAATAATGATTCGAAACAGTTAAAGGGGAATCTATGCAGCAGATTCAAATAGCGCCATCCATCCTGTCCGCTGATTTCTCCCGTCTGGGCGAGGAGATTCGTGCCGTTGATCAGGCCGGGGCCGAGGTGATCCATGTCGATGTGATGGATGGTCATTTTGTCCCCAATATCACCATTGGCCCATTGGTGGTCAAGGCAGTCCGTCAGGTGACGGACAGAGTGGTGGATGTGCATCTGATGATTGAGGATGCCGACCGCTATCTGGAGTCTTTTGCCGAGGCCGGTGCCGACTGGATCTCCGTCCATGTGGAGGCCTGCCCCCATCTGCATCGGACGGTTACCCGGATCCGGGAGCTGGGAAAGAAGGCGGGGGTGGTCTTGAATCCCGCGACCTGTCTGGAGTGCCTTGATTTTATCCTGGAAGAAGTGGATCTGGTGATGCTTATGAGCGTGAATCCGGGATTTGGCGGCCAGTCTTTTATCCCGTCCACCCTGCGTAAGATAGGCCGGTTGAAAAAACGGATTGATGAGCTGGGCCTTGCCGTTGGCATTGAGGTGGATGGTGGCATCAGTGGCGCGACCATTGGCCGGGTGGCCGAGGCAGGGGCCAATATCTTCGTTGCCGGCTCGGCCATTTACGGGAAGCCGGATTATCAGACAGTCATCAGGGAGTTGCGGGATCTGGCCGAGGCAGGCAGCAGGAGTAGAAAAGGGTTGAAATAGTGGTGATTGCGGGTGGTGGATCGTGGTGAAGAGGAGGGAAACCATGGAGAAATGGCTGGGATTGACGGATCTTTCCGTGTACCCGAAGCTTGTGGAGCTGGCCCGGCGTCCCCTTGACCTGAGTGCCAGGGAGGTATTGAACGGGGACAGGATGCGCCGCTATTGCTCTGCTGCCGCCGGCTTTGACCTGCTCTACGGGACTCAGCGGGTAAATGATGAGGTGCTCGCCGGTCTCCAGGATCTGGCTGATCAGGGGCAGCTGGTGGAACAGTTCCGGCGGATGCGGCGGGGGGCGATCATGAATCGGATTGAAGGATTTCCCTCGGAAGAGCGGCAGGTACTGCACACGGCCAGTCGCGATTTTTTCGGGCACCATCCGGTGGAGCCTGAGGCCACGGGGCTGGCCGGAAGAGAGCTTGCCAAGCTGAAGGTTTTTTTGGAGGACCTGGAAACCGGGCGGCTGACCAACGCCCAGGGGCAGCCCTTTGATACAATGATCCAGGTGGGTATCGGGGGTTCTGATCTTGGCCCGCGTTCCGTCTATGAGGCCCTGCGCGCCCATGGGCAGCAGGGGAGGAAAGTTTATTTTATCTCCAACGTCGATCCTGACGACGCGGCCGCGGTGCTCCGCCGGGTGAATCTGGAGACCACCCTGGTGAATGTGGTCTCCAAAAGCGGAAACACCCTGGAAACCTTGACCAATGAGACCCTGATCAGAAAGGCCCTTACGGCCAGGGGATTGAATCCCAGCCTTCATTGTACCGCAGTGACCGGTGCGGGCAGTCCCATGGATAACCCGAAGCGGTATCTGCGGTCGTTTTATATGTTTGACTCCATCGGTGGCAGGTACAGTGCAACCTCCATGGTTGGGGCGGTTATGCTCGGGTTTGCCCTTGGTTTTGAACAGGTGCGGGAGTTTCTGGAAGGTGCCTCCTCTATGGATGCAGTGGCGGAAGAAACGGAGCTGGGGCGGAATCTCCCCCTGCTGCTGGCGATGCTCGGGGTCTGGAATCACAGCTTTCTGGGGTACCCGACCGTGGCCGTGCTTCCCTACAGCCAGGCCCTGCATCGATTTACCGCCCACCTCCAGCAATGTGACATGGAGTCCAATGGCAAGTCGGTTACGCGCCAGGGCGAGCGGGTGGCCCTGAAAACCGGGCCGATTATCTGGGGAGAGCCGGGAACCAACGGACAGCACGCATTTTATCAGTTACTGCACCAGGGCACTGAGATTGTCCCGGTAGAGTTCATCGGCTTCCGGCACAGTCAGTATGGTGAAGATCTGGAAAGTGACGGAAGTACCTCGCAGCAGAAATTGCTGGCCAATCTTCTTGCCCAGTCTCTGGCCCTGGCCATGGGGCAGGAAAACGAAAATCCGAACCGGAAATTTCCCGGGAATCGTCCAAATCTTATTCTGCTTGCTGACAGATTGACCCCGAAGGTCATGGGTGCCCTGCTTTCCCTTTATGAGGCCAAAATCGTTTTTCAGGGATTCTGCTGGAATATCAATTCATTTGATCAGGAGGGGGTGCAGTTGGGGAAGGTTCTGGCGGGCCGGATACTCTCCTTGATGGCTGAAAAACAGGACGATGGCGGCGCTGCTTTTTCCCCGGAGAAGGCCTTGTTGGAGATGGCCAGACTACATTAAATGGATAAAAGCGGGAGTGAATCAGGGCTCATTTCCGGGCATATTTTAATTTATTTTTAGTTGACAAAGAAAATGTTAAAAGATATTGTTTTTAACGCTAAGGAAATGGGCTGTTCAAGTGAATTGTCGCTCCATGACTCTTCCTCGATCATGCCTTTCAAAGGTTTGTGCCGGTGTTGCTCAGCTTGAACAGCAGGCTGGAAGGGCGGGTACGGCCGGGAAGTAATTTTTGGTAAGGGAAGTAGTTAACTCGTAATTTTAAAGGAGGAAAATTCATGGCAAAGCATGAGACGCCCTTGTTGGATGAGCTTGAAAAAGGCCCCTGGCCAAGCTTCGTTACCGACATCAAGCGCCAGGCAGAGAAAAAACCCGAGTGCTGGGATATTCTTGGCCAGTTGGAGCTGTCCTATGTAGAGAAGATTACCCATTGGAAGCATGGTGGTATTGTTGGCGTATTCGGATATGGCGGTGGTATTGTTGGTCGGTATTCTGACCTGCCAAAACGTTTTCCTGGCGTCGAGCATTTTCACACGGTCCGCTTAGCTCAGCCTTCATCAAAGTATTATTCCACCAAGCATTTGCGTGATCTCTGTGATCTGTGGGAGAAATATGGTTCTGGTATGACCAATATGCACGGTTCCACTGGTGACATGGTTATGCTGGGATGCCGTACCGAGGCCCTGGAGCCTTTCTTCTATGAAATGACCCATAACCTGAATCAGGATCTTGGCGGTTCCGGTTCCAATCTGCGGACTCCAGCCAACTGTCTTGGTTCGTCCCGTTGTGAATGGTCCTGTTATGACACGGAAGAGGCCTGTTATCAGCTGACCATGCATTATCAGGATGAGATTCATCGTCCCGCGTTTCCTTACAAGTTCAAGTTCAAGTTTTCCGGATGCCCCAATGACTGCGTAGCTGCCATAGCCCGGTCAGATGTGGCGGTTATCGGCACCTGGCGGGATAATATCCGCATAGACCAGGCTGCCGTTAAAGAATATGTTGCCGGTAACATCCCCTCCAACGGCGGTGCCCATGCCGGTCGTGACTGGGGCAAGTTTAACATTCAGAAAGAAGTAATCAATCTTTGTCCCAACAACTGTATGTGGATGGAGGGTGCAGAGCTGAAGATTGATGATGCCGAGTGTACTCGCTGTATGCATTGCATTAATGTCATGCCACGGGCCCTTCGTCCCGGCGCTGACCAAGGTGCAACCATCTGCGTTGGCGCCAAAGCCCCGATCCTTGATGGAGCCCAGTTTGCAACTCTGATTGTTCCTTTCATGAAGGTTTCAGCCGAGAATGAATTTGAAGAGCTGATTGAATTCATTGAAAAGGTTTGGGACTGGTGGATGGAAGTTGGTAAAAACCGTGAGCGTGTGGGTGAGACCATGCAGCGTCTTGGCCTGCCCACCTTTATTAAGGTCATGGGTCTGGATCCCATTCCACAGCATATTAAAGAGCCTCGTTCCAATCCCTATGTTTTCTGGCAGGAAGAAGAGGTTCCAGGTGGATTTCAACGTGATGTTGAGGAGTTCCGTGCTCGCCACGCAGCTTAATTAGAAGTTAAACCGAGAACTTAACTCGTATATATAAGGAGATTAACATTATGGCTTATGATCCAGCCAATCCGATGGTCGACAGGATTTCCGATATCGGCCCCAGATATTACGCTGAGTTTCATCCACCAGTCGTTGCTGCCAACAAAGGTAAATGGTTGTGGCATGAGATTACGCAACCCGGTGTTCTGGTTCACAAATCAGAAACCGGTGACGAGTGCTGGACGGTCCGCGTCGGGGCTGCCCGCCTGATTTCCATTGAGCTGATCCGCGAGATGTGTGACATCGCCGATAAACACTGTGAAGGTTTCTTCCGCTTCACCACCCGTAACAACGTTGAATTTATGGTGGATTCTAAAGCCAAGGTTCAGCCACTGCTTGACGATTTGAAAAGTCGCGGCAATAAGTTCCCGGTTGGTGGAACTGGCGCCGGTGTCACCAATATCGTTCATACTCAGGGCTGGGTTCATTGCCATACGCCGGCCACCGATGCCTCCGGGGTTGTGAAAGCGGTAATGGATGAGCTTTTTGACTACTTTACCTCCATGACTCTGCCGGCTCAGGTCCGTATTGCTCTGGCCTGCTGTCTGAACATGTGTGGAGCTGTTCATGCCTCCGATATCGCCATCCTCGGCGTGCATCGGAAGCCACCGATGATCGATCACAAGCGTATCACTGGTGTCTGCGAGCTGCCCCTTGCCATTTCCTCCTGTCCCCTTGGTGCTGTCAAGCCTGCCAAGGCCATGGTCGATGGTGTGGAGATTAAGTCCGTCCAGGTAAACGCAGAGCGTTGTATGTTCTGTGGTAACTGCTATACCATGTGTCCTGCCATGCCTTTGGCTGACCCCGAAGGTGACGGTATTGCCATTCTGGTTGGTGGAAAGTGTTCCAACAGTCGGTCGGCCCCAAAATTCTCCAAGCTGGTTATCCCCTTTCTTCCCAATACTCCGCCCCGTTGGCCTGAGACCGTTGCGGCCGTAAAGGGTATTCTGGAAGCCTATGCCAAAGATGCCCATAAGTATGAGCGTGTTGGTGAGTGGGCGGAACGGATCGGCTGGGAGAAATTTTTTGAGAAGTGCGATATTCCTTTCACCATCAAAAGTATTGATGATTATCGTCTTGCCTACGATACCTGGCGGACGACCACTCAGTTCAAGTACACCTCTCATGTCAAATAGTTGATTTGATTGACGAAGCGACCCGTTCTAAACGGTTACAACGGGTCGCTTCCTTTGGTTGCTTGTCTGTTCACAATCTTTTTTGAGGAGTATGCGCTATGGCATTAAGTAAAGAAGAGCTCAAGGCTGCGATTCTGCAGAAGGCAGAGACTGCTCCAAAACCACAGCTTTATGTCAAAGATTTTTATGCCTGTGACCCAGATGCGAAACCGCGGGAAATAAAAAATGCGGCCAATGATCTGGTGAAGGAAGGAAAACTGATGTTCTGGTCTTCCGGTTCCACCACAATGTATGCCATGAAAAGTCGTATCAAGGATGAAGAGGGAGCAAGTGGGGTAAATTAGTGCTTTACAGATAAATTCCTTGTTTTTTTCAAAGAAATTTATCTGATAAGGCAATTATCCCGCTCATCGGGCTTGGTTCAACAATCTCCCGATGCAGAGAAAACCCTAAAGGCGCCGAGTGTCTACTCGGCGCCTTTTTTTATTCGAGAAGCAGTATCTTGGTCATGGCTGATATTCTTTTACTTAAGACGGTTGATTCCACCAACCGGATCGCCCGGGAAATGGGGAATTCAGGTAAGCCGCATGGGTACGGTGTGGTGGCAGAGAGCCAGACCGCAGGGCGAGGAAGATTGGGAAAAGAGTGGCTCTCACTTCCTGGGATGGGGCTCTGCTGTACAATTCTGGTACGTCCCCGCCTGGATATTGAGGATTATCCAAAGATAACATTGACCGCCGGGCTTGCTGTGGGACTGGCCCTTGAGGAACTCTGTCATCTGGAGGTGCAACTGAAATGGCCAAACGATATGTACCTTGGCGGACGTAAATGCGGCGGCATTCTCGTTGAGACTTCATCCCTGCATGAAAATGCCGATCACTGTTTTGCCCTTGTGGGAATCGGGGTTAATGTGAACGCCGATTCTGCCGATTTTCCCGTGCCCTTGCAAACAAGCGCCACGTCTCTTTTCATTGAGACCGGAATGAAATATGATGTTTTGACTCTTTTTTCAAGAATCAGGAGCCAGCTCCTTCAACTGTTAACCCAGTTGGAGACTGGCTGTTTTAAAGGTATCTTAGAGCAGTGGCGACAACGAGATATGTTGAAAGGAAAATGGATGAGCTGGGTGACGCCCGCGGGGCGGACTGTATATGGAGAGTCACTGGGGGTGGACGAAAAAGGAAGCCTAGCGATACGCGATCCATGGGGAAGAAGATGGGAAGTCCTCTCAGGTGACCTGAGTCTGGCAGCAAGTCCATTTCTAAACCAGGAAAAGTCATAAGAACAGCAAGGAGCCGGGGGGTGAGCGTCGCCATGAACGGCAACAGCTCAAAATGTTTTTAGAAAAGCAATGGCATGTGTATTGGCTTGGCTATAAAACCGCTTACGAATAAAAGGCAGGCATAAACGGGTTCTGCCCGGAGGGATGGGCTTTCCATCAAATCAGATCTGGCCGTCACAGCAGCTTGCGATATCCCGATGACAATA
>JACDZF010000276.1 GCA_013426795.1 Desulfocapsa sp. | reverse complement strand
GAAGATGCCGATCTTTCCACCCTGTTGAATATCACTCCCAGCGCTAATCTGGCTCCATCCCTTGTTAGTCGCGAGATCACCATTGCGCTCGACTTTTTGAAAATGCACCAGACTCGGGTCGAAACCTTGGCCCAGGAGCGGGCCGAGGCCCTGCTTGCCGATCATCGCCGGGTGCGGGAAGCAGCCCGTGATCTGGGCAGTTACACAGTCCGCCCCTGTCTGCCTGTTGATGTGATGGGCGTTTCCGTGCTGCTGCCGGATAGCCTGTAAGGATGCGAGATGGCCAGAAAAAATAACGACACGCTGCCGTTTGATACCATGCGCCTGGAAGGGGCGCTTTTTGTCCCGGACCTTTTGGACAAAATTGCGCGTGGCGAGCATCTCCGTCAGCAGGCTCCTGATTATCAGGTGCCCAAGGGGATCAAGCTCCATGACGAGTACGGCCGTGCCTTTCAGATCGCCCTGGCTCAATGGAAGACCTTTGCGCCGACCCTTTCCCGGCAGGATGTGGATGCTGCCACCGCCACCCTGAATTTCATGCGAGAGTTGCTCCGCGACGCGCTGGGGTATGGGCATCTGCACGACACCGGGAAAATTGCCATCGCTGGTCGCCTTTATCCGTTGTCGCTTATGGCCTGCGGCCGGGTGCCAGTAGTGATTGTTCCCCATAATCTCGCACTGGATGATCCCGATCCCCGCTTTGCCGTCGAGGGGGCTGGCAGTCGCAAGAAAAGTGGCTTCCAGCTTGCTCAGGAGTTCCTGAACGCCAGCCAGGATTGTGTCTGGGCCGTGGTCAGCAATGGCCGTCAGCTCCGACTCCTGCGAGATGCGGCTACCCTCACCCGGCCAAGTTATCTGGAGTTTGATCTGGAAACCATCCTCAGCGATGCCCGGTATCCGGATTTTGCCGCCCTCTGGCGTCTTTTGCATCAGAGCCGCGCTGGCCGCACAGGCAGTCATGGCACTGAGTGTCCATGGGAGGAATGGCGGGAGGAGGGAAAAATCAAGGGCACTCGGGTGCGCGAAGGTTTGCGTCATGGCGTGACCCAGGCACTCCTCACTCTGGGTCAGGGATTTTTAAGCCATCCGGCCAACGATCATTTGCGCGTCGCTCTGCATGAGGGCTCGCTCACCAGTGATGCCTTGTTTCAGGAACTGCTCCGCCTGGTCTATCGTTTTCTCTTTCTCTTCACCCTGGAGGAGCGCGACCTGCTCCATCCCAGCGACGACACCCCTCAAGTTCAGGCCGCCCGCTCTGTATATGCGGAAGGTTACTCCCTGCGCCGTTTGACCTATCGCGCCCTGTCCCGTCCCGACAGCGAACGCCACGATGATCTCTGGCTTGGGCAGCGCATCGTTTTGCGGGCCTTGCAGACCGGCGAACCTCGCTTGGCCCTGCCTGCCCTGGGCGGCCTTTTTGCCCCTGGCCAGTGTCCCACCCTTGATGATTGCTCGGTTACCAATCGCGCTTTTCTTACTGCTTTGCGCCATTTGCGTTGGGCGCAGGCGGACAGCGCCCTGGCCATGGTGGACTATGGCAACATGGGGCCGGAGGAGTTGGGCTCGGTGTATGAAAGCCTGCTCGAATTAACCCCCAGTGTTGATCTTGCCGCCCGTGCCTTCGGCTTTGTCGGTCTGACCGAAGAGGGTTCCACCAGCGGTCACGCCCGCAAAACCACCGGCAGCTACTACACCCCGGACAGTCTGGTGCAGGAGTTGATCAAGTCCGCCCTTGATCCGGTGATTGAAGCACGTCTCACGGCCCGGCCTGATAATCCGACAGAGGCCCTGCTTGCCATCTCTGTTATCGATCCGGCCTGCGGTTCCGGCCATTTTCTCCTTGCTGCCGCCAGGCGGTTGGCAGAGCGGCTGGCCCAGCTTCGAGCCGTGGATGGAGCGGCCCGGCCCGAGGATTACCGCCACGCCCTGCGTGAGGTCATTGGTCATTCAATCTACGGGGTAGATAAAAACCCCATGGCCCTGGAGCTGGCCCGCACTGCCCTGTGGCTGGAGGGCTATGAGCCGGGCCGGCCGCTCTCCTTTCTCGATCATCATCTGCTCTGCGGCGATGCCCTGCTGGGGCTTACTGATCTGGGCCAGCTCGCCAAGGGCATTCCGGACGCTGCCTTCAAGCCGCTTTCAGGCGATGACAAGGCCGCCTGCAAGGCGCTTACCCTGGCCAACAAGGCCGGGGCCAAACTGCTTGTCAAAAAACAGGCCGGGGTGCAGGATCTGTTCACCATCCGGGAAGGGGACAATCTTCTTTCCCGGCTTTGCGCACTGGAGGTCATGCCGGATGCTACCCCGGAGGAAGTCATGGCCAAGGAAGAGGCCTATGGGGTTTTGTTGCGCGAGGAGAAGGAAAACAGGCTTACCCGTGCTGCCGATCTTTTTACCGGGGCCTTTCTTATCCCCAAAGATTCAGAGGCAAGAGTGCCCACCACTGCCGAGTTGACCACCGTCCTCTTTGGCGGCGCTGGAACCCCAAGCCATGCCGATACTCTGGCAGCAAGTGGAATCGCCTGCGCTACGGCAAGGGTCCTGCACTGGCCCCTAGCCTTCCCTCAGGTTTTTGCCAAGGGTGGTTTTGACTGTGTGCTGGCCAATCCGCCATGGGAACGGATCAAACTCCA
>JACDZF010000021.1 GCA_013426795.1 Desulfocapsa sp. | reverse complement strand
TAACTATCCAGCTTGTTGCCGGAGAGGAACGTAAAACCACGCATTGTAACTCTTCGGTCGTGCTCCATATGCGAGAAAGAGGTCTGCGAAGTGTACAGGTTCGTACATGAGCCAAGCCGATGACGAAGCAGATGGGGCGCTCCAGAAGAGTTACAAATATTTCAAGGATGGCGTGATGTTGCAGTTTAGAGGATGAAATGGCAGAAAAAACAGTGAGTAAGGACAAACAGTCGGAACAGTCGGATCCTGCTGAACACCGGGGCGTCTTTCAGCGTCTGGCAGACCTTTTGCCCGGGCGGACACCTGTCACCACCGAGGCCCTGGAGCAGGAAATTCAGGAACTGCTTGAGGAGGGAGAAGAGCAGGGCCTGATCAGCAGCATGGAAGAGAAGATGATCAACTCGATCTTTGATTTCCGGGACACCATGGCCGGCGAGATCATGACACCGACGGTGGAGATCGAGGCGGCCGAAGAGAATACCTCCCTTGCTGACCTGGTGGAGTTCTTCATTGAGAAGGAGTTTGCCCGGGTTCCGGTGTACAGGGAGACCCTGGATCATGTTGTGGGAATTCTCCATGTCAAGAATCTGCTCAAGATTTTTTCAGCCGCCTCCGGGGATACCCCCCTTTCGGAACTTTTGAATCCGCCCTATTTCATCGATGAAAAAAAGCTGATTGTCGATTTGCTGGTGGAGTTTCAAAAGCGGAAGGTCCATATGGCCATGGTGATTGATGAGTTTGGCTCGGTGCGAGGGCTTGTTACCCTGGAGGATGTGCTGGAAGAGATTGTCGGCGAGATTGACGATGAACACGATGTGGACAACGACGATGAGATTGAGGAGCTTGGCCTGGATGCCATTCAGGTGCACGCCAGGGTGGACATCGAAGGGGTAGAGGAGCGCTTTCAGACGGAGATGCCCCCCGGGCCCTACGAATCCGTGGGCGGCCTGGTGGTTCATGCCCTGGGCAGGCTTGCCGTTCCTGGTGATCAGGTGGATGTGGGGGGCTTGCGTTTTCTGGTGCAGACGGCAAGCAGGCGCCATATCAAGATGGTGCGCATTGTCCGGCTGACCGATGATGCTGCGTGATTTCAGCCGCACGGATCGGGCCCCTGGAGCAGGCTTAGCCTCAGGGTTGCAACTGGCGGCGGTTTTTGCAACGGCCCTGATGCTGTGGCTGGCCTACCCCGGTGGCGGCGATCTCTGGCCGCTCTTGTTTGTTGCCCTGGTGCCCTTTTTCGTCGTGGTCATGGGGGCAAAGACAACGCGCCAGGCCGGTCTTCTCGCCATGCTGCTGGGGCTGGTTCATTTCGTCGCCCTGCTCTACTGGATAGTCATTGTCCTGGGACATTACGGGGGGCTGCCGGTGTATCTGGCGGTGGCGGCCCTTCTTCTCCTTGCGCTCTACATGAGTCTGTACCTGGGCGTTTTTGCCATGGCGGCGCGGCTTTTTTTCCTCCGCTGTCCAGCCTCGTGTGCCCTCTGGTTGATCCCGGCCACCTGGGTGGCCCTTGACTGGTGCCGCTCGTTTCTGTTCTCCGGTCTTCCGTGGATGGATCCGGGGTATGGTCTGGCCCGGGTTCCCTGGCTGCTTCAGTCAGCGGATCTCTGGGGCCATTACGGCTTGAGTTTTATTCTGGTGCTGCTGAATACCCTGGCTGCCCTGCTGTTCAGGGCAGGGAATCAAAAAAGAGGACAGCTTGGCCTGATACTCCCCGTTCTGCTCCTCTGCGCAGGGATCGCCCTCTACTCATTCCTGCGCTGGCAGCAGATCGGCAAAGAGATGGGGCAGCAGGTGCAGAGGGGGGCCACCATGCGGGTAGGGGTGGTGCAGGGGAATATTGCGCAGGATCAGAAGTGGTCTCCCGGGTTACAGGAAAAGGCCCTGGTCACTTATTTCAGTCAAAGCCGTGGTCTTGTCGCGCAAGATCGGCCCGTCCTCGTGATCTGGCCGGAGACCGCCCTGCCGTTCTATCCTTCCGCCCATCCTCTGATGCAAGTGGTGCGTGATTTTGCCAGGCAGGTGAATATCTCCCTGCTCACCGGCGCGCCCTGGGTTGAAACGGGGAGCGAGGACAAACGGCCGGGGGGAGAGACAAGCCAGGAAAAAGGTGACCGCCGGAGATGGATTGATGCCGCTTCCGGGGCCGATGGCGGCGGCGCGGCCGGGAACAGTGATCGGAAAAAGCCGCGCTATTACAACAGTGCCCTGCTCATAAATCCCCATGGCTCCATCATCGATGGCTATTCAAAGAGCCATCTGGTGCCCTATGGCGAGTATGTCCCGCTGAAAAAGATGATGCCCTTTCTGGCCCCGCTGGTGGAAGCGGCGGGCGATTTCAGCCCCGGTGCGGTTTCCCATGCCCTGGATTGTCAGAATGCGAGGATCGGGGTGCTGATCTGTTTTGAGTCCATCTTCCCGGAGATTGCCCGGAAATGGGTGGGGGTCGGGGCCAATCTCCTCGTGAATCTCACCAATGACGCCTGGTACGGACGTTCCAGTGCCCCCCATCACAGCCTGGCGATGACGGTGCTGCGGGCTGTGGAGACCAGGCGTTCTCTGGTCCGGGCGGCCAACACCGGGTTCTCCGGGTTTATCGATCCGCTGGGGCAGGTGCAGAGGGTCTCGCCCCTGTTTGAGCCCTGGGCCGGGACTGCCGAGCTTGTCCTGATGGAGGAAGAGACCTTGTTTGTGCGCTGGGGCTATCTCTTTTCCCCCATCTGTCTGATACTGGTGCTGCTCTTCCTGGGCTGGATTGCCCTGCGCAATCCCTGTCCACGGCGCTTTTCCTGAAATCAGAATTTTTTGATTTTTACATATAGAGAACATTTTTTTTATGGGGAGTTATTATGTCAACAGAAACGGGTGCCGCAATATCCAGGCAAAGGCTTCAGGAAATGAAGGGAAGAATGCTCGCCTTGAAGGAGCATCTTTGACCTGGATCACAAAAAAGAGGAACTGGAGCGGCTGGAACAGCAGACCCTGGCCCCCAATTTCTGGAATGACACCGAGGTGGCTGCCAAAATCCATAAAGAGCATGGTCAGCTCCAGGAGATAGTCAGGAGCTGGGAGACCAGGTGGGATGAGATCCAGGAACTGGAACTGCTGCTGGAGCTGGCCACCGAGGAAAATGACGCCGAGATGGAACATGAGGTCGCGGGCAGTCTGGACGCCCTGCAGGACGGCATTGCCGTGGCGGAAGTGGAATGCATGCTCAGCGGCGAACATGATGCCAATAACGCGATCATGGACATCCATGCCGGAGCCGGCGGCACTGAGGCCCAGGACTGGGTGAGCATTCTCATGCGCATGTACCTGCGCTGGGCGGAACAGAAAGGTTTCAAGTCCGATATCCTCGATTATCAGCCGGGGGATGAGGCCGGAGTCAAGAGCGTGATTCTGATGATCACTGGTCATAATGCCTATGGGTATCTGCGTTCGGAGGTGGGGATCCACCGTCTGGTTCGGATCTCTCCCTTTGATGCCACCGGTCGGCGCCACACCTCCTTTTCATCGGTGATGGTCATGCCTGAGCTGGATGATACCATTGATGTTGATATCATTGATAAAGATCTGCGTATTGATACCTACCGGGCCAGCGGTTCCGGCGGACAGCATGTCAACAAGACCGATTCGGCCATTCGCATTACCCACTTGCCCACCGGCATTGTGGTGCAGTGTCAGAATGAGCGCTCCCAGCATCGCAACAAGGATATGGCCATGAAGATGCTGACCTCCCGCCTCTATGAGCTGGGCCGGGAAAAACAGGCCGAGACCAAGGAGGATCTGCATGGTGATAAAAAAGGGATCTCCTGGGGCAGTCAGATTCGCTCCTACGTCCTCCAGCCCTATCGTCTGATCAAGGATCATCGCACCGATATGGAGGTTGGGAATGTGGATGCGGTGCTCGATGGAAGCCTCGATCCTTTTATCAAGGCCTACCTGCTATGGGAAAAGTAAGGGGGAACGTGCTCACTTCGATGAACGGGATACGGGCCTTTCGCCGATTCTTTCCCTGGGAAAAAAACAGGAAAAGAATCGGCAGGGCACCCATTGATCCATTTCATGGCGGGAGCAGAGTATGAGGCCGCATTGCCCCCCGCAGCTTGCTTCGATGAATTCCTGCGCCAAGTGCGGGGCCTGTGCCGTTGTCTGTCCTGTCCATCGGGTGACCGGGCAGGAGGCGCATACGGCCCGGGGCAAACTCCATCTGGCCTTGCTTTCTGATCTGCCCGGCAAGGGGGAGATTTTTGAGGATATCTTCTCCAAATGTCTGCTCTGCGGGGCCTGTTCGTCTGTCTGTCCACGGGGCATTGATGTGTGCCGGCAGGTGGTGCAGTCCCGGGCCGCCTTTCCGGCTGTTACCGGAGCCCATGGCTATGAAAAGTTTCTTGCCCGCAAGGTCCTCAGTCATCCTGAGATCCTGGCTCCCCTGCGGGTGCTGGGCCGGGCCGGGGCTCGGCTGCTCCTGAAATATCTGCCCGCGGACAGCGGACTGCGCTTACGGCTGGCCCTGTTTCATCAGGACCCGGGGGCGGTACCGGCGGCGGAGCATGCCCCTGCTGCGGCATCCGGCCTGGGCCCAGAAGAAGGGCTGACCTGTTATCCCGGTTGTTCCGCCCGCTATCTTTCTCCCGAGATTCTTGCATCCTGTGAGGTCCTGGTGGCGGGTTGCGGTCAGGCGCTGTCCATCCCGGCGGGCTTGTCCTGCTGCGGCCTGGCGGCCTTAGCGGCGGGCGACCGGGGGGAGGCGGAAAGGTGCGCCCGTAACAATATTGCCGTCCTTGAGCAGAGCGGCGGGCCGATTCTGGTCTCCTGTGCCTCCTGTTATGCCCATCTCTGCCGGTATGGGGAGCTTTTTGCCGATGATCCGGGGTGGCGGGCGCGGGCTGAGGCAATGACAGCGCGCCTGGTGGAAATCAGCTGTTTTCTCGATGGCCAGCCGGTATCCTCACCGATCCCGGCCTCCCCGGTGGCGGCTGAAAAAAAGATGCGGGTTTTCTATCATGATCCCTGCCATTTCCGCCACGGCCTTGAGGGGAGAAAGATTACCGCGGAACCGCGCCGGCTCCTGGCCCGCCATCCCCAACTGGAGCTGCTGGAGCTTGCCGATGGCCCTCAATGCTGTGGACAGGGCGGTCTTTTTCATATCAGCGCCCCCGAGATCTCGGCCCTGATTCGTGATACCCTGGCCGCGAAGGTCCTGGCCCTGGCCCCGGAGGTGATTACCAGCACCTGCTCCGGCTGCCTGATGCAGTGGCGTGTCGCGGTGGCGGCGGCGGGCGCGGCAGGCCGGGTGCGGGTACTGCATCTGACGGAACTGCTGGCGGAATTGGCGGGAGAAGAAAAATTGCCGAGCCCGGAGGCGTGATTCCCCCTTTGTGGTGGAAAACCGGGCTGTTCTCTGGTGGGACCGGGCAACGACTTGGCACACACTGCCTGGCAGGTTGGAGAATCCTGGAAAAGGTTGAGTTTTTTCCAGATGGCCTCCGGTGTCATCCATGGACTGGTCGGCAGGGAAAGGGTCTGGATTTCGTTCTCTTGTTGCAGGAACGGGACGGGATGTGTAAAAGGAAGACTTTATAAAAATGCTCCCTATCTGTCCCTGGAGGGATCAAAATCCGGGGCGAGCATACCCTGTGGTGCTGTTTCCATGTCCACAGAGCCGGGATGGAGAGATGGAAGCAGCGGTTTTTTGGTTCAAAGAGAGACGTCATGGCATATGCACCCGTTGTAGGAACCTCCATTCGCCGCCAACTGGAGGCGAGGGAGGAGGAGATTTTATCTCCCTACGCCGCCCTCAATAAAAACTCGCTGGGCCGCAGGATCGTGGAAGAGGACGAGGGATGCGATATCCGGATGCCCTTTCAGCGGGATCGGGACCGGATTATTCATACCAAGACCTTTCGCCGTCTGAAACACAAGACGCAGGTTTTTCTCGCGCCCGCCGGAGATCATTACCGGACCCGCCTGACCCATGTCCTCGAGGTGTCGCAGATCGCACGATCCATTGCCGCCGCCCTCTGCCTGAATGAGGCCCTGACCGAGGCCATCGCCCTTGGCCATGATCTTGGTCATACCCCCTTTGGCCATGCCGGCGAGGCCACCCTCAATGAGCTCCATCCCAGCGGCTTCCGCCATTATATCCACAGTCTGCGGGTGGTTGATTTCCTGGAGAACCGGGGCAAGGGGTTGAATCTGACCTTTGAAGTGAGAAACGGGATTGTCAAACATTCCAAGGGCCGCAATGAGATCCTCCCCGATGACAGCGGCGAGCTGCCGGCAACCCTGGAAGGGCAGGTGGTGCGGGTGGCCGATATTATTGCCTATGTCAACCATGATATGGATGATGCCCTGCGGGCCGGAATCCTCCATGAAGACGATCTGCCCCTGGATATTACGGCGGTGGTGGGAGACCGCCATTCGAAGCGAACCGGGGCCATGGTTCGCGATTTAATTGTGGAGACCCTCACTGCCGGCGACGGCCGCCTCCATTTCAGCGCGAAAATGCTCAGGGCAATCATTGATCTGCGGAGTTTTCTCTATGAGAATGTGTATCGATTTTATAAGGTGCATAATGAGTTTGAGAAGGCGCAGCGGGTTATCCGCGATCTGTACAGCTATTTTCTGGAAAATGGCTTGACCGAGCAGGGCGACAATGGATGGGAGCCCAGGCACCAGAAGTATGTCTGGGCCAGCGAAAAGATTGCCCATCGAAAGGTCTGTGATTTCATCGCCGGGATGACCGATCGCTATGCCCTGAATCTCTATGAACATATTTTCTTGCCCAAGCCCTGGAATGTCTGATTCCGGTCAGGGTTTTTGAACCGTATCCCTTTTATAAATCCCTACCGCTCAAAGATACGCAATGAAGGAATTATTAAGCAAAGGCTACGAGTTTGCCGGCATTGAGGAAAAATGGCTGAAACGGTGGAATGAGGCGAAATGTTTTCAGGCCACCATGCAAGAGGGGCGGCCATCCTTTTCCATTGTCATCCCGCCGCCCAACGTGACCGGCGTCCTGCATGTGGGACACGCCTTGAACAATACCATGCAGGATGTGCTGGTTCGCTATCACCGGATGTGCGGCGATAATACGGTGTGGGTGCCGGGTACCGATCATGCCGGGATTGCCACCCAGAATGTGGTGGAGCGGCAGCTGGCGGCCGAGGGCAAGAGTCGGCATGATCTGGGCCGGGACGAGTTTGTGCGCAAGGTCTGGGAGTGGCGGGCGGAGAAGGGGGGGGCGATTATCCGTCAGTTAAAGCGCCTGGGTGCCTCCTGCGACTGGGACCGGGAGCGCTTCACCATGGATGAGGGACTGTCGTCCGCAGTGCGCGAGGTCTTTGTCCGCCTGTACCATGAGGGGCTGATCTACAAGGGTGACTATATCGTCAACTGGTGTCCCCGCTGTCACACGGCCCTGGCCGATGATGAGGTGGAGCATGAGGAGAAGAACGGCAAGCTCTATCATATCCGTTACCCCTTTGCCGACGGCAGCGGCTCGGTGGTGGTGGCCACCACCCGGCCCGAAACCATGCTCGGCGATACGGCGGTGGCGGTGCATCCCGAGGATGGGCGCTATGCCCATCTGGCCGGGGTGGGGATCAGGCTGCCGCTGAGCGAGCGGATCATTCCCATTGTCTTTGATCACCATGTGCAGAAGGACTTCGGCACCGGCGCCCTGAAGGTGACGCCGGCCCACGACCGGGACGATTACGAGATTGGTCGGCGCCATGACCTGGAGATCTTGAAGGTCATGGACAGCACCGGTCATATGAATGAACAGGCCGGGATCTATGGCGGGCTGGATCGTTTCGCCTGCCGCCGGAAGATTGTCGAGGATCTCCAGGCCCAGGGCTTTCTGGACCGCGTTGAGGAGTATGAGCACGCGGTGGGGCAGTGCTATCGCTGCAAGACCGTGGTGGAGGCCACCACCTCTTTGCAGTGGTTTGTCTCGGTCAAGCCCCTGGCGGCCCGGGCCGTGCAAGCAGTGCGGGACGGGCGGATCAATATCTATCCCAAGACCTGGTATAACACCTTCTACAACTGGATGGATAATATCCGTGACTGGTGCATCTCCCGTCAGATCTGGTGGGGACACCGGGTACCGGCCTGGAACTGCGCGGCCTGTGGCGAGATGATCGTGGCCACGGTGGATCCAAGCCATTGCCCGAAATGCGGCTCGGCCGAGCTCATCCAGGAGACGGATGTCCTTGACACCTGGTTTTCCTCGGCGCTGTGGCCTTTCTCCACCCTGGGCTGGCCCGAGCAGACCCGCGAGCTGGCCATGTTTTATCCCACCTCGGTGCTGATCACCAGCTTTGACATCCTTTTTTTCTGGGTGGCGCGGATGATGATGATGGGCCTCCACTTCATGGACGAGGTTCCCTTTCGCGATGTCTATCTCCATGCCCTGGTGCGGGACAAGTATGGTAAGAAGATGTCCAAATCCACCGGCAACGTCATTGATCCCCTCGAGGTAATCGACAAGTACGGCACCGACGCCCTCCGTTTCACCCTCATCGCCTTTGCCGCCCAGGGCCGGGAGATCAAGCTGGATGAGGAACGCATTGACGGCTACCGTTTTTTCATTAACAAGATCTGGAACGCCGCCCGTTTTGTGCTGATGCATGTGGCGGAAATGGAGCCTCCTCATGCCAGGGATATGGGCAGCCCGCAGAACCTTCCCCTGATCCATCAGTGGATTCTCAGCCGCCTGGCCGCAACCACTTCGGAGGTCCGGGCCGCCCTTGACGGCTACCGGTTCAATGACGCGGCGCAGTGTCTCTATCAGTTTATCTGGTACGAGTTCTGTGACTGGTATGTGGAATGGATCAAGCCGGATCTGTTCAGCAAGGATCTGGCCATCCGGGATCAGGCCCGGACGGTGCTTCTCCTGGTTCTGGAGACCATCCTCAAGCTGATCCACCCCATTATCCCCTTTGTCACCGAGGAGATCTGGAGCGTGCTGCCGGGGAAACGTGAGCTGCTGATGACCAGTGCCTACCCGGAAGCTGACGCAAGCCTGCGGAACAGCGCGGTGGAGGGACAGGTGGAGCTGCTTATGGGGGTGATCACCGGCATCCGCAATATCCGGGCGGAGGCCGATGTCCACCCTTCCACGCCCATTGAGGCCTTTATCCTCTGTCCGGTACCGGAACGGGTTGCCTTCCTTGAGTCCTTTGCGCCCACCATCACCGACATGACCCGACTCAGCTCCCTGGTGGTGACCGGTCAGGGCGAAAAACCAACGGATGCCGCCACCTATCTGTACAAGGATATGGAGATTTATGTCCCCCTGAAAGGCCTGGTGGATGTGGAGAAAGAGCTGGCCAAGCTTGCCCGGGAACGGCAGAAGGTGGAGGCCAAGCTGGCCCAGGTGAGCGCCAAGCTGGCCAGCGAAAAATTCCTGGGCAATGCCCCGGCTGAGGTGGTGATGAAGGAACAGGAAAAAAAGACCGAGATGGAGGCGACCATGGCCAAGCTTGCAGAGGCGGAGCAGCGGTTGCGTGATCTTGGATAGGGCGGCCCTCCATACCCTGATCCGGACTTTTCTGGTCGAGGATGTCGGGCGCGGCGATTTGACCAGCGAGTCGATTTTTGAGAAAGATCAAAGGGGCCGGGCCCGGCTGGTGGCCCGGGAGTCCTTTGTGGCGGCGGGGTGCGAAGCGGTGGCAGCCGAGGTCTTCCGGGTGCAGAATCCGACCATTGTCCTTGAGGGGCTGGTGGCGGATGGCACCAGAGTGAAGGCGGGTGAGGTCCTCGGTACCATCTCCGGGCCGGTTATCGATCTTTTGAAAGCGGAGCGGGTCGCGTTGAACCTGTTGCAGCGCCTCTGCGGGATCGCCACGTTTACGGCCCGCTTTGTTGAGCGGGTGCGCCCTTGCCCGGTTCGGATCACCGATACCCGCAAGACCACGCCGGGATTGAGGATGCTTGAAAAATACGCAGTCCAGGTGGGTGGTGGCTATAATCACCGCTTTAACCTGGCCGACGGGATTCTGGTGAAGGATAATCATATTGCCGCCTGTGGCTCCATTTCCCAGGCCGTGGCCCTGCTGCGCCGGAAAATCCCCCATACCCTGCGCATTGAGGTGGAGACCGACACCCTGGAGCAGGTGCGCGAGTGTGTGGCCTGCGGGGTGGATATTATCCTGCTCGACAATATGACTCCTGCCACCATGGCGGAGGCGGTGCGGATCATTGATCACCGGGCCCTGGCTGAGGCCTCCGGTGGGATTACCCTTGATTCGGTGCTGGATGCGGCTCGCAGCGGGGTGGACATCATCTCCATCGGCGCTCTCACCCATTCCGCTCCCGCGTGCGATATCGGTTTGGACTGGATTTCGTAAAGAGTGCTTGATTTCAACCATGCAGATGTGTGATAGTTATATACCGTTAAGAAATCAGCGGCCCTTTCATTGGTTCCGGTCTGTTGGTGGGGACGGTGGGTTTGGTAAGGGTTTTTAGTGCCTTACAGATTCTATTCTTGTTTTTTCAAGAATAGAATCTGCAAAAGGCACTTATCCCGTTCATCGGGGGTAGAAGAGTTACTGGTTCAGGATACCCGTGGGTTGGGGGCCTGGTGTCGCTGTCTCTTGCGAAAGGAAAAGTGATTATGCGTTGTACTAAATGCGGATATATCTCGTTTGATAATCTCGATAGTTGTCCGAAGTGTCGGACAATACTGAATCCTGGCCAGTTCAAAGGGACGGTCTATCCCCTCACCCCGCCCCTGTTTTTTCAACCAGTGCCAATGGATACTGCCAAGCCTGCTGAAGATGAAACCGTGGATGTTCTTGATCTTGATCTGTTTGCCGATGATTCCTCCGGGGAAGCTCACGGTGGCGAAAACCTGTCAGAAGATCATGATGCCATGGAGGCTGATGTCCAGGCTGTTGCCGATGAGATATATTCCGGCTTTGATTTTGAGAAAAACTTTGCCGCTGAAGCCCATGGGGCTGGTTTGGAACCGGAAGAAAAAGAGGTCACGGCAGATCCCGACGGTTTTGAGCAAGAGCCATTGACTGTTCAGCGGACAGAGGGATTGCCGGAGGGGTCCTTTGAAATTCCGGAAGAACTGGCTGATATCTCTGATCTCGCCCCTCCGGATCTGGCTTCGAGGCCAGCCTCCCGGGGTGGTATGGGTGATACCATTGAAGATACGCTGGACCTCGATGACCTGATTCTGGACGATCTGGATCTGTCTTATGAAGACCAAAGGGCCAAGCCTTTCTCATTTTCCGGTAAATCGGACGAGAAAAGTTCTCTCTCCCTCGATGACATAGATCTTTCCGGTGTTTTGGTGGCGGCTTTGCCGCAGTCGCGAAATCGTTCTATTCACGATGACGATGGTGACCTGGAATTCAATCTTGACCTGGGCAGGACAGGGGGGATACAAGGGAAAGGCGAAAAGCGGAAGAAGGTGGTGGACGACCTTCTAGATATCAACCTGTCCCTTGATTAGGGGCCTTTCGAGAGATGATGGCGGCTTGCAGATGGTTAGCGTTGACAGGTTTCAGGAAATTATATCAAGAGAAAGTGATTGACAAAAAAAAAGATGTTGTGTAATTAGACCTTCTTCCAACGATATGCCGGGATAGCTCAGTCGGTAGAGCAACGGACTGAAAATCCGTGTGTCCCTGGTTCGATTCCTGGTCCCGGCACCAGTAGATTCAAGCACTTATCGAGTTTCTCGGTAGGTGCTTTTTTCGTCTGTTATATGCCAGTTATATTTTGCCGGGAAGTGCTGGTACAAGTCAATATTACGACAGCGACATTCCTCAGCCAGCAGGAAATAAAAAAGCCGGATGCTGAAGAATTGACATAGCCGTCAAACCGCATGTTTGTCTGTTTCTTTCGCCATGCCTTTCCTCATTCGCACTGGTCTTAGGTGCCTGTCTTGAAGAATTGGCGCTTACAGCGTTACTAAACAACGCCCCGTCCCATTAGAATTCTTCTAAACGCCTCACAACGCTGATACCATCAGCATCAGTTCGGGATTCATCAAAATGCGAGATATTTTCACTCTCTCGGACTCCCTGCTCCCATTCCACTCCGATCCATTCCTGATCGTCCGACCACGTCTTCAACTTTTCTGGGAAAAATGTATGGCCAAAGCAATGGGCGACCAGAACCTCTCTTGTAAACTGTGAGAGAGGAATACCCACCTTGTCAGCAAGAACTTGCAGATCATTTTTTATACGAGCAGGAAGAAACACCTTGAGCGGGATAATATTTTTACCAAGGCCAGGAATGCATTCTACAGTTGGTGCTCTGGAAAAAAACACATCATGGTTCAGATTTTTTTCGGTATTGCTTTCTTCCGGGGGGCTTGGCGGTTTGGATGGCTGGACATAATATAATCCCTCACTTGTGGCCTGCATCTTCAATAATTCATGCATGCCATACAGATATATTACGAAGAATTCACGAAGATATTTCGCTGCCACCATTCCCGTTCTTTCGGTAATTTCATCCAGAGCAGTTCTACCTGCTTCAGGGAGCCAGACACGCAATACCTCAGTATTCTCCGACAGTTCCTTCAACTCCCGGTCATCAATGAGATCGGTCATGACAGGCAACCCTTTGCAGTTCTTTTGTTTTCGCAAGAAGGGCCACATGCAAAAATTCCCCTATTAATTTCGTTGATTATGAGTTGATGGAACTGGTAGCTTGCCTACGAGAAAAAAATGGATTTCATCTAAAATAAGCGTATGATCAATATCAACAGCCTTACGAAAGTCGATAAATCTACCATGCACCAGGGGTAAGAAAGATGTGTTTTATTTCTACCTGAATATTTTGTTTAACGCTTGTGAAGAACTGGCTCGATATTTTCCCTGTTGGTCTCCATGTGAAATTTTACATTAAAAATGATTTTGGATACTTATGAGTAACACTGTTATTGATATTATCAGGACTGCACATGCCAATAAATGGTGCACTACCCCATATTGCACGACTTGTGGGGCAATGGTATATCGCCAAGCACTGAAAAAAATAGGTGGTGACTTGGGTGGCGGTCTCGCAAATGCTCTTGCAGAATTGAATCCTTCCGAACTCACAAAGGAACATAACTGGCAAGATGCATTTCTCGTTGCTGTTATAGACTTGCCATTCTCGACTCAGCTTGAGGGGGTACTAAAAGCGTGGTTGCCGAAGCTTCATAACGATATAGATTTTTCTGACTTCGTTCTTTATAAAATTGTCAGATTCATTTCAAAAGAAAACGATATAAGAAATGAATGGATTGACTACTGTATTGTAACTGCTGAAAATAATTATCATTTCTCAATGACAGAATCACTTTTGCTTGTTCTCGGTAAAAACATATTAAAATATCCTGTGATTGTAAAAATTGCCACTGAGTACGCCATATCCTCGAGGCAAATGAGAAGAGTTTTGCAAAATTCTTGCGGTATAAAAATTAAATAAGTCTAACAACAATAAAAGTGTCATTTTTTTTAATTGTAAAATAAATTCGCAACCTTCATCCTGTTAATTCGACTTAGCAAAAAACAAATTCCCCGCTGTGGGATTTAATCATGCAACTCTTTCTGATTTTAATTATGCAACCCGTCTCCAGTTTGTCCTGATTGACAACAAATGAATCCTCTAGTCAGACATTTTCTGCCATCGCAAGTACGCGGCGTGTATCGCTTCGACGACACGTTTGATCAAGGCAATAAAGATTCATATGAGAAATTTTCAGAAAGTAAGCTTCGGTTTCTTCCATGCTCTTTGATTGAGCCAATCAGTTGTTGTGCCAATATAGCCGAAGATTTTTCCGCTGTTCATCATCAGCTTGCACTGGATATTCAGCCACGGGGTACCAATTCTCGACGCGCCGAATCTTTTTTTAATCAATACAACTATTTCCAGAATGCCCTTCAGGGCAAAACAGCCATTGATGGCGCGGATAATTTTCTTGAAATTCAGTTCGTAAAAAAAATACTTGCTCCACTCTTGAATAATAACGGACTGGATGCCCTGCAACCACAGAAAAAAATCGGCCCGTATTCAGTTGACTTTGCCTTTGATTCCCCTTGCAAGCTGGCTATTGAAGTTGATGGCTTTGGCAAATTCAAAGACCGAAGCGATCTTGATAAATTTATAGAGCGGCAAAACTACATCACCTGCACAGAAGGTTGGAAGCTCATCCGGTTCACCTACGGCCAGATCATGCAGACCACAAAGATGACTCTGAAGGTCTTGCATGTTCTGTTGAATAGCAATCCGCAGACACAGCATTTCCTTGTTTCTAACCGTGCTACTGCACAGACCCAACTGTCATTATTTAATCCTGTACCGACACCTACACCAGAGGGCAATGTTTTCGACCTCGTTAATGGCTTCTATCATGTTCAGGACTGGTTTGCGGAATTTGCCATTAAGAATCAAGCTGCTGAATTGTATTTGCGCGATGAGTTTGATTTTCCTTTTCCCATTGCCGGACTTGCCATCAGTTTCTTGTATCAATTTCTTGATTCTGTGGCTGCTGTTGTTGATGTGGAATTCGATCTCCCTGGCGTCCATATTAGCGCACCCAAGAGGATGGAAGGGAAATGGCAAAAATACTTACATCCCCGCGTTACCGTAAAAAAGTCATCTCAGGTGAGTTTGATGGAAACACGGGTGTCTCCCTTGGCTGTCCAACATTCTTCAGCTTTCCATCCCACTCCGGTGCGCAGTGAAGATTCAATCTCTTTCAGGCGCGGCTTATCCCTTGGAGAGATCCACCAGAAGCTTGAATATATTACTCGTGAGGTTTTTGGATACACAACGGGCACTAACAATTTTCAGGACAAGGTGCTGCAACGAATCTTTGACGGAGAGGTAACTCTTGGGATATCCAAAACCGGAAGCGGGAAATCCTTCTGTTTCTGGCTGCCGGCTTTACTCAAACCTGGGTTGACCCTTGTCGTTGCTCCATTGCGCTCCTTGATGCGCGACCAGCATTTGACCTTGGAAAACTATGGAATTTCGTCAATGGAATTTATCAATTCCGACATTAAACAAACTGAGCGAAAACGATACATAGAAGAGGCAAAACTTGGCTATCTTCGAATGCTGTATATCTCTCCTGAACGGTTGCGTATCAAGGAATTTGTCGAGGAGCTTGAGATACTTCAGAAGTTTGTTCCCATAAATGCTCTGGTTATTGATGAAGCCCATTGTATTTCTGAATGGGGGCACGACTTCCGGCCTTCCTATTTGAAATTGCCTTCCATGAAAAGGAGCCTTGCCAAACGGAACCCGGAACTTCGCCTTATCGCTTTAACCGCAACGGCAGGGCAACAGGTCGAAAAAGATATGCGCAATGTCCTCAAACTGAATGAGTCTGATGTCCTGCGCGAACCGATGGCTGACAGGGAGTGCTTCAGCTACCAGATCGTTCCAGTCAGTGATGGTGTGAGCAAGGCCGCACTGTTTCGCAAGATACTCAAAGATGATTTAGCCACCGCCCTGAAACAAAAGTCGTTGTCCACACTCCTTGCCCGGCGCAACAGCCGCCAGGAAAAGACCGTTGGCATTGTGTTCTGTATTTATGCCCGTCCTCACGGAAAAAACAATATCCTTGACGGGACGAGTCATTATCTATTTAAGGCCATGGAGCTGTTGGAGAAAGATAACATCTTTACACCAGGGCAGGGGAGAAGAAACTCCCGTCAATATGATCACGCGGCCTTTTCAACCGGCAACGTTAGAGCTTTTTCAAGCACCTCGCCAGAATTATGCCCCAGATGTCATTCCTATGAATGTGTTCGTCAAGGGGATTGCGTCGATGATACCGTTCCGCAAGCTGAACAAAATCGAAACCCACAGCAAGTATGCCTTCGATGTGGACACATATTCCCTTCTTCAGAATATTTCAAATTTTCTGAGGCTCAATGGAAAAAATCAACGGAGGCCACCCAGAACGATTTCAAACGCAGTTACTTTGATATCCTTGTTGCCACGAAAGGGTTTGGTATGGGGATTGACAAAAGCAGTGTTCGATTTGTTATCCACACCTCGCTTTCTTCAGGAATTGAATCATGGTATCAGGAGGTTGGCCGGGCCGGAAGGGACAACGAACGAGCGCATATTGTATTGCTAACCGACCCGCCCACTGAGTCATGCCGCAAAAATTTGGAAAACATCTCACCAAAAGACCCCAAGTGCAGTTGGACTGGCGGCTGCAAGTATGGTCGAGGAAAATCCATCTGTGACTATGGAAAACAGCATATATTTATCAAAAAAAGCTATCCTGGATTGAAAGCGGATGCCATATTCGTCTTGGGGATATTGGATAGATTGCTGGCCTATCACACTTCTGATTGGGATGAAAATTTCATCCCGATTTCCTTCCGTTTCTCCGATGAGACCAGTCGTGAGGAGTTGGCATTGTATCGGCTCATGTCATTGGGACTCGTGGCGGATTATATGATCTCCTATAATCCACCACGATTTGAAGTGGTACTTGGGTTTGCAGCTCTGCCTCAAAACAGTGAAGAGATTGTGTTGCTGGAAAGAAAAATGCGTGCCAGCGTAGATGCCCATATGAGCCATTGGGGAGATGAAGGAAAGAAGAGAATAGATTTGGCAGGTGTTCGAGAAAAATATGAACCATTGGCTGACTTTACAAAAAGAATAAAGAAAAATATAAATAAATTCGAATTATTAACAAAGTTTGCCCCGTCAACCATTCAATACAAATTTTTCTATACAATTTACGAACATCTCTTCATTCTCCTTCACCATACCTATGAGGATGTTGTTACCATGCGGTATGATATGCTGTGGAATCTTTACTCCGTGGTTAAAAGCGAACAGGATAATCAATGTCAGCGAATTAGAATACTGCCCCATTTTGAGGGCGCAAAAAGCGTTGATGAGAACTACCGTTGTGGGTGTTGCAATGTCTGCTCACCGGGACTTGATTTTCTTGATTGTGTCAGGTCGAGGCCGCAAAACCTTAGCGTTGATGCAAGCATGATTGAACTGGTAGATCTTCTGCGAAACAATATCTTGGATATACCGAAATTACGGAAGCTTTGTGATGTGTTTCGGGATTACCGTACTGCAACCTATACCAAAGGTCGGGCTGCACTGGAAGGCAATCCTGGCAATCTCCCGGCATTGTATTTGACACGGGAATTTTCACCGTCGGCAGAATTGGGTGTCAACACCAAGCGATTGCTACAGACGGCGAACGAATACAATATCCCGCTTGTTCAACTGGCTGAACTCTACAGAACTTCAGCTCAATCATTGCAATCCGAGCTTTTGCTGTTATTCAACGATCAGCACACAACTTGCGATTGTCCAGAAGGGTGGGAATTCTTAGCGGTAGAAGCAAGTAAACCGCAACATCATGGAAATGGTCAGGTTGCAATTATGCGTGACTGCCTTGACTTCTTTTTCCTTATCGAGGAACTTCCACAAGATACAGAATATCTTCGAGAGAAGGTCATGAAAATTGAGGAACATATCAAATGCCTGAAATAAACAGCCGTGACCGCATATTAACAAAACTGCGCGATTTCGATGAACGACTGAATGGCGCTCTTGCCTCCACGGAGCGCATAATTCAGTTAAAGGATGAGGCGGGGCAATTCGTCAAATCTCTCCAGGAAAGCCAGGAAAAGAGTGCGGAAATACAACATGATCTTCAGCAAATCCAGCAAGAATGGATAGAATTAATAGATGATCTTGCCGAGACGCAAGAAAATACCGAACGGGCTGGTGAGGCTCTTCTTGATCGATTCAATCAAGCATGTACGTTCATTGAATCGCGTTTTAATGAGGCAGCCCAAAAACTCGATCAGGAAAACACGGCTTCTCGGAGTGAGCATGCGCAGCTTGTTGAGACCTCTCGCAACCATTTAGATGATTCTGCCAAGAACCGCAATAGCGTTATTGATGTGGTAGCTGAAGCAAAGAATTTACTGGCAAGCATCCAGGAAGAACTTCCGGTAGCCATTAAGGATAACCTGACTCAACTTGACAATCTGATGGCGGAACGTCTTAAAACCATTGAGGGTAAACAGAGAAATCAAGTTGTCAAGTTAGAGGGTGATCTGAAAGAAAACCTGACCTCCTTCATGCAGGAAGTTAAGAAAGACCTTACAGCACATCAACAAGGTGTTGATCGTCAGTTGACGGAATTTATGGGGAGGCAGAGCATGCTAATCCAGAATTTGACACAACAAATTGACGGCTTTCAACGGGCAACCCAGGCCCTGACCGCCGAACAGCAAAGGTTAAGTAAGAAAATTGACAATCAGGAAGGAATGCTGAATAAAATTCCAGATCAGGAAACGGTAGCAGTCAATTTGCAAGAAGAGGTTAAAGCTCTTGAAGCAAGATTAGGGCAGGTGATAGCAAGGTTGCAAGACAATTTTGTTGTCCGCAGCTCACTCAAGGGGTTGTGAGCAGGGTAGAAATAATAAAGGTTTTCTTATCAGTATGCAAAGAACGGCAACTCAGGCTTAAAGAACGTAAATTTCAATCGTCTCAGATAATTAAGGGGCATAATGCAGACGGCTCATTTTCAACAGGTCAAGGGGCAATCCAACATGATAACTGGCGATAACCGGCCCAAATGGTTTAACTTGCCGGTTAATTCTTATGAGGACACCTTGAAGGATATTCGTTCCTTTGTGCCAGAATTTGAACGGCGGCCCTTTGCCCTCACCCAACCAGGAAATGAACGCACCCTGATGAACAAGCGGCTTGACACGATTGTCCGCAAGCCGTTCTGTGATGACCAGAACTACATCCCTGTGGGGGTGGTTTCCAAGGAATATACCCTCGTGCCTCACATGGCTGTGCTCGATATGGCCACGCAAGCCCTTGAAAAGGTAAGGATTGCACCGGAAAAAGTGCAGGCCAAGCTGGAGGTCACCGAATATGGGGAGCGGATGGCCTTGAGTATTTATCTGCCAAAGAAATTTTCTTTTGATCCCGGCGATAATCATCCCATGAAGATGCGGCTGGAGTGTTTCAACTCCGTGGATGGCAGCACCCGATTCCGGGCGTTGATGGGCTGGTTCCGGGTGGTGTGCAGCAATCAATGGCCTGGTTATTGGCGTTACCCGTTCAGATGTGCGGCGTCGGCATGTTGGAGATCTTGGGTTGGATGATGTGGAGGAGGTCTTAGCTTCAGGGATTCAAGAATCCGACAAAGAGCGGCACAATTTTGAGCAATGGCGCAAGAAAAAGATCAGCCCGAACAGTCTTGTCCCCTGGATAAACGAGGAACTGAAAAAGAGTTGGGGATTCAAAGCGGCAGCCCGCTTATATCATATTTCCCGTACTGGTCATGATGCGGAAATCGTTGGTACTTATAAGGGCAATACGCCGGTTACCATCCCGGTTCGATTATTAGAAGAAGTGCCTGGCGCACCGGCGGAAAGCAGAAATCTCTATGATTTGAGCCAGTCTCTTGCTTGGCTTGCCAAAGAACGGAGAGATGTGCAGGAGCAACTTGCCTGGCGGGAGGGTATTCAAAATTTACTCACACCGTTAATGCAGTAATTGCCCAGTTACTTTGGAGGGAAATAATGAACGAGTCAATCAAAATCAAAAGTCGTGACTACTGGTTCAAGGTGGTCGGGATGTTGCAACAGAACTGGGCCTTGATTGACGAGATTTCGGATGGGTCTCAAAGGGTTTATTTTGTCGGTGATACATCAGGGGTGTTTGATGAACTGGAATTTGCCAATGTTGTTGCAGCTGAGGAGGCACTCAGGAGAAATGGTTTTGTCAGATACGAAGAAGATTCCAAGGCGCACCAATTTATTGCCAAGCCCGAACCTCCGTTTTTCCGGAGCCCGCACCAAAACGGGCCGGTTTATTCTTCGGGGCAGTATTGGCGATAAAAATAATATGGTGCGTCAATATTAGCACTGTCCGACAGCCCCCTCACTGAAGCAATCATTTAAAGGCAATAGAGACAAATTGCAGAAACAAATTCAGCCAAACAAATCAATAAAACAACGCCCATATTCTCCCCGTATAACAATTCTTGCGGCATAACGATAATGAGGAACCTGATATGAGCTTGATCGAGCAAATCAAAGAAGTGATGTCTGAATATACGGGGGCAGCCCACGTCAATGATATTGCGAAAATGGTTGTGGAGCGTTTTCCCAATATACAAATCAAGCCAGACCAACTTCCTGATAAAATTTCTGCCGCGCTTTCTGCTGACACAAGAAGGCCTGGCACAAAGTCGAGTTTTTCTAAAGTTAAGAATAAGACTGGTGGTTACAAGAGAGGGGTGTACCGATTAAAAAGGAAACCTGTTGTAACGCCAAAGCCAACCCTTGCCCCCGTCCTTTCTACTCAGTACATAGGAAAGGCGGGAGAGGCAGCCGTAATGAGCGAGCTGTTATTCTATGGATTCAACGCATCTGCAATGGCTGTCGATGACGGCATTGATATTATTGCCAGCAAAGATAACAAGTACTTCCATATTCAAGTAAAAACATCAACCCCTTCTGAAAATTGGACTTTCTGCTTTTTGATAAAGAAAAGCAGCTTTGTTGCCAAGGATTCATTTCAAACATTTTATGTTTTTCTTCTCAGAGGTTGTGATAACTGCCGTTATTATAATGACTATTTAATCCTGCCCAGCAGCCAGATACGGCAATTGATCGAAGTGGGGATTATCGGGGACGGACAGACCTTCTCGCTAAGGATTCAAAGGGATACACGAGGCCGCTATATCCTGAATGCCAAGCAAGATGTCACAATATCCGTGAACACTTTTAGCCAATTAACATAATGGATAGTTTGAGGTGTTTGACAAGGCTGGCATTGGAAGCAGAAAGGCACCATGCTCAATTCTTACTTTAACTCAATGATCTGATTCAGACATTTGCATATACTGACAAAAGAGTCACTCCCGCATTTTTTCAGGGTGTGTGGCTTTGCGTTACGAGCCCGCCAGTCAAAAGATTTCGGCTGATGACAAAGAACATAGCTTGTTTTCCCCGCTTTTGACTTAACCTGTCCAATGGCCACGGCAAAGGGATTGTAGGCATTATGCTCCGCCGTGGTCATGGGCAGGCCTATCACCAGAGATGTTTTGTCATTGAAATTACGCGGAGAAAGCACAAGAAAAGGATGGATATCCCGCATCTCTTGCCCTGCTTGCGGGTTACAATCAATCCAGATGATTTCCTGCCGATCCGGTATCCAGGGGCCGGTGGGGTTGCGTTTCGTTGATGCTACCATTGCTCGGCCCCTAAAACTTGGCTCGGACGCATAGCCTCACCGCCATGTTTTTCCGGGTCGAAGAGGGCCAGTCGTTGATCCAGGGTGAGCGCCGGTTCTTCTGCCGGTCGAATCACAACCGCACCATTTTCTACGGTAATTCGCACGCGCTGGTCAACATGCAAGTGGGCGGCACGGGAAACTGCCACCGGCAGACGAACGCCCAGGTTGTTTCCCCACTGTTTAATATCGAGTACAGCTTCTGTTGTCATGCCGTTCTCCTGTCTGGTTTGCAGAATTTTTCTGTACTTTGCACAAGCCGTCGTTTAAACGAAAGTCTAAACAACAGCCTGACATTTGTCAATAAGGAAAAACTGGGTGCATCATAAGCATGTATGCCGGTTAATGCGTAAGGTACCGCCTCTTCCGTGCCAGGGGACGAGTAGATCATTTGCAGCCCTGTTTGATCATCTCTTGCAATTCAGGCGATAACCGTTCCCTTCCAGCCGCACGAATCGCGTCGGCAACGGACATCTTCTCGCCCACATTGACTTGTACGGCGGTGTCCGGGGTCTTGCCAAGGATGGTTTCCCGCCCGTCTTTAATGGCCGCTTGTGCTATCCGGTGCTCGGCAATAGTGGTTTCCCTTCCTATCTTACCGACCATTTCCGACAGGTTCCGCACCGTGGCGTTATTGAAGAAGATGATATGCTTAGTTCGTTCTGCCACGACATCATGGACTGCGTTCACGAAATGTTCATCTCGTTCTGCCAGCCCTTGCTTATAGGCCACTCCAGCGTTCACGACCTCAAGCCCGTCTTTCTCAACTCCCGCTGTCTGTTTGGCAACAAATCCCACGCTCACTTCGTGATTTCGGGCAAGGTCACGAATGGAATACGCCCCCGTCCGCCACTCACCAACAATAACCGCTTTCAGTTTCTCAAAATTTTTCTGCATCAGAAATCGTCGTCCTCGTATCGGTGTCTGAATTTGATTACTCCTTTTCTAAATAATTCCCCTGGCTCCCCATCGTCTTTCTCCGATAAGGAAAAAGAGGACATAAGTGCGCGGTGCAGTCTGTCGGGTTACTTTCCCATCCAAGGCACTCCGTACAAAATAGCTTTATCGCCTTGCCCCTGGTCATGCCGTTAATGGCTATATTGTCGCCACTTCTTGCTCGGACGATGTGAGAGACAGGGGTAAACTCTTTCGTTGATTCTTGAACCATTTCGCAGGGGCTACAGTTAGTTTGTGCGTTCATCTTTATTCTCCTTGCTTCTTTGACAATAAGTTGGATTGGCTTATCGGTGTTACTCCACCCCCCCATCTCTCTCTACTGAAGGTAAATCAACTTCAATTTCAACTTCAAGTTGAAAGGGCTTCAATGTAGCCTTAAGGGGGGCTTCAAGGGGGGGTAGAGAGAGAGGCTTATCTCCTTCTGTTTTGCTGAGTCTTCAACCCGCCCTTTTTACCGCCTGCACATGATTTCGAATATGCCATCTGGGCATTGTCGAACTCCCGCTTGACGATGTCATTTGTCAGTCGCCCATTCCATTCTTTCAGCCAGCCTGCCTTCGTCAAAGTCTTACAATATTCAAGCCATTGCTCGACAGGTAGCCCAAGAAACTTCGCAATTCTCCATTCATTATTCTCAAAGGTGCCATCATCTGTTTGCCATGCGTAATACTGTAGATCCCAGGCAATCCGTCTTTCGTCTGGTGTCAATATCGACCATTCCAGTGATGCCGAAATCTCCTTTACCTGCAATGTGACCCAGAGCGGTTTTCTCAGCTCCAGTGGCGCCGGGATCAGCTCCGCCGCTGGCAACCAGCGTTTTTCAAACATTGCTTGAAGAAATTCCAGCCGGTCACGATTCGCGCAATGGTCGTGCATGCAGTGGATATTAAACGAAGCGTGGTCGGGAAGTGTGGCATTTACTATGAAAGTGGCCAGGTCTGGCGATGTGTCGGTGTGCTCATCGGCAAATGGGCAGACAATATGCTGCTTGCCCTCAACAAACGGCCCCATGGTGTACTTGACATTGATATTCATCACGATGTCGAAGTCAGGATTCTGCGCCGCCCATTTTCTCAAATCAATTATCTCACCAGTGGCCTGGCCAGTATAGGTATAAGCTGGGATAAAAGTTGTTGGCGGTTCTGTTCTCTGCTCTTCTTTAGATTCCTCGGTGGTCATTTGATCCACTGTCACCAACTCCAACCCCAGGCCATCAATGACCTGCTGTGTCGTGTACCGGGGGAAATTGATATTCTCAACCAAGTTGGTCATGGCAGGTTTTTTTTCTGGTGATAAAATCCCGGCACGCGAAGAACACGCGGGAGGTCACAACATGACTTGTCACCGTCGAACCTTCGAGCAATAGCCCGTTGAATGGGCTTAAATTGGACCAGGTCACAATCCTCGACCAACCAATAGAGGTGCCAGCGGCCCGGTGAAGATTCAATTCTCATGTGTGGTTTAAGTGTCTTTACTGCCGGTTCCCAGGGCGAACCATCAAGATCAATGAAGAGCGCGCGGACTTTCACGACATTTCTTGCAGATCGCCCCCTCCCATCTCCACCGTTCACCATCGAAAAAACGCCATAACCTGCATTTTGCTTGTTTTGAAGAAAAGCATAGGCCGGGCTTCTTTTCATTTGACGATGTGAGGGCCGCCCGGATTTTTTGTCTTTATCGTTGAAAAATTGAAAAGTGATCGGCTCATTATCATTGCCGGTCAGTGCAGCAAAATATTGATTAGCCATATCATAATCTGGGATAAAGGCTTCAGTCATGATTGCATACCCTCCAGCATCAGAGCAAGAAGGGTTCCCACATGCAGCGCCACCACGATCAGTGCCAGATTTTTCATCACCTGGTCACCTTTTGCTTTTGAATATAGTCGGTCAGGTCTTTCGTCGTATAGCGAACATTCTTACCGATTTTCCGGTAACTTGGGCCTCGGCCAGTCGTGCGCATTTTTCTGAGGGTGTGGGGGGATAAATCGAGAAAAAAAGCCGCCTCGACATCGTTGAAAACCAGCTTGCTTGCGCTGGCCGTTTGGGGGGTGGGGTTTGTTGCAGATGTGTCCATTTCTTATACTCCTTGGCACTGACAGAGAAACCAAATTGAAACAATTTCAAATCTGTCTATCCGTCTTCATGCTTTTAAGTATAAGACCCTGATAACACAAAGATCATCCTATTTAATAAAGTCAATTCAGTAGGAGGTTCTTCTTCAAAACTCTCTCGGTTAATTATTCCATTTTATCTTCAGACCTATTAAAGGCTGTCAGTTGTTTCTCGAAGTTCTTTATACCAATGGCATGTCTTTTACATAGAGATTCTTTTAGCTTTTGGGCTTCCCCACGGCCTTTACCGAGGCAAAGCTCTTTATACTCTTGCACAATGTCATAGTTTCGTTGCATGTCCCCAGGTTCACAAAAATAGAAATGTTCTTTTTTCCTTCCTGCTTTGCGCTTAGTGGTTGGGTCAATACAATCGCAAAGATTTAACAACAATTCTGGCGGAATCGTCCTACCTGCCACCACCATTTTTCGAATCAAACTAACAATATGTGGCATATCGTGTAAACGAATCGCTCGTTTCAAATCAGATTGAAGCAAAAAAGATAAATCCATTTTCACAACCTCCCTTCGGTCGTGCCCTGTTAAAAGATTCACGGGAAGCTGGTAGGGTTCCAGCTTGTCGGACGGCCATCCTATCCCGTGAAAAAGAATTACAAAAACATCCGGTAGTCAGCATTCAGCACCTTTGCCAGCTTCTTGGCGCGTTCCTTGCCGATAGATCGCTTGCCGTTCTCCATTTCTGAAATATGCCGTTGTGGAATCCCGGTCAATTCTGCGAGTTTGACTTGACTCATATTCTCACGGGTTCGCAGTCCACGAAGTGAAACCGCCGCTTCCGTCTGGCCGGGAAAATGTTTGCTGAAAAAATCTTCCAGGGTGATAGGGGCCTCTTCTTCTTGAGCGGGTTCTATCTGCTTTACAAATTCCCTGATACAATCTGCATTTTCAGGCCGCACCTTAAAACGGAGCGTGACCAGTTCATTTTCAATATGGGGCTTTTTCGTGAGTACCTGCATAAGTGATCTCCACTGTGATTGTCTTTTTGTCCTCAGCCCATACCGCCACATAGGTGGGCCGTCCCTGTTTCAAGTGGCAATGGTGCCGGGTGCCTGTCAACTTGGAATAGTTAGGCCAATTTCCACGAACAGGGCCAGCCTCACGGATATTCACCATAAGGGCTACAAGGGCTTCCAGCACCTTGCCGGGTAGCTTTAACGCCTGCTTTTCGGCCTTGCCGCTCAACTTGACTGTCCATTTCATAATCGAAAATATACCTTTCTTGTGTATGTGTCAAGGCTCACTTGTATTACTGCTTCAAGCTCACCACCTTCTTTTCAACGGGCGTTCTCATCAATGCCACGGCCTTTTCCATTGCTTCACGAACAGGGTCAAGGGTCATCCGGGCATAGACCGCCGTACTTGCCGGGTTCTTGTGTCCCAGGGTCTTTCCCACAATGGCCGTTGACGCGCCGCCTATGGTCTGATAACTCCCCATGGTGCGCCGTAGATCATGCAGGCGAACATCTTCAATGCCTGCACGCTCTACCACTCGTTGCCATCCCTTGTAAGGTTCTGTCAGGTGCCCGGTCTTGCCGCTACTCGGAAACACAAAGACACTGCTTGCCATTTGCCGCCGCCTGTTCAATATCTCCAGGACTTCACCAACCAGGGGGACAAGCATAATGCTCTTGTTCTTGGACTCTTCGCCACTGATGCGCCATTGCTCACGAATCAGATCAATGTCTTTCCACTGCATGGCCAGCACGTTGGAGCGTCGGGCTCCAATGAAGATGCTCAAAAGCAAGTAATCGGCAATATCAGGATTTCCCTCTTGCCGTTCCTCTTCCACTGCCTGAAAGAATCTTTCAAGCTCTTCTGGCTGCAAGAATCTGTCCCGCGAATATTCCTTGAACATCTTGGTAGTCCGGCATGGATTGGGCAAGTCCGGCAACATTGTATTATAGACGGATCGCAACAAGGCAAGGTGTCGGTTCGCCGCTGCCGGGGTCATGGTCTTTGTCAATTTGGTATGCCATGATCGAACAGACTCAGGCGTTACCTCATCGACACGCCGGGTGCCAAAGGTGGGCTTCAGGTGAAGGCGTATTTTGGCCTGGTCATCCGTTGCTGATCGTTTATGGGGTATAGAATGTTCAGTCAGGTAAAGGTCAAGGATCGCCGCCACGGTCATAGTTTCCCGTTTTTGCCGCTTCTCGGATTGAGGATCATTCCCGACATTGACTTCTTGCTTCAATGCGTTCGCCTTCTCCCTCGCAGTATGCAATGGAAAATCCGGCCACTTGCCAAGGGTGATAATGACTGGCCGTTGCTTCTCGGTGCTCCACCTTTGGAACTGGAAAGACTTTGTGCCCGTTCCTGATACTGCCAGACGCAAGCCCTTTTCTGTGGTGTCGTTGTAATAATCTCGCTTGCCCGGTTCAGGTGTGGGTAAATTTCTCAACCTCTCATCCGTGAAATTGAAGGTGTTATCCCTGATATTTTTTTTCATTTTACTCTCCCAGTTATATTTTGAACCTCAAAAATAAGCACCAAAGACTATTATTCCGTGGGTTTGCCGTTATATGCCAGTTATATTTTGAACGGCAAAACAGGGCTTATTTGAGACTGAATGATACACCTTGAGAATTTAAAGTCAAGGATAAGTACAAGGAAATACGAGGAAATGCTAATTGATATTTTTAGGTATTTGCTAGAAACACAGACTGAAAATCCGTGTGTCCCTGGTTCGATTCCTGGTCCCGGCACCAGTAAATGCAAGGGGGTTAAGCAAGTAATTGCTTAACCCCCTTTTTTTGTTCAGATCTATGGCGGTGCCATGAATCCGTTAAATACAGGGACAAATCAATAGAACCACAGTGCAAATATTCAGCCAGCCAGGAATAAGAAACTCCACGTCAAATCCATTTTATTTCCCAAAAAACAGTATATCAGAATATTGTCCATCTGCTTCCACGGCTCATCGCTCAACCACTGCCGTAATAAGTATTCTTTCATAAATATTTATAAAATATGTTCATATGCTTCGAGCTTGAACTGTATGGGGTTAACCAGCCTTTTTTCATTATAGCTCCAAACGTATTTCCTGAAACGTGAAACAAGCTCATCAAGACCACCCAAGGCCGAGAATCCATAGACCTTTGGTTTTATCCAGCGCCAGAATATCTCGACAGGATTGTATTCTGGCGAGTAAGGGGGCAAGTAATACAGATGTATATTTTTATGACGCCCCAGAAACTCTTTGGTCTTTTTGCACCGATGGATACTGGCGTTATCCAGTATTATTGCAATCTGTTTGTTTGGTGTACGTTGTCGTAACTGCGTCAAGAATTCCAGAAAAGGTTTGCTGTCAGATGGCTTTGACTTCTTCCAGTAGAATTTTTGTGTCATGAAATTCAAGCATCCAAAGAATGTGAGACTTTCTCGCCTGCTGCTCGTTTCTATCTTGTGGAGGCCACCTTTTTTGGCTCTACCGCAGAATCTGTGGGTAGATAGCGAAAAAAAATAGGGCATT
>JACDZF010000020.1 GCA_013426795.1 Desulfocapsa sp. | reverse complement strand
AAATTGTATTGACCAGACTGCCATTTTCCATTTAGATACATTGCAAGTTCTTTACAATATTCATCAATCTCTACATCGGATAAAAACATGGCCTCAAAGACAAAGAAAGCGCGGATAAGCGCCAAGCTGGTCGCTGAAAAATCGGAAGAAGCAATGATTGCCGGGATCCTGGAGGGAAGCCCGGACGGAATCGGGGTGGTGGTGGTCAGGCTTGAATGCGGTTGCCGGAAGATGGCGGCAGTGGACAAAGATGGTGAACCAGCCTCCAAGGTTATCATCTACCGTGATCAGGCGGAAAGTATCTGTGAGAAATGCAAAGAAGACAATGGCGATTTCATGCGGGTTGCCGAGTCTTTTATCCATTGGGTCCAACCCGAACCAGCCGAAGGCCAAAAGCAGCTGATCTTCGCCAAGGTGCTGGGAACCGCGCCCACATCCCATTGACCATGGATTTTCTTTCATTCCGTCGCAGATCTTGGAAGACAGAGGTTCTCTCGCTGATCATGCTTCTGCTCTCCGGGTGCGCCAGTGATCCTCAGCAGACAGCGCTTGATACCAGCCAGGAATCTGCGCAGGAGGGTATCTGTCACAATACCCCGGAGGAATCAGGGTCAGCAGCGGACCTGCAACCAGCCCAGGAGGCCTCGGATGATGCCGGTCTGTCCCCTGAATCCGGCCTTAAATCTGCACCCTTGCGACAACGCTCCAGCAGCGAATGTTATCATTACCAGCCGAATTGTTCCCAAAAAACAAAAAGGATTGGCCGGTGTGAGCCACAGAGCCTCCCCTATGCCCGTTGTCGAAGCGGGATCAGAAGTTGCGGCCTCGGCTGGAACAACGGCCCCTTGACCTGGTTTGCCTGTGAAAAAAGTCATGGCAACACCTCGTCTGTTCCCAAAGCAGGAAGCGCCCTCATCCTTGCTGCTGTTCCCCGCCATAAAATGCCCACCGGTCACGTCGCCTATGTGGAAAAAGTTGAGGCCGAAGATGATTTTCATTACCAGATTATCTTCAGCCACACCAACTATGACCGCCAATGCAGTCTGGAGACCAATATCAAGGCCAGCTACAACAGCTCCACCAAAATTCTCGACATCCACAGCGGCGCCTGGAAGGACTGGGGAAAAAGGCTGCCGGTGGCCGGATTTATTCTCAGATAACAAGCCAAGCAAGGGCACCAATCACTCACCTTCATCCCGATATCCGTTTTTCATCGTCTTCACTTGCCTGCACCTGTCGATGAACCCGGGCGCCCATTGGGGAGTGCCTTCGGCATGAACATGGGTGTACAGGGCCAGAACATTGTTCATGGTCAACCCGTCACGACCAGACATAAATCCCTGACCTCGCGACATCTGCAAGACCAGCTGCTCAGGCTTCCCCTTCCACTCAAGGACGGTGGAATATCGGAATTCATGGCCCTTGACGGTAACACCCCGGGCATAAAAAGGATTCTCGCTCTCCACTGAAAAAACTGAATACCCATGGGCCTGCGGCCTTTGTGACATCCCGAAGCGAATGGGGAACACCCCGGCCAGCGAAAATTCCCTTCCCTCAAGAACAATGGACTCGCCCAGATAAATCAATCCCCCACATTCCGCATAGATGGGCAACCCGGACTGGGCCGCACGCTTCACCGATTGCCGAAACTCAGCATTGGCGGCAAGCTCTGCGGCATTGGTCTCGGGGAAACCTCCACCGATATACAAGCCGTCAAGGGCCGGCAAGGACTTTGCGGTGAGGGCATTGATCATGATCAGTTCCACTCCCAGCCGTTCCAGCGCCTCAAGATTTTCCGAATAGTAAAACTGGAACGCGGCGTCCATAAAAACACCGACCCGCAACCTCGCTGTATCAGCGGTATCATCCTTCTTTGATGCATTCTTCAAGGAGGTCACAGAATCGCCCAAGGGTCCCATAATCTGTTCAATACGGGCGATGTCAAGATGTTCAGCCATGGTTGATGCCAGAAAATCTATGGCCGCTCCACTGCCTTCATATTCCTGGTGGGGGGTGACACCGAGATGGCGCATGGGAAAGATGTCGCGCTTCATCCTCGGCACCGAACCCAGAACCGGCAGGCCGGTATAGGTCTCCACGGCCTGGGTCACAATGGACCGATGGCGGTCCGTACCAATCTGATTGAGCACCACCCCCTGGATATTCACCCGCTCATCCAGCTTGAGACATCCAAGGACCATGGCCGCCACGGTGCGGGTGGTCTTGGTGCAGTTCACCACCAGCAGTATGGGTATATCCAAGACCAGGGCCAGCTCTGCCGTGGAAAATCCCCCTTCTGCGTTGACCCCGTCATAAAGGCCTCTGTTGCCTTCGACTATCGCAAACTCCGCACCCAGCGAATGGGTTCCAAAGGAGTGTCGAATCACCTCTTCATCCATCAGATAGGGATCAAGGTTATAACAATGATGACCAGCAGCCAATTTTAACCAGCCGGCATCAATATAATCGGGTCCCTTCTTAAAAGGCACCACCCTTCTGCCGGCTCTGGTCAGGGCCGCTGTCAGTCCTACGGAGACCACACTTTTCCCTGAGCCTCCGGCAAGACCTGCTATGACAATTCCTTTTCTCTCTCTTTCGGGCATCTCATGGTACCGAGTCCATCTTAAAAAAAAACCTGTGGATAACGCAATGCAGGCTCTCCCGCTTCCGGGCCAGCTTTCAAGGCTCAAATCCACCGGCACTCAGGGAGTAATCCATTCCAGAGTCAATACTCTCGATCAATCATCTGAGAAAATCCATTCTGAGTCCTTAGCCATTTCGACCCACTCCCACATAGGTAAATCCGGCTGTCTGTAATCTTTGCGGTGAGTAAACATTTCGCAAATCAATAAAAAGAGGGATGCGCATCAGCGACTTGACCCGCTCAAGATCAAGGGCGCGATACTGGTTCCACTCGGTCATCAGCACCAGGGCGTCGGCTCCTTCTGCTGCCTCGTAAACATTCCTAACATAGAAAAACTCAGGAAATAATCTTTTGGCTTCTTCCATACCTTGCGGGTCATGGGCCTGAATTTTTGCACCTTTCTCATACAATGGGGGAAGGATGCTCAGCGCTGGAGATTCACGCAGATCGTCGGTCTCCGGTTTGAAGGTAAGGCCTAGCACCCCGATGGTCTTGCCGGACACATCACCACCCAAGGCCTCACGAATTTTTTTGACCATGCCAGCCTTCTGGGCAGCATTGATCTCAACAGCTGCCGCAACTGATCGCACGGAAACCCCATTCTCCTGGGCAATCCGTAATAACGCAAGAGTGTCTTTCGGAAAACAGCTGCCGCCAAATCCAGGCCCGGGATGCAGAAATTTACCGCCAATCCTCCCGTCAAGTCCTATTGCCTTGGCCAGATCGATAACATCGGCGCCAACCTCTTCACAGAGGTTGGCCATCTCATTGATAAAAGAGATCTTGATGGAAAGAAAGGCGTTGGCCGCGTACTTGATGAGTTCCGCAGATTCAAGGCCGGTAAACACAAAGGGGGTGGAAATAAGATAGAGTGGATCATAAATTTCCTTCATTACCAACTGAGCCTTCACGGATTCAGTACCGATAACAATCCGGTCCGGGCGCATAAAATCTACCAGTGCCGCACCTTCACGTAAAAATTCAGGATTGGAGACCACATCAAAATCAGCCGAGGGGTTCTCTTCCCGGATTAAACGGGCTACTTGTCGGGCCGTTCCCACGGGCACGGTACTTTTATCAACAACAACGGTATAGCCTGAAAGATGGTGAGCTATATCCCTGGCAGCAGCATAGATATAGGTTAAATCAGCATACCCGTCACCACGACGGGAGGTCGGAGTGCCCACCGCTAAAATAACAGCTGATGCGCTTGAGACACATCGTTCCATCTCCGTCGTAAAAAAAAGTCGTCCTTCCCCTACATTTTTACGCACAAGCTCCGAAAGTCCAGGCTCATAAATGGGGATTTTCCCCTCCAGAAGCGTGCTGATCTTCCCGGAGTCCTTGTCCATACAGATGACATGATGTCCAAATTCGGCCAGACAGGCACCTGTCACTAATCCGACATAACCGGTTCCGATAATCGTAATTTTCATGGAACTATTAAATTCCTTAATGATTTTAGAATATTACAAAATGAAATCCCATAATAAATGGAGGGAACTTGATTGGTCAACGACCGGCTTGAACGTCAGGGCTTGTATTTCTTGTTGATATATGATAATGACTATCAATCTGAGTCCAGACAAAGTCGTCGCTCAAGAAAAATAACCATCTCATGTATGTTCACAATGAACTGGTTGTTTCGTCAAACGACCCCTTACTAATGGAGTACTCTCATGACACTACTGGAAGGAATTTTATGGCTCACCCTGAACATATATCATGAAGCCCGTTCAGAACCGCAGATAGGACAGGTTGCCATCGCCCATGTCACGCTGAACAGGGCCAAACAACAAAATATTTCCATCAAGGATGTCCTCGAACAACCAAGACAGTTCAACTGGATAGAGAAAAAATCCTATATCCCCCGCAACATTCCTGTTTTTTTCCAATGCATGCAGTCTGCCCTGATCGCGGTCAGTTCACAGGATTTCACGGCAGGAGCAACCCACTTTCATCTGGTGAGTAAAAAACCCAAATGGTCTTCCAATCTCACCTTTATTGATCAATACGGCAGCCACAAATTTTACCGATGAGACCTTATTGAAAAAGCCCCTTGCCGAAGATTCTCTGTCAGCAAAGGGCTTTTTTATATCTGAGCAGCCCGGGACAATGCCGTCCGCATCTCTTCCAGCCGCTCTTCTGCCATCTTGACGGGAATGGGATAGACCAGGGTGCGATTGATCAGTTCAGCTGAAACTGGGAGTAGTTCCGGATCATAGACCACCCGTCTTCTGCCGTCGGGTTCACAAAATGGCCAGCCGCTTCTGGCAACCGTGGCTCCAGCCAGCATGTGTTCCCATCTTGGATAAAAATGCCAGGTATTCTCGCCAAAATTAATGGCACCGGCCTTGTTCTCGGTGAGGACCCGGTTGACACGCTGACACTGTTCGCGACTTTCCAGAAAAAAACAGAAAAAAGTGGCGGAGTCGCCTGCCTCATCAATGATCTCTCGGAACGAGACACCAGGAATGGCGGAAGCGGCCTCCTTTAATGCGGCCTTGGTCTTTTTCTGGGCGGCAATCATGGAATCAAGCTTTGCCAGCTGGGCGATGCCGATGGCTCCCTGCAGTTCCATCATCCGATAATTCGATCCGATAAAACGCCTGCCCTCTCCGCCCCGGCCACCTGGATTGACCACGTGATCATGGCCGTGATCATGGTACTCCGACATGGTTCGCCAAAGCTCCTCACTGGCGGTGATGATCATGCCGCCTTCACCGGTGGTCATGGTCTTCACCGCATCGAAGGAAAAGGTGCCGCACGCCCCGAAGGTGCCAAGATGCTGACCATCGATGCGGCCTCCGGCGGCTTGGGCGGTATCCTCAAGTACCGGAATTCCATGCCCTTTGGCGATGGCGACGATCTCCCGAATCCGGGCCTGAGCACCCAGCATATGCACGGGAACAATGCACCGGGTTTTTTCGGTAATCTTTTTCTCAAGATCCAGAGGATCCATGTTCAGGGTTTTGTCCACCTCGGTAAAAACGGGAATGGCACCAATATCAAGGATCGCCTCCCAGGTGGCAACAAAGGTAAATCCCTGGGTGATGACCTCATCGCCAGGCCCGACTCCAAGGGCTGCCAGGGCGACTTTCAAGGCGGCAGTGCCGGAGGTCACGGCTTGTCCGAACGAGGTTCCACAGTATGCGGCAAATTTCTTTTCAAACTCCAGGACCTTGTACACCCCTTTGCGCTGGGCACCAAACTCATAGCGAAAGAGCACTCCGGTATCCAGGACCTCCATGATCTGCTGTTTCTCTTCTTCTCCAAAAATCTCAAAACCTGGCATTGATAAAATCTCCCCTTAAAATGACCCGTTCCAACTATATGGCAAGTCTTTGTTTAATCCCATTGTGCTCATCAAGGAGAAGAATCGCGGGCTGATACCCTGGCAGATCATCCTCCGTCACCAAACCATAGGTACAGATTATCACCTGGTCACCGATCATTCCCTTGCGGGCTGCCGCACCATTCAATCCTATGACGCCGCTTCCCGCCGTTCCCTCTATGGCGTAGGTGTCAAAACGTTCGCCGTTATTGATATTATAAATATAGACCCGTTCAAAGGCCCTGATCCCGACGGCGTCCATGAGGACTTTATCAATGGTCAGGCTTCCCTCGTAATTCAAATCAGCCTCGGTCACGGTGGCCCGATGGAGTTTTGCTCTCAATATCTGTTGCAACATATTTTTTCTGATCTCTGAAATCTCTTACAGTTCAACCAAGCCCGCATTATCGATCAGGCGGACCTTCCGGTTCACCGTCACTGCCAAGATTAACCTGCTGTTATTATTTATGGTTTCACAGCTCTCAAGGCTGTCGGCATCAACTATTTCAACGTACTCCACAACACAACCAGGTGTTGTGTTGATATTCTCTGCAATTTGACCACACACATCAGCTGCGGCAAGGGGGAACGGCGAAGTCTTCACCAACTCCCGGGCAAAACAGATGGCCCGGTACAGACAGAGGGCCTGCTCCTTTTCCCCCTCCTGCAAATAGCCGTTGCGGGAACTCATGGCCAGGCCGCTTTCTTCGCGAACCGTGGGATGGGCGATGATGGAAACAGCCAAATCCAGATCGCGGGTCATCCTTCTGATGACTGCCAGTTGCTGAAAATCCTTCTCGCCAAAGATTGCCAGATGGGGCATGATCTGCTGAAAAAGCTTCATCACCACCGTGCAGACCCCGTCAAAATGACCTGGCCTGCTGGCACCGCACAGCCCCTTCGCCAATGCGGCCACCCGAATAGTGGTTTGAAATCCGGGTGGATACATTTCCTGGGCGCTGGGGGCATAGAGGACATCAACCCCGACACTTGCAGCAAGACCCCTATCCTTCTGGAGATCACGAGGATAGGCGGCAAGATCCTCACCAGGGCCAAACTGGATGGGATTGACAAAAAGAGAAACCACCACCCTGTCACCTAACTGCCGGGCCTGACCCATCAAGGCCAGATGGCCGTCATGGAATGATCCCATGGTCGGCACCAGGGCAATTTTCCGGCCCTCTTGCCGCCACAAGGCAGACAGATCAGCCATCTCCCCTGGATGTTGAACCAGTTTCACCTGCCTGCCCCTCAGGTACCCTGGAGCGTCGCCTTAAGCCTGGCAATCTTTTCATCAAGGGCAACCCGGTCAGGATTATTCTGATCCTGACCGGTAAAAGTTGCCAGATAATCCTCGTACACCGCCAGGGCCTCTTTTCCTTTCCCCTGTGACTCATAGATCCTTGCCAGACCGGTAAATCCTTCCCCCTCGTAACCGACAATCTTCTGCAAGGCTTTATACTCCAGGGCAGCAGCGTCAAATTCAGCACTGGCCTCATAAGCCTGGGCCAGACCAAAGCTGAGCAGGGCATGGAGAGGATCGGAGTGACTCGTTTTTTTCCACACCGCCCCATACTGTTCCGCGGCTTCCTTGAATTTGCCAGCGGTAATGAAATCATGGGCAATCTCGACAGCGGCCCAGATAGCCGACGGTGTCCCGGAAAAATCTGTGGTCACCACCACAAGTCCCTTCTGTCTCTCACCCCCGGTCGCCTGCATTGCCAATGCCAGTGCTGAAGAGGCCTTTTCGATGCGGTTGGTTCGATAGGAACTGTACAGGGTCAGGCAGAGAACTACTGCGCCGACGACAGCAGCGCCGATCTGCAATTTTTTTTTGTTTTTCTTCACATACCGGATAACGGCCGGAGGAAGATTCAGATGTTCAAGCAGGCCGACATGGCCATCTGGAGATATTTCCTGAAGCTGCTGTTTATCAAAGGCGCTCTGTCCAGCCATATCAACTCCCTTTCTGTGGGTATTAACAAAATGCACTTCTCCCAAGACGGATAAATCATCCAGGTAAAATTCATTAAAAAGTTGATAAACTTACCATCCTCGCCACTAAATAATCCAGTTAAAAATAATGTTATGCCTGGAACAAACTATTTTATCCGGCCACGGAGCAGATCAGCTGCCCAATCCAGCCTTTTTTTTCATTTTTTTGGGCAAGCGCAGATTTTGATCAGGATTTCGTGCCGATTCCCCGGCAGGAGCCAGGGCAGGCCCTCTTTTTACACGGTCAGACCCTTTGATTCATGCATGAGTTGCTGCCCAAGGGCACGTCTGGCCCCAGCCTTTTTCGTTGAGAACGTACAACCCCTCTTCCTGATGTGGTTGAATGTATCTTCGAAATATTCCCAGCCGTTATCTGAAACCCCTCGGCCTCTCCATGCCCGGGTGAAACTCATCGTTCCAGTCTCCTACGCTCTTCCAGTCTCCTGCGGTGAGCCATCCCGGAGAAATCCCCATCAAAGCTGAGAGATTCTGCGTTTGAGCACAGAACCATTTACCTGCTTCTGTCAGGGCTGCATTTAATGCTTGCGATTATCAGAACCAGCAGGTATAAAAACTGGTTTGATTCTAACCCCGATAAACGGGATATGTGCCTTTCGCAGATTCTATTCTTGCAAAAAAAACAAGAATAGAATCTGTAAGGCACTAAAAAACTGATCTGTGGTGGATGTAGCTCAGCTGGTGGCAGCACCTGGTTGTGGCCCAGGAGGTCGTGGGTTCAAGTCCCATCATTCACCCCACCGATGAGAAAGGAGTTCCTGGTTGATGCCTGGAACTCCTTTTTTTTGCCCCTTACCCCATGGGCGAGCTGATCCCGGCCATTTTTTCTTGCCAGCACTCATAAAATGATTAGAATACTGACTGTCTTGAAGTAAGCGGGCATGAAAGGGTGGAAGCCCTCGGGAAATTCAGGGAGCTCTGGATATGGTATCCATATTCCCACGGTGGCTTCAGACCTGATGGAGCTGAGTTTTTTTTAGTCTTCACGCCGCATGACTTGAAATGACTCAGGTGTTCTTGTTGTTGAGACTATAAAAAAAAAGGAGAAAGGATATGTACGGAAATACTGATCAGATAACCTTGACCCAGGCCCGGCAGGAGGCATCCACCATCTTTCTGGCCAAGGTCTTCAACTGGATGGCCATTGGCCTTGGGCTCACGGGTATAGTTGCTTTTTTTACCGCCTCTTCTGGCATTGCCATGCAGATTGTCGCCAGCCCAGTGTTTATTGTTCTTATCCTGGCTGAACTGGGAATGGTGTTTTACCTCTCGGCAAGGGTGGACAAGCTGCAGGCCTCCACCGCCACCGGACTCTTTATCGGCTATGCGGTGTTGAACGGGGTAACCCTTTCCACTATTTTTCTGGCTTATACCCAATCATCCATTGCCGCCACTTTCTTCATTACAGCCGCGATGTTCGGCGCCATGGCCGTTTATGGACTGGTCACCAAACGCGATCTTTCCGGGCTTGGTTCTTTTCTGTTCATGGGGCTCATTGGAATTATTGTGGCCTCGCTGGTCAATATGTTTTTCAAGAGTTCCGCCATGTCCTGGGTGATTTCCATGGTCGGGGTTCTTGTCTTCACCGGCCTCACCGCCTATGACGTGCAGAAGATCAAGAACATGGGCGAACAGGGTATCATGACCCAGGGTGAAGAGATGATCAGGAAGGGATCGATCATGGGGGCATTGGCCCTCTATCTTGATTTTATCAATCTCTTTCTGATGATGCTCAGATTGCTTGGAGGCAACAGGAATTAGGTTTTACGATGGCCATGGAATGAATCGGGAAAAGGCATGCCCCCATTGTTGGGACATGCCTTTTCCGTTTTGCACGACGGTCTCTCTCAACTTTCAGGTGATACGATCAGATGCATACATCATTTGCGGGAAAACGAATCACGGTGGGAGTGACTGGCAGCATCGCCGCTTTTAAGGTCGCCGGCTGGGTGAGCTCCCTTGTCAAGGAAGAGGCACAGGTGAAGGTAATCATGACCGAATCGGCCTGTCGATTTGTCACCCCTCTCACCTTTGCCGCCCTTTCCGGTGAGCGGGTGCATGGAGGTCTTTTTGCCAAAGAGGATGCTGAGACCATTCCCCATATCCATCTTGCGCGGGAGACCGATCTTGTGGTGATTGCCCCGGCCACCGCCCAGACCATTGCCCGACTGGCGCACGGGATGGCTGATGATCTGCTGGCCTGCGTGGTCCTTGCCACACGGGCCAGGGTTTTGCTGTTTCCGGCCATGAATACTCAAATGTACCGCCATCCCGCTGTGCAGGAGAATATTGAAAAGCTGAAAGAACTGGGATATCAGGTCATCGAACCGGAGAGTGGACGGATGGCCTGCAATGAGGAAGGGGCCGGACGGCTGCCGGAATGGGAGCTGGCCCGAGAGGCTCTGCTGCAAAATCTGTCAACCCGGGATCTTGCCGGTGAAAAGATTCTGATTACTGCCGGTCCCACCCGTGAACCGCTGGATCCTGCCCGATTTTTAAGCAATCGATCATCTGGAAAGATGGGCTACAGCCTGGCCAGGACTGCCCGAAGACGGGGGGCTGAGGTAACCCTGATTTCCGGCCCGTCATCACTGCCCTTGCCCCAGGGCGTGACCTGTGTGCGGGTGGAAACTGCCTTGGAGATGGCGGAAGCGGTTTTAAGCCGCTGCCGGCAGACATCCATAATCGTCAAGGCGGCAGCCGTGAGTGATTTCCGTCCCTCCGTCACCTCTGCTGACAAGGTCAAGAAAGAACAGGCCTCCCTCCACCTGTGCCTGGAGCAAACTCCCGATATCCTGCAGGAACTGGGATCAATAAAGGGGGAAGCAGGCTTCCTGCTGGTTGGTTTTGCCGCCGAAAGTAAAGGGCACACGGCAGAAGGGAAGCGAAAACTGAGGAAGAAAAACCTCGATCTGATCGCCATCAATGATATCCATTCCGTCCATACGGGATTTGAGGCGGATACCAACCAGGTGAGCCTCCTTGATCGTAACGGGATCAACCACCTGCCTCTGGTGAGCAAGGAGCAGACGGCGGACCTGATCTGGGATCATGTGGTAACCATGCTGAAAACAAGGAACTGAATAGAGCCGGACCGGCGAGCCATGGCCCGACGGTGGAGACCATAGGTAAAAAAATTACACCATCATAAGAAATATAAACAGTCTCTTACACCTTCTTATCTGCTCTCGCCTTCCCCCTTCGATTCCTTCTCACTCCACCTCACCCCACCTCAGCAATCCGCAAGAATGGCCTGAATTCGGCCAATGTCATAATCGGACATCGACCAGACTTTTGCCAGGGCCAGAGCGTTTTCGGCGATCCTTGGAATGTCCTGGCATGGAATATGCAAAGCTTGGAGAGAGGTGGGGCTGTGAACCTTTTCGAACCAATTCAGCAGGGAAGTAATTCCCATCCGGGCCCGTTCTTCGACGCTGCCGTCTCTGCAATCAAACACCCGTTCCGCAAACTGGGCAAAGCGCCCGGGCGTGATGACGCTCTGATGGCGCATCCATCCCGGGATGATGGCGGAAAGGCCGGCTCCATGGGGGACATTGTAGAGAGCTGACAGGGAGTGCTCGATCATGTGCATGGGAAAGCCGGTTCTACCAAGTCCGGCACCGGTGAGGCCGTTTAGGGCGAGGGTGGCGGTCCACATGAGATCAGCGCGGCCCTGATAGTCGTGCAGGTCAGCGAGCACCCGATCACAGCTCTCCATGGCATTGATGATCAGTCCCTCCATAAGCCGATCCTGCACCGGGGTGGAGGGATCAGCGGTGGTAAAATAGAACTCAAGGATATGGGCGATGGCATCCACCGCGCCGTAGGCGGTGTAGTCGGCCGGGACGCTGAAGGTTGCCTCCGGGTCAAGAATGGAGGTCCTGGGAAAGAGAAATTTATCGGCAAAGCCAAATTTCTGACTGGTCTCCACGTTGGTAATGACCATTCCGCAATTCATCTCCGAGCCGGATGCGGCCAGGGTTAGAACCGTGGTCAGGGGCAGCGCCGAGGAAATCGATTTGTGGCCGGTGAAAAAATCCCAGACATCATGGTCAACCAGGGCACCAGCGCAGATCGCCTTGGCCTCATCGATGACAGAGCCGCCGCCAACGGCACAGACAACCTGGCAATGGTGGGTCCTGGCCAATTTGATCCCTGCTCGCACGTGGCTGAGCAGGGGGTTGGACTGTACCCCTGGATGTTCAATGATGTCGGCCCCGGCGTTTTGCAGGGACTCTGTGACCTGTCGATGTAAACCATTCTTTTTGATTGATCCACTGCCAGAGACCAGCAGGACTTTGTTGGAAAAGACGGTGGTCTCGGGGCCGATACCGGAAATGGTGCCCTTGCCGAAGAGTATTTTGGTGGGATTATGAAAGACGAAGTTCTGCATGGGATGAAATCCTTCTGGGTGAAAAGTGACGGTTTATTGTGAAAATGCCAGGGTGAGCTGAATAAAGTCTTCCAGGGTCAGATCCTCCGCCCTTGCCGATGGGGCGATCCCGGCTCTGCGGATGGCCTCTTCGGTGAGCTTTTTGCCGATACTTCTATCACCTTCGGCGGCACCGTGCATGAGTTTGGCGCTGCTCAGGGTGTTGAGCAGCGTCTTGCGCCGCTGGCTGAAGGCGCCACGGACTATCCGCTGAAAGAGGAGATGATCGTAAGAAGGGAGGGCATTGAGGCGGGCATCCTGCCGATTAAAATCGATGCGCACCACCACTGAGTCTATTTTGGGACGGGGATGAAACTCTCCCGGCTTCAGGGTCAAGAGTCCCTTGACGGTAGCGCAGGCGCCAAGCAGCACCGTGGGAACACCATATTGTTTGGTTCCAGGCTGGGCGGTCAACCGATCAGCCACCTCCTTTTGCAGCATGATGGTGGCCCAGGCCATCTTTTCCTGATTCTCTATCAGGGTGAAGAGAAAGGGGTTGGAAATGGAGTAAGGAAGATTGGCCATGATCTTGATCGGGCCTTGCGCCAGCTCGGCAAGGAGCTGGAAATCCGCCTTTAAGATATCCCCATGGATCAGGGTGACATTCTCCGGCAGGTCATGTTCTTCCTGGTGATACCTGATGATCCCGCTGTCGATTTCAAGGCCGATTACCTGCCTGGCAACGCTGGCGATGGGGCGGGTGAGGGCGCCAAGGCCAACACCTACCTCGATAATGATATCATCGGCAGTCACTCCGCCTGCGTGAACAATGGCCTCCGCGGTGGAACTGTGAACCAGGAAATTCTGGCCAAAACGTTTTTTCGGGGCCAGCTGGTGTTTGGCAAGGGCTGCTCGGGTGTTATGGGCGATGGTCATTGGGATGCCATGGGAAATCTCTTCCTTTCAACGTGAATGGGTCAAGCCTGAGCTCTGAATTGCGGAAAAAGCTTAATTTAATTTTCGTCCCTGTCGAAACATATCAATATAGATTTCAGGGAGATGTTCCCGGCGCAGAGCCGTCACAACCTCTTCCACAGGGTAGGCGATACGATGATGACGAACCTGGATCTCATCTTCAGTGATGGTCAGTGTGGCGCAACTGGCCTCCGGATTGCCGTCAAACATACGGCCCGCGCTGCCGGGATTAATGAAATGGGTTCCGAGGATGTGCTTATAATACGGAGAATGGGAGTGTCCGGTCACAACAATGTTACAGTCAGTCAATGAGCTGAGTTCCTCAAAACGCTCATCGGGGGTCTGCGCAAACAGGAGCTCCCTGGGATGATCGGGGCTGCCATGGAAGAGCCCAATGGAGCAACCTTCCCGGATCAGGCACTGGGAGTCCTTCAGGGCAAGCAGATACTGTTTGCTGCGGGCATTCAAGCCTTGCATTGTGGATCGGTACATAATCCGTTTCTCTTCGTCATGGGGTTTTTTGAAGGTTCCACCCTGGAGCAGGGTGATAACCTTATGGTCCGTATTGCCCAGAATGGAAAAGGCCTCTCTGTCCTCCAGCCATTGCAGGGTTTCATTGGGAAATGGCGCGTAAACCGTTGAATCTCCGCAGTTCACGATGGCATCAAAGGATTGAGCAGCAAAAAAATGTTCAATGGCCGTAAGGGCAGGAAAATTTCCATGGATATCTGAAAGAAGAAGGATCTGCATGAAGGCGGCTTATGGAAGCAAGAAATGAATCTTTGATTTTTTTGCAATTTTACACTTGAATGGGGAAACTGAAAACCTCTTTGTTTTTTTACCGGTTCAAGCAGGAAGAATGATTGTGACACAGTTAACGATCTGACCGGTGAAGCCGGAGGCTCCCAGGGGGAGACCGCCAAAGGACGAAACAAGAAAATTCAGGAGATTGGAACGATGCATTCCAGCAAGTCCCATGGAGGCGGACTTTGGCTCATCAGGATCAGGTCCTTTGGATTATTCGCCAGCACGCCACACCAGACATGGTCAAAAATCCTTTCAACCCGTTCCCTTCCTGGCTGTCAAAATTTACTGATAAAAAAAAGACCGGTTAGACCTCCTTCTGGCCGGGACGGCAGGGAACATTTATTGCAAAACAGAACATTATACGATAACATGCCCTTTATTTTATCCATGAATCGACTGGCGCTGAAGATGTGGCCCGTTGATATCTTGAGATTCCATGGGTCAGTATCTGACGATCGACCTCTTTCGGCCCAAACCAGCGTTTTTTCTGGTTATGGCTGGCCAAATTTATTGTCATCAGGAAAAGGGTAAACTTTTTATGCGACAAGCTCAACTCAACGATAGAGTTTCTATAAAATACACCGGAAGATTGGAAAACGGCACAACCTTTCAAGAAATTCCTGAATCAGACCCATTGATTTTGACCATTGGCAGCCATGACGCCCCACCCACCCTTGAACAGGCCCTGATCGGAATGTCCATTGGCGAGCAGAAAATTGTCCGCCTTGAACCCGACGAGGGATATGGGATCCGCAGAAAGGATCTGCTGCAAACACTCAGCAAAGAGAGTTTCGGTAACAACGCAAACCTGCAGACGGGGACAATTCTCTCGCTGAGTTTCGAGAAAGATGGTCAGTCTCATAAAATTCCAGCCACAATCGTTGAGACCAGTCAGGATACCATCGTCGTTGATTACAATCATCCACTGGCCGGACACAGCCTTTTCTATGACATTACCCTCATTGCCATTGAATCCGCAGAACCACTTTCACTCTAAGTCGGCGGCAATGAACCTTATTTTTTAACTTCTCTCTGAAGGAGTGCTCTAAATGCAAATTGAAGATGACGAAATACTCCAGGGTTTTATCGAAGAATCCCTCGAACATCTTGCCGACATAGAGACAGACCTGCTCGCCATTGAAAAGGCCGGGGCCAATATTGATGAAAATCTGGTGAACAAGGTCTTCCGGGCTGCCCATTCCATTAAAGGTGGGGCCGGTTTCATGGGACTTACGGTGATTCAGGAACTCTCCCATGCCATGGAAAACATCCTGGGCATGATCCGCAGTAAAAAACTGGTGCCTAACCCCGAGATCGTTAATGTCCTTCTCCAGGGTTCCGACAAACTCGAATACATGATCAATAATATTCAGACCAGTAATGAGGAAGACATCACAGAACACCTCATCCCCTTGAACGCCATCGCCGAGGCAAACAGCGCCCAGGTTGTCTTACCACCGCCACCCCAGCCAGCACCGGAACCAGTGGCCCCGGCGCCTGTGACGACTCCCGACGAGCCTTCTCTCATGGTTCAAGACACTCCCACTCCAGTCCAGCAGGAAGCCCCTGCCCCTGTTGTCCCCCAACCTGAACCGGTAACGTTGTCCCCTCCACCTCCCACACCGCTGATACCGGTCACCTCCTCTCCCATGGAGACCTCATCAGCGCCTTCGATGAAGGCCGACACCAGCCTCAGGGTTCACGTCAGTCTTCTTGACTCACTCATGACCTTGGCCGGTGAGCTTGTCCTCAGCCGCAACCAGTTGCTCCAGACCATCAGCACCAACGACTTACGCAATGCTGAAGCGGTGGGCCAGAGGATCGATCTCATCACCTCTGAGCTGCAGGAAGCCATCATGCTGACCCGGATGCAGCCCATTGGCAATGTGTTCAGCAAATTTCCGAGAGTGGTGCGAGATCTCTCCAAGCAACTCAACAAAACCATTGACCTGACCATTGTCGGCAACGAAGTCGAACTGGATAAGACCATTATTGAATCCATCAACGATCCCCTGACCCACTTGATTCGGAACTCAGTGGATCATGGGGTGGAAATGCCCGCTGAGCGAAAACGTCTTGGCAAATCCGAGAAAGGCCTCATTATCCTCAAGGCCTACCATGAAGCAGGCCAGGTGGTCATCCAAATCAGTGATGACGGGAAAGGGCTTGACGGTGAGGCACTGGCGGCAAGCGCCATCAACAAGGGACTGATCTCAGCCGAACAGGCTCAGATTATGTCTGACAAAGAAAGGATCAATCTCATCTTCCTGCCCGGCTTTTCCATGGCCAAAAAGGTCACCGATGTCTCCGGGCGCGGGGTGGGCATGGATGTGGTAAAAACCAACCTCGACAAGCTTGGAGGTCAGGTCGAGATTGCTTCTGAAGTTGGAAAAGGAACCACCATTTCCATCAAGCTCCCCCTGACCCTGGCCATCATTCCCTGTCAAATTATTACCACCAGCAATGAACGATACGCCATTCCCCAGGTGAATCTTGAGGAACTTCTTCGCATTCCGGCCAATCAGGTTAAAAACCGGATTGAGAAGGTGGGAAACGCTGAAGTCGTCCGCCTCCGTGGGAATCTTCTGCCTTTGATCAGACTCTCTGATGTCATTGAAGCAGAACGGAGTTACTGGGACCCGGCAGAGGATGAACAAAAAGCCGACAGACGCGATAGCATTGCCGATCGTCGCGGCAAACACTCCCCCCTTTTTAAGAAGGCCGAAGACAGTGCCGCAGATGAACACAACCTGGATAGCGACAACCGCGTATCCTCAGATCGTCGTTACAGCAGCACAAGCGCTCTCAATATTGTGGTCGTTTCCACCAATTCCATGAAATATGGGCTCATTGTTGATCGTCTGCAGGATTCAGAGGAGATTGTAATCAAACCCCTGGGCAGGCATCTCCAGCAATGTAAAGGCTATGCCGGCGCCACGATCATGGGGGATGGCCGCATCGCCTTAATCCTGGATGTCACCAATCTGGCCCGCATGGCGCACCTGACCTCCATTGACGGCACCGACAGGGCCAATGAAGTCGCCTTGGCCGCAGAAGAACTCATTCGCACCCAGAAAGACCGGCAAGCCTTACTTATCTTCCGGAGTTCCGAGCATGAGCAGTTTGCGGTCCCTCTCAATCAAGTCGAGCGCATAGAAAAAATAAAACGCTCAGAGATTGAAGTTATGGGTGGAAAACGAGTCATGCAGTACCGGGGGGGCAGCCTGGCCCTGTTTACCGTCGATGACATCTCCAAGGTCCAGCCCATCGTGGACCACGATAATCTGCTGGTAATCGTCTTTAACCTCTGCTCAAAACCCATCGGACTTTTAGCCATCGGACCCATTGACGCAGTGGAGATATCATCGGAAATTGACGGCCTGACCCTGAAGCAACCGGGGATCATGGGGTCCATTATCATAGATGGCAAAACCACCATGCTTATCGATATCTTTGAAATCGTTCAAACCCTTTTTCCAGATTGGTTTGCCGAAAAACCGGTTTTTGAGGCTGTGAAAATCACTGGAATCACTCCAACAATTCTGATAGCTGAAGATTCAAATTTTTTCCGCAATCAAGTCAAAGGATATATGACGGAATCCGGCTACAATGTTCTGGAAGGCGCCGACGGTGCCATAGCCTGGGATCTGCTGCAAAAACATGCGGATGAGATTTCCATGGTGGTGACCGATATTGAAATGCCCAATATGAATGGCTTTGAACTGACTGAAATCATCAGAAAAAATCCGATATACAATAAAATCCCCATTATCGCCTTGACCACCCTGGCTGCCGAGGAGGATATCGCTAAAGGCAAGGCAGTTGGCATTGATGAATACCATATCAAACTGGACAAAGAAAAATTAATGACCTGTGTCCATGACTACATAAAGCGTCTGCATTAAGGCTCTTTTTTTCAATAAGAGGACACGATGAACGAATCAAAAGCAACGAGCAAGATGCACGTGGAACTGGCCACTTTCTTTGTTGGGGAAGCCCTGTGCGGCATGGACATATTGAATATCCAGGAGATTAACAAGTTGATGGATATGACAAAGGTTCCCCAGGCACCTTCCTATGTCATTGGAATCCTTAATCTCCGCGGCCAAATTGTGACGATTATCGATCTTGGCAGGAAATTAGGACTTGGTTCCACGGAAGCCACGGCAAGCTCACGAAACATTATTGTCAATTCACCCGGAGAACATGTGGGCTTGCTCGTCACCCAACTCAGCGATGTTGTTACCGCCCAGATGGATAAAATTGAGCGTTCCCCTGCCAACATGGGTGGAATCCAGGGGGAGTTTTTTTCTGGAGTCTATAAAACTGAAGATAAACTTATTGGAATTCTCGACATCAATAAAGTCTTACGCATCGAAGAACAGGGGCATTAACAATGCTTCTAAAAAAATTACGCGTTCTCGTCGTTGACGACACCATTGTTTACCGAAAGTCGGTCAGCGATATCCTGGGAGAGATCCCTGGAATTGAGGTGGTAGGGGTCGCACACAATGGCAGAATTGCCATGTCAAAAATTGCCACACTCAAACCCGATCTGCTCACCCTTGATATTGAAATGCCGGAGATGAATGGACTGGAGGTGCTCGCCGAAATTCAGAAAAACCAGACGGGCATTGGCGCCATTATGCTTTCAACCCTCACTGCTGACGGCAGTGAGATGACGTTGAAGGCCCTCGAACTTGGCGCCTTCGACTTTATCCTCAAACCCCAGAGTGCGACCCTGCAAGAGGGAAAGAGTCAAATAATGGCTGCCTTGCGACCAATACTGGAAGCATTTCGCCATTCACGCACAGCCTCCTCATTCCTCTCTGACAAGGGAGTTTTTACCAGGTCCCAACCTTCACTGAGTACCAGATCAGCATCTTCATCCCCACTTCGTCCGCAGGCGACCTTTGCCGCAAACAGTCCAGTTCAAGCCGCAAAGCGTCGAGGAAAGTCGGAAATCATTGCCATCGGCATCTCCACAGGGGGTCCGAACGCTCTGAGCCAGATGTTGCCCCAACTTCCTGGAGACCTTGGCGTTCCCGTGGTCATTGTGCAACATATGCCGCCAGTCTTCACAAAATCTCTGGCCGCAAGCCTCAATGCCAAATGTGCCCTTTCCGTCAAAGAGGCGCAAGATGGGGAAGCCATTCAGCCCAACACCGTCTACATTGCACCGGGTGGCAAACAGATGAAGCTCACCGCCAGTGCCGATGGAAAAAATCGAATTATTCGCATTACCGATGATCCACCGGAAAACTCGTGCCGACCATCCGTCGATTATCTCTTTCGTTCAGTGGGCGACTATTATGTAGGTCGAAGCACTGCCGTTATTATGACCGGAATGGGTTCCGATGGAACCAGGGCGCTGCAGACCTTGAAACAACAAAAGGGAGCCTTTGTCATCGCCCAGGATGAGAGGACCTGCGTGGTCTATGGAATGCCAAAAGCCCCGATAGAACAAGGACTCGCCGATGTCATCGCCCCGTTAAACAAAATTGCCGATGAAATTACCAAAAGTGTCAGATAACGCACTTCCAGGAAATGCTTCTCACCTTTTCAATGTGATCACACTTTTGCGAACATGCTAAAAATATCACCGGAAGAACTGAAGCTTGTTGCTCAATATATCTATGATGTCTCAGGGATATATCTTGATCAAAGCAAATCCTATCTTTTTGAGACGCGTCTTGGCACCATAGCGGCTGAACATGGCTGCAATACCTACAGAGAGCTTTATCAAAAGGCCAGAACGGATCCCAGCAAAAACTTTGAACGAAAAATAATTGATGCGATTTCCACGAACGAGACCCTCTTCTTTCGCGACAAAGGTCCTTTTGAACTCTTGCAGCACAAGCTGCTCCCTGAAATGATCGATGCCCGCACACCAAGTTCTCCAACCCTGAAAACCAATATCAAGATATGGAGTGCGGCTTCATCAACGGGCCAGGAACTTTACTCAATTGCCATAATCGTTAAAGAACTTCTACCAAATAGCAGCAAATATTCCATCCAGCTTCTCGGCACTGACATTTCTGATGGCGCAGTAGCCCAGGCCAGCCGAGGAAAATATAATAAATTTGAAATGGAACGAGGTCTTCCTGGCGATAAACTTCAACGTTATTTCAATATGTTCGGTGATTCATGGACAATCAAGGATGAAATCCGGGCGATGGTTCAATTCAGAAAATTTAATCTCATGATGCCCTTTTCCGGACTTGGCAAATTTGATATCATCTTTTGTCGAAACGTAGCCATTTACTTCACCCTTCCTGATCGCCAGAAACTCTTCAATAAAATTGCAGACACTCTGGCTGACGACGGTTTTCTTATCATCGGATCCACGGAATCCCTCACGGGCATATGCCCTCGCTTTATTCCTAAAAGACATCTACGATCTATTTTTTATCAGAAAACCAAATGAGACATCTTTCATGAAAAATATGACCATACTTATTGTTGACGATGATCCTGTTGTTAGGAAGATGTTGGAAAGACGTCTTGTCAAGGCAGGATACGAGGTGCTGATTGCTGAGGATGGCTATCAAGCCGAAAACATACTTCCTCAACAGCATGTGGATGTGGTCTTGACCGACCTGATGATGCCGGGAACAATTGGAGGGATTGAGGTGCTGGAAATTGCCAAAAACCTCAACTCAGGCATTGAAGTAATCCTCATTACTGCCCATTCTTCCGTTGATACTGCCGTTGCAGCAATGAAAAAAGGAGCCGCAGACTACCTGGAAAAACCTATTAATTTTGACGAGCTCTTTCTTCGACTTGAAAAAATCGCCAACGTTCAATCCCTTCTGCGAAACGCCATGGATATCAGCGAGGCCATGGATACGACCGAGAGCGTTGCCTCTGAAACCATTCAAAACCTTGAAATCAGAACCGCCGAACTCCAGGGGAGACTGACTGCCCTTGAAGAGATCCTTGGTGATGAGCAGGAAGACCCATCTGAGCGAATTTACAAGGCACTCGACCTCCTGGTGAAAATCAATTAACCCACCAGTTCCGCCGCCGGGAGACTCAAGGGTCACCTCCATTGCAGTGACCCTGTCAAACAAGTCCATCCTCTGATTCGTTCTTTTACTTATATCCCATTGTATCAGTGACCTGCGCATCTTCAAGAAGAGCTCCATTCAGTTGAGCACCGCTCAGATCGGCCCGGGAAAGATCTGCCTTGTAAAAATCCGCATTTTGTAATTTTGCATTTCTCAGATCAGCCCTTACCAGAATGGCAGCTTTTAAATTCGCATTTTCAAGATTGGCTTCTGCCAACTTGCTCCCAGCCAAATTGGCTCCTTCAAGATCGGCACCAGACAGATTTTTACCGCTCAGATCAACGCCTGCGAGATTACACCCATAGCACTTCTTGGTCTCCAGGAGGCGAAGTTTATTCTTTTCAATTTCAGTAGCGGAATCAACGACAGCTTTTTCCCTGGGTGCCGCAACGGCCACCGCCGGTTTGACCTCTGCAACCGATTTTTTCGCGGCGGGAGTAAGGGTTGTTAGTTCCTCAACCTCATCATCCTCATCGGTTTCTATGACAAGTTCCTCAGCGACAACGGGAGATTTCACGGGAGGAGGAGGCGTCTGTTCCATGGCATCATCCTCATCGGTCTCCACAACAAGCTCCTCAGCGACAAAGGGAGCCTTCTCGGGAGGAGGAGGCGCCTGTTCCATGGCAGCAACAACGGCCGCATTGGAATTCCCTGTTACCACAGTATTCTTTGAAATATCTGGATCGCTGGCAGTCACGTTTCCAAGTTTTTGAGAAGAATCTGATTTTTGAGTATCCGTGGGCTGTTCCTCACTGGCATCGGGGCCAAAGATATACCCCATCATCCCCCCCCAGGTTTTTTGTAGAAACCCGTCTGTTTCAGCCGGGACAGATTTTTCATCGTTAACGGCCACCGGAGAAACTGCCGGCGAAACGGGAGGAGTTGATTGGACATTTTGAGAAGAATCTGATTTTTTAGTATTCGTGGGCTGTTCCTCAATGGCATCGGGGCCAAATATATACCCCATCATCCCCCCCCAGCTTCTTCGAAGAAAATCATTTATTTCAGCGGGGACAGATTTTTCATCATTAGCGGCCACCGGAGAAACAGCAGGCGAAACTGGAGCAGTTGATTCGGTTTTTGGGGAAGAATCTGATTTTTTAGTATTCGTGGGTTGTTCCTCACTGGCATCGGAACCAAATATATACCCCATCATCCCCCCCCAGGTTCTTTCTAGAAACCCATTTGATTCAGCGGGGACAGACTTTTCATCGTTACCAGCCACCGGAGAAACAGCCGGCGAAACTGGGGGAGCTGATTGGGCGACAGCCTGATCTGGGGCCGGATTCTGGTTTTTTTTACGATCAACCTTGATGCCCACAATATATGCGTCGGTAAAATTGGTTCCCCGCAGATCAGCTCCCCGCAGATCCGCATCGGCCAGGTTTGCACCGTTCAATTCAGTGTTTATAAGAACGGCATTCTGCAGATTCGCCCTGGTGAGTGTTGCAAGATGCAGTTGAGCATAGGAAAGATTCGCGCCTTGCAGGTTCGCTCCCGGTAAATTAGCCCGCTTCAGATCAGCTCCAGTGAGGTCACATCCAGGACAACTATTCGTTTCAAGCAGTCGCTTCCTGTTCTCCTGAACCTTCCCCTGGGCGGCATGGAGTCCGCCCACAAGACAAACATCACTCAATATCAAGAAAATCAGCAAGGTCAAGAAACCTGTTCTAGTAAAACACATTTTTTTCTCCTGAAAAAAAGGCCACTCTGAAAGGCTCATACCAGAGCCGAAGGGGAAACATCATCACAAGCGCAAGAAATTTCCGTAGAAGATACTCCAAGAAAAGTCAACCTGTCAAGAAGCTAAGCGACTATGAGCATGGTGGGACAAATGTGGGAAAAAAACGATGCTCCCTTCCAGACCTGCATTATATTTCCAGATACGTCCAGGCAGAACAGGGAACTACTGAAAAAGGTATCAAGAGTTCCCTGTTCAGTGATATGAACGCCAGGCAACTGGCAGGACCTTTTGCGAAAATCATTATTATTTATTCAAACCTCCACTTTCTCCTTTTATCTAATAAGAAATATTTATATAATGCGCCTTAAAAATTCCTGAACGTAGCATAAGTGTGGCAAGACTTCCGACAATGGATAATAACTGGATTTGTTCGCGCCATAAATATGTTCTGGAATGAAATTTGAGAGAGTCACCAATGGGACTGATCTGATTTTACAAAGAACAGACCCTATTCTTTAATTTAAAATAAGTGCCAACTATGTTTAAATAATCCTCACAAAAATACTTTTAAACTTAAGAGACTGTATTTTCCCCCCTCTTCGGTTTATCTCATACCATTTTTTCGTTGTATCAAGTTTAAGGAGACCCAGGATGAATATTGAGGACTTGGAAAAGGAAATAAATGAAGGCATTGACAGCTTGCCGTTACAGGAAAGACGTAAATTCTTGAAGATGGGCCTAGCCGTCACTGGTGTTTTTTTGGGTGGATCTGTCCTTTCGTTGACGTCGATCTCGCATGCCAGTAATCAAAAAAATGCTGACTCGGACATTCCAGTGGAGGGTCAATACCCGTATCCGAAGCATTACGGTATGATCATGCGGCAAAATCGCTGTGTCGGATGTGAGTTGTGCGTGGAGGCCTGCAAACAGACAAATCATGTACCAAATGATCATGGTGCGTGGAGAACCGCCATCCAGGAAAAAATAACAACTGAAAATAATACGGAAAAAAGAGAATTCAGACCGGTACTCTGCAATCAATGCAATCGTCCCCCTTGCGTCCGGGTCTGCCCGACCAAGGCGACCTACAAGGATCCAGAGACCGGAATCGTCGTCATGGATTATAAAAAATGTATCGGCTGCAAGACATGCATGGCTGCCTGCCCCTATAATGCCCGGTATTTTAACGAAGAAAAATACGCCATCGATAAGTGCAATTTCTGTATAGATACCCGGCTTGCGGAAGGTAAGAAAGAAACAGCCTGCGCCGCAGCCTGTCCAGCCAGGGTCAGAATTTTTGGTGACCTGAAGGATAAATCCACCGAGATTTATCGCTTACTCCAAACCCCTGACTCTAAGATATGGGTCTTACGTCCCGATACCGGGGCATTGCCCAATGTCTTTTATATGAATGGCTGATACTGAAGCTGTCAGATATCAATATAAATGCGGTAAAACGGGGTGCCTGGAGAAGATGTCGCCAAACTCCACCTTAGCCAGCCGGCTGTTTCTCGATTATTCGATGCTTTGCAGGAGAAAAAAAATGAATCAAAACACCATAAAACTCATGGGAGCGATGCTGCTGGCAGTATCAGTGTTGCTTGCCTCTCCCCTTGTTTCCAGTTCATATTCCGCCGAAACCTCTGGTGCTGAAGCCCCCGCAGTCAAAGGCGATACCCATAAATTTCTCTATGATGAACACACCAGAAAAAACTATGGGCCCAAAGCGGACATTGTCTGGGCCAAACCCACCGAAGTCACATTCAGCCATGTAGTCCATACAAAGGATGCCGGCCTCTCGTGCACTTCCTGCCATAAAGGACTTTTCAGCATGAAAGCAGGAGCAGTCTTAACCAGTGGAAAGATGACCATGGCGGCCATGGCGGAAGGCAAATACTGCGGCACCTGCCATGATGGAAGCACAGCGTTTGCCACGGATACACAGTGCGCATCATGTCACACAAAGGTGGAGGAATTGCTTCCGCCCGACCCGATCGTCTGGACAAAGCCAGTCAAGGCAGTTCTTTTTTACCATAAGTCTCATACGGAAGATTACGGTCTGGCATGTGATGAATGTCACGACAGTCTTTTTGCGATGAAGAAAGGTGCCGCTGAAAAGGCGGACGATTTTACGATGAAGTCCCTTTATGAGGGAAAATACTGCGGAAAATGTCACGACGGAACCACCGCCTTTGCCTCCGACACCCGATGTAACACCTGCCATATAGGGGTGAAGGGCTATAATCGACTCTTTGGAAACAGTGCTTCTCACGACACAAAAAGCCAGAAAGATCCCCATGCCGGCAAATAAATTTGAAACGCTACTCTCTCAAAGGCAGAATGGCTGTAATCCCATCGCCTTCGAAAAAAACCAATCTCCGGAGTAAAAAATGACAAACAACTCATTATCAGCCATTTTTGCCGAGACAGCAGACCCACGCCTGGCCACGCCCGGCATGAACAGGGCCACAATCTTCTTCCTCATCGTAACCGTCGTCGGACTGAGTTGCGGGGTTCTTGCCTTTATTTTTGGGCACCATACCATCTATAATAACACCCGTGAAATGCCCTGGGGCATGCTTATTTCCACCTATGCCTTCTGGGCCATCACCTCCACTGGTCTCTGTATGTATGCCGCCATGAGCCATGTTTTTGGCGGGACCAGAATGAAAATAATCAGCAACCGGATGGTCTGGATGTCCATCATCTGTATCATGGGCGCCTTTGCCACCATCGGCGTGGAGATTGCAAGCCCCCACAGAATGCTGCTCTACAATATCATTTCCCCCAACCCTCTCTCCAATATCTGGTGGATGGGGACACTGTACGGCTTGGCGGTGGGTTGCATGATCATTGAATTTTCCGGAATTGTAACTGGACTCGCGAAGCTGGCACTGATCATGGGAGTCTTTGGCGCCCTTGCCGAGGTCCTGGCAAACAGCTGTCTTGGTGGTGTTTTTGCGACCCTGCCAGCACGACCGTATTGGTACGGAGCCCAGTTGCCCATCTACTTTCTCACCTCCGCTTTTCTCAGTGGGGCGGCGGCAGCAGTTCTTTTTAATTATCTTGCCTACAGAATCCGGGATGAAAAAATGTCTCCATCCGTGCATCTTGCGGTGAAAAGTGCCGGCAAGGCCATGACCCTGGTTCTCATCCTCTACACCGTTGCCACCTTCTGGCGTCTGGTCAGTTTCTATGTGGGGGGACCTGAACTGGGCAGAACGGCGGCTGATGCTCTTATCAGTGGACCACTGGCCTTCAATTTCTGGGTTTTAGAGGTCTGTGCAGGCCTTGCTATCCCCGCTCTGCTTATTATTCTGTCGCGTCTTGAAAATATGCGCATGCTTGCTCTTGCTGGTTTTCTTATCCTTGTTGGGCAGTTTGTAGCCCGTTACAATCTGGTCGTCGCAGGTCAAATTGTCCCCCAGAATTTAGGATGGGACAATCTGCCAACCCATTTCAGTTACGTTCCCTCTGTCTTTGAATTTGGGGTTGTAGCAGGCAGTATCGGTGTTGTTGCTTTCGGTTTTTTAATAGGAGAGCGAGTATTTGGTAAAACCTTTACCCAGAAAGAACATCATTGATGATTTATCCTTTCATAAAAAAGCCGCTCATATGGGCGGCTTTTTTTATGAATTTCAATTTACTTTTTTTTTACACGACTTTGCCAAGAAGACCTTCTATTCCACTTCCTTCCACACGGTAGCCCCCAAGGCCGTCAATTTTTCCACCATTCGTTCATACCCACGCTCAAGATGGTAGATGCGAGAAATCTCGGTTCTACCCTGAGCCGCAAGGCCGGCTATGACCAATGATGAACTCGCCCGCAGATCGGTTGCCATAACCGGCGCACCCCTGAAACCATTCCTTCCTATCCCTTTAATCACTGACGTATGGCCATCAATGGTGATATCCGCTCCCATCCGATGCAGCTCGGCCACATGCATGAATCGGTTTTCAAAGATGGTTTCATGAACCAGCGACACACCCTCGCTCAAGGCCATCAATGCCATGAACTGGGCCTGAAGATCCGTTGGATAGCCAGGATAGGGCATGGTGGTGATATCAACACTCTTGATCTGACCCACTCCTGTGGCATCGAGGGTGATGGCATCATCCATTTCCGTAATCACCATCCCTGCTGCCCTCAATTTATCAAGCAGAGACGGGAGATGTCGAGGATTGCAGTGGGTCACCGTAGCGCTACCGGCAGTTGCGGCAATGGCGATGAGATAGGTTCCGGTCTCAATTCGATCAGGGATAATCTCATTTTCTGCGGCATGCAAACGTTCAACCCCGTGAATGACCAGGCAATCCGTTCCCCGCCCTTCAATGTCCGCTCCCATGCTGATCAGCATATCAACAAGATTCCCAATTTCCGGCTCGCGGGCGGCATTTTTGATGATTGTTGTGCCTTGCGCCAAGGTCGCGGCCATGAGCAGATTTTCGGTCCCGGTAACCGAAGGCACATCAAAACAGATGGTACACCCTTGCATCCGCCCGTCGATTTCCGCATCAACATACCCCTGTTCCAGACGACAGGTCACCCCAAACTGCTCAAACCCCTTGATATGAAAGTTGATGGGGCGAGCGCCAATGGCACAACCTCCGGGCAGAGAGACCTTCGCCTTTCCCAAACGGGCCAGAAGCGGCCCTAAAACCAGCACCGATGCCCGCATGGTTTTCACCAGCTCATAGGAGGCCTCGGAATAGGTCACATGGGTCGAATCAATTTTCAGGGTTGTCCCCTGCCTCTCCCAGGTAATTCCTAAGGATTCAAGAAGCCGAAGGATCGTCCGTGTATCTCGCAGATCAGGAACATTGGTCAGGGTGTGGACACCGGACGTCAACAAGGTTGCGGCGATGAGGGGCAAGGCCGCATTTTTAGCGCCACTGATCTGCACAGTTCCAAACAAAGGTCTTCGCCCTTCAATGATAAGTTTTTCCATCTACCCACTCGTAAATTATTTATTACGCCATCATTCTGGCATGCAAAACACGGT
>JACDZF010000275.1 GCA_013426795.1 Desulfocapsa sp. | reverse complement strand
GTGCGTATTCCGCTGAAAGTGGCCACCGATTCCGGCGCGAAAAAGGCCACCGATTCCGGCCGAAAGTGGCCACCGATTCCGGGCCATGTGGCCAGGGTCACCGGCGCGTGCGACGCGGGGGTGGAATTGTTAGACCGGGAGCGACTCGGCTGTCAACTCGACGGGTGGTTTGCGTAGCGACTCGCCGCGTAATTCGAGCTTGTAGGCGCGATGCACGAGGCGGTCGAGGATGGCATCGGCGAGCGTCGGGTCCCCCAAGGCATCGTGCCAATGGCTCACCGGGAGCTGGCTGGTGACCAGGGTCGAGCGGGTGTTGCAGCGATCATCCAGGATCTCCAGCAGGTCGCGGCGCTGTTCGTCGGTGGTCGGTGCTAAGTCCCAATCATCCAGCACCAGCAGGTCGGTCTTGGCCAACTCGGCGAGGACCTTGGGGTATCGCCCGTCGGCGCGCGCGACGCCCAGGTCGTGCAGCAGGCGGGGTAAGCGCAGGTAACGGGCGCTGAACCCGTCGCGACACGCCTTGTTGGCCAGGGCGCAAGCAATCCAGGTTTTGCCTACCCCGGTCGGGCCGGTGATCAGGACGTTGAGATGCTCGCCGAGCCATTGGCTGCCGGCCAGGCGGATCATCAGCGCTTTATCCAGGCCCCGCTGGGGGCGGTAGTCGAGGTCCTCGATGGCCGCGCTGGCGCGCAGTGTGGCCTGCTTCAGGCGGGCGCGCAGGCGGCGCGTGGCGCGCGTGCTGACCTCGCGGTCGCGCAGCAGGCCGAGGCGTTCCTCGAAACTCAGGCTCCCGCTGGCGGGGATCTGGAGTTGCTCTTGGAGGGCCTCGTACATGCCCGTCAGGCGCAAGCGCTGGAGCGTCTCCAGGGTCGGATGGATCATCATCGGTCGGTCTCCGCGGTAACAGTGGCCCCCGGCGTGCCGCCGGGGGGCCGGGGTTAGTGGTCGTACTTGGCGCCGCGCACATTGGCGTGGGCGATGGGGGTCGCGGCCGGTGCGCCGGTGGGCACGCGACAGCGGTCAAGTCCCTTGTCCACGATCGCGGCGATGCTGCGGTAGCTGTCGGCGCCGACGGCCAGCGCCCGCGCGCAGGCCGCTTCCAGACGCGCCTGGCCATGCGCCTGCCCCAACCGCAGCACACCGCAGCAGGCGTTGAGCGCCTGCTGGGGATGGGGGCGGGCGTGTAACAGGCGCTCGATGAAGGCCAGGGTGTGCGGGCCGATGGTCCCGGCCCACGCCCGGATGCGCTCGGGCGTCCAGTCGAGGTACTGGCGATGGGCCTCGGGCAGGTGGTCGGCGACGGTGGTGTAGCCGCCGCGCTGGTGGCTGCGGGGGTGGCTGGCGACCCGTTGTCCCTGGTGTAAAACCTCCACGGTGCCGGCGCTGAGGCGCACGTCGCGCTGGCGCTTGAGCAGCGGGTGGGGCACCGAGTAGTAGTGCCCATCGACGGCGATGTGCAGGTTCGGCGGAACCCGGACTCGGCTCCACTCGGCGTACTCGTAGGGGTGCGGGGGAAGCGGGCGCAGGGCCGGGCGGTCCAGACCTTCAAAGTGGCTCAGTCGTGAGCCGTCGAGCTTCTGGAAGGGGCGGGCGTTGAGTCCCGCCAGTAACTCAGCGATGGCGCTGTTGAGTTCGGCCAACGAAAAGCACTGCCGATGGCGTAACCGCGCCAGGATCCAGCGCTCGACCAGCAACACGCCGCCTTCGGCTTTGGCCTTATCGCGGGGCTTGCGCACCCGCGCGGGGATCACCGCGCCGCCGTAGTGGGTGGCGAAGTCCTGGTAGGTGGGGTTGAGGTCAGGCTCGTAGCGATGCGCCTTGGTGACGGCGCTGCGCAGGTTGTCCGGCACGATGACCGCCGGCACCCCGCCGAAGAAGGCCAACGCGCGCACCTGAGCGCCGATCCAGTCCGGTAGTTGCTGGCTCCAGGTCGCCTCGGCGTAGGTGTAGCTCGAAGCTCCCAAGACCGCGACGAACACCTGCGCCTGGCGCACCTCCCCCGTGGTCCGGTCGATGACCGCGGCGGTGGGTCCGGCGTAGTCGACAAAGCGCTTCTCGCCGGCCCGGTGGACCTGGCGCATGACAATGTCCAGGCGCCCCCGCCACTCCCGGTAATGCGCGCAGAACTGACTGTACTGCCAGCCATCCGGATGGCGTTCCTGGTAGTCCTGCCACAGCAGGGCCAGGGTCACGCCCTTGCCCTGGAGCTCCCGATGAACCTCCTGCCAGTCCGGTGCAACCCGCTGGCCCGGCAGTCGCTGCTCGGCGTCCCCGAACAAGCGCCGCTCCAGCGCCGCCGCATCCAGACCCTCCGGCAACGGCCACGACAGCCCCTCGGCCGCCGCGCGGGCCAGGTACTGCGCGACCGTGGTGCGCCCGATCCCCACACTGCGGGCAATCTCCCGCGCCGAACGCTGCTCCTGCCATTTCAGGCGCAGCACCTCTTCAATCTTTCGCATGGACAACCTCTCTCTTGGCATCTGCTTCCCCTCGCTCAAAAGGGTCACAGACTACCTAGGGTTATCCCGCGTCGCGAGCCTCCCGGACCGAATGGCCGGGGCACCGGAATCGGTGGCCACTTTGGTTCGGAACCGGTGGCCACTTTGCGTCGGAATCAGTGGCCACTTTCGCCCGGAATCGGTGGCCACTTTCAGTCGGAATACTCA
>JACDZF010000274.1 GCA_013426795.1 Desulfocapsa sp. | reverse complement strand
GTCGTCCGCGTTATCGCCATTGACCGACGGGAAGATCTGGAAGTCTATCAGATCGCCATGCGCCGGATAAAGGATATGGAGTGACCTGGAGCTACTCCTCCCAAAAACGGGGGTGATGTGCTTTTTGCCGGTAATCCTTGTTGATGGTCGCACACTTCTTGATATCCTCAAGCAACCCGATGAATATTCTTCAATTCCCTTGTGAAAGAAGCTCGTTATTGATACATCATAAAGGCCGTTTTTTATTGAGTTTTGCTTCGGGCTATCAGCATTCAACGGCGTCCACTGGACAAAAAGTAACTGATAACCCCGCCCGCATCCACAAGGTAGTTCCATGGCCATCAAGAAATCCGACCTCTATTCCTCCCTCTGGGCCTCCTGCGATGAATTGCGCGGCGGCATGGATGCCAGCCAGTACAAGGACTATGTCCTGTTCATGCTGTTCATCAAATACATCTCCGACAAATACGGCGACTCCGACGACTTCGCCCCGCCCGTCCTTATCCCCAGGGGCGCCAGCTTCAAGGATATGGTTGCGCTTAAGGGTAAGTCCGACATCGGCGACAAGATCAACACCCAGGTGATCCAGCCCCTGATCGACGCCAACTCCCGTCTCGCCCGCAGCGACTTCCCCGACTTCAACGACTCCAACAAACTCGGCGACGGCGCGCAGAAGGTCGAGAAGCTGGGCAACCTTATCGCTATCTTTGAGAACCCCGCCCTCGATTTCTCGAAGAACCGAGCCGAGAACGACGACATCCTCGGCGACGCTTACGAGTATCTGATGCGGCACTTCGCCAGCCAGAGTGGCAAGAGCAAGGGCCAGTTCTACACTCCGTCCGAGGTCAGCCGTATCATCGCCAGGGCCATCGGTATCACCCCGGCCAACTCCGTCGCCGCCACCACCGCCTATGACCCCACCTGCGGCTCCGGCTCACTGCTGCTGAAGGTCGCCTCTGAGGCTGGCAAGCACATCACCCTCGAAGGCCAGGAAAAGGACGTGACCACCGCCGGTCTCGCCCGCATGAATATGATCCTGCATGACTTTCCGACCGCCAACGTGCTTTCGGGAAACACGCTCTTCGATCCCAAGTTCAAAGACGGCGAGCAACTCCGCACCTACGACTACGTTGTCGCCAACCCGCCCTTCTCCGACAAGGCCTGGTCCACCGGCCTCACCCTGGGCGATGGCGGCAGCGGCGACCGCTTCCAGCGCTTCACCTGGGGCGTGCCGCCCGCCAAGCAGGGCGACTACGCCTACCTCTTGCACATCGTCCGCTCGATGAAGAGCACCGGCAAAGCTGCCTGCATTCTCCCGCACGGCGTCCTCTTCCGGGGCAATGCCGAAGGCCTCATCCGTCGGCAGCTCGTCCGCTCGGGCTACCTCAAGGCCATCATCGGCCTGCCCGCCAATCTCTTTTACGGCACCGGCATTCCCGCCTGTATCCTGGTGCTCGACAAGGAAAACGCCACCGCCCGCAAGGGCATCTTTATGATCGATGCCTCCAAGGGCTTCAAGAAGGACGGCCCGAAAAACCGCCTGCGCGAGCAGGACCTCCACAAGATCGTGGACACCTTCACCCGGCAGGATCAGAGCGACCCGCGCTACGCCCGCATGGTGCCGGTGGCGGAAATCGCCGACCCCAGGAACGACTACAACCTCAACCTCCCGCGCTACATCGACTCGACCACGCCGGAAGATTTACAGGATATCGACGGCCACCTGCGCGGCGGCATCCCCGAGCGCGACCTCGATGCCCTCGGCAACTACTGGAAGATCATGCCCGGCCTGCGCGCCGCTTTGTTCACACCGCTACGCGCCAACTATTCCGCCATCCAGCCAGCCCAAGCCGAACTCAAGGCGACCATCTTTGGTCACCCTGAGTTCACTGCCTTCACCACCAAGGCCAGGAAGCTCTTCACCCAATGGCAGACGGCCTCCGTCCCCCTGCTCAAAAGTCTTGCCGAAGGCGGCCATCCCAAGCCGCTGATCGAAACCATCGCCGAGGACCTGCTCGCCACCTTCAAAACCGCACCCTTGCTCGACGCCTACGATGTCTATCAGCACCTTATGGACTACTGGGCCGAGACCATGCAGGACGATTGCTACCTCATCGCCGATGGCGGGTGGAAGGCGGGCGCGTTGCCCCGCGAAATCCGTCAGGTCAAAAACAAGGAAGGCAAACTCATCTGGCCCGAGAAGGAAGACTATAAGAAGGGCAAGCGCCGCTTCAAGTCTGACCTTGTCCCCGCCGCCCTGCTTATCGCCCGCTACTTTTCCACCGAGCGCGAGACAATAGCCGCCCTCGAGGCCGAGTTGGCCGCCCTGGAGCAGCAGCTCGATGAAACGCGCGAGGAACACAGCGGCGAGGATGGATTGCTGGCCGAAGTCATCGAAGGCGAGGGTGAGAAACAGAAAATCACCGCCAAGGCCGTGAAGGCTCGCCTCAAGGAAATTTTGGCCATGGATGGCCTTATGTCGCGTGGGGCAGGGATGCCGGAAGCGACCGCCGACCCCGACTACGCCGAGGAACGCCAAACCCTGCAAGCCTGCGCCGCGCTGCTTGATCAGCAGACCGACGCCAAGGCCAAACTCAAGATCGCGCAGGACGACCTCGAAGCCAGTCTCGACGGCAAATACCCGACGCTCAGCGAGGACGAAATCAAGACCCTGGTGGTGGACGATAAATGGCTGGCCACCATTGCCGCCGCCGTGCAGGGCGAGCTGGACCGCGTCTCGCA
>JACDZF010000273.1 GCA_013426795.1 Desulfocapsa sp. | reverse complement strand
AAAAATACAAAATAAATTCAGCTGAATAGTTACTAACAGTCTTTCGATGTGTCTTCTTCCGGACTAAAAAGTTCTAACCCTCCGGAAAACCTGAACGCATTGATCACCTGCAACCTGTACCTGCCTCCTCCCTATGAACGTATTACTCAAACAGCTCCATAAAATCGAAGAACGGATCAATTATCTGGTTCAGCTCAAGGATTACTCCAACTGGGGAAATCTCGATGGCTTCAAGGAAACCTGCCAGAAATTGAAGCAGACGGTTTACGATCACACCGAAGAACACTTCGCAAGTGAGATCAATACCCTGCATGAATCCATCTGTTTTCTCGAAGAGCGCGCAGAAGATCAGCTCACCCCCATGGAGCGGGTGCGGATTGTCCGCAGTATTCAGCGCTTCAGCCTCAAGGATATCCTTGAGAACGTCTATGAGGATTATACGGAATTAGGCGGTGAAGGCGACGCCAACATCGACCCGGCCATGGTCTGTGCCAAGGCCACCCTGGTCCGGCGCATCAAGGACAAACCCTTTACCGCCTCAGTCATGGTCATCGGCCAGGAAACCGGGCATGGCGAGGAGTTCCGCAATGGTGGCTCCTGCAGGCCGGAGGGCAACGAAAAAGCCCTGCGCTATATGAAGGTTGCGGAGACCGAAGGTATCCCCATTCATTTCTACATCTTTACCCCCGGCTCTTTCCCGGTGGAGGAATATCCCGGTGCCGCCCAGCAGATTGCCCGCAATATCTACACCATGGCAAAACTGCGCGTCCCCATGATCTCTCTGATCTCCGAGGGCGGATCCGGTGGTGCCGAGGCCATTGGCCTCTCCGACCATCGAATGATGTGCTCCCATGGCTACTATTCCGTTATCTCCCCGGAAGGAGCAGCGGCCATTGAAGGGAAGGTGAAAGAGGGCGGCAAGGTGCCCAAGGAACTCATTGAGGTCTGCGCCGAACGGCTGAAGCTGACGGCCCAGGACAATCTTGAACTGGGTACCATTGATCATATCATTCAGGAACCACCCCTGGGTGCCAGAAGGGACGATTTTGCCTTTTTCGCCCTGCTTCGCACCGAGATCATGCAGGCCACCGACAAGGTTATCCTGGGGACCAAAAGCTTCCGGGCCTTCCGCTCCTACGAGATTCAACGAAAGAAGGCGGAATCCGAGACCAAAAAGATTCAGGTCGATGTGTCCTGGGATCTGAATCCGGACGAAATCAAGCGCCTGCTCGTTCAACGCTCCAGAAAATATCGCAATATGGCCATGCTTGGATTCACCGGCCAGCCCTCACCCACGGAGAAATTTTTCCGGAAGATGCAGGAAAGGGCGGAAAAATTTTACTATATCATGCGCTATGATATCCTCAAAAATCACCAGAAACAGGTGCAGAAGGTCTTCAAGGATGTCTCCGGCGAAGGAACAGTTATTCTCAAACGGGTCACCTCACCCATCACCACCGCCCTTGATTTCTTTTCCCAGCAAAAGGAGAAGAAGTTTATCCGTCCCCAGCTCTCCGCCCCCGAGGGTCAGGCTGCCCCGGTAACCATTGCCGACCCGCTCGAACTGACAGACACCTACACCAGTCCGCTCGCCAATGTGGATCGGACAATCTCCTGTCCCAACAGCGAAAAATACGGCTGCAAAGATCTCTGGGTACCGGATCTGTTTGGTGAATTCGCCGGAGTTTGTGAGACCTGTGGTCATCATTTTCCCCTGGAATACAAATGGTACCTGAAAAATATCTTTGATCCTGATTCCATCCGCCTCTTCAATTCTGACATTACCGCCGGAAATCCCCTCGGATACACAGGATACGATGAACGCCTGCTCTTATCAAAAAAGAAGACCGGACGGAATGCCGGCAACTTAACCTTCCACGCCCAGGTCATGGATATCCGGGTGGTCGTCAGTATGCTCTACTCCGACTTCAGAAATGGAACGGTGGGCGCAGCTGAAGGTGAAAAATTCATTCAAGCCTGTGCCGTGGCCAAACGAAAGAAACGTCCGCTGATCTCCTATGTCCACACCACCGGCGGTATCCGTATCCAGGAAGGCACCTTGGGGGTCACCCAGATGCCCAGATGCACCATGGCTGTTCGGGAATATATCGACGCCGGTGGACTCTATATCGTCGTCTATGACAACAACTCCTACGCCGGTCCGGTGGCCAGTTTCCTCGGCTGCTCACCCTATCAATTCGCCATCCGCTCCAGCCGCATCGGCTTTGCCGGTCACCGGGTCATCCGCGAAACCACAGGAATAGACATCCCACCCGATTATCATTCAGCCCGCAACGCCCTCAAGCGTGGTCATATCCAGGGCATCTGGGATAGACGTGATTTCAGACGGAATCTTTATAAATCCCTGAAGACCATGGGCAGCCCCCACCTCTATTATCGCTGAGAGCCATTCCATTCATTCGCCGTCGTTGGTTGGTATGCACTCTTCCGCTCCCTTTATTTCTCGGTATCTTCAAGAGAAAATGATTCACCAAAGAAGCCTGCCCCCCTATCACCAAACGGGGGGGTGTGAGCAGATGAGTGCGGAATGAAAGGCAAAGCTCTAACAAATCAAAATACTTAAATTAGTCACATATTCTTTTCATTAAGCGGTTCTGAGTCTTGACGGAAACTCATCCTTATGATAGAAGGTGTTCACTTTGAACTGTCATATGATGTGGGGGCCGTTAGCTCAATTGGTAGAGCATCTGACTCTTAATCAGCAGGTTCCCGGTTCGAGTCCGGGACGGCCCACCA
>JACDZF010000272.1 GCA_013426795.1 Desulfocapsa sp. | reverse complement strand
CAGAATTCTTTTCGTCAAGAACCGCGAAAAGAATTCTGTCCCTTGAGTTCTGGATTCCCGCCGGTGCGGGAATGACGGTGGAGGGGAGGAGTTACGGGTTTCCGGGGCTCTCAGCCTTTTTTCGCCGGCCCTGCGGGGACCCCTCCCGACCTCCCCTGAAGAGAAGGGGAGGAGGACGACAGGACGGAGGGAATACTTCCATTCCTTCGTGATCCTCGTTCCCATGCGGTGCGTGGGAACGCAGTCGGGATGCGCCGCAACCAGTCAATACTCTGGGCACGAAAAGAAAACCCCCCTCCCGTGACGGGAGGGGTTGGGGGATGGTGAAGCCGCGATGAGCCGTTTCATGGGTAATTCCACCCCGCCTGACCTTCACCCGCCAAGGGGATGGACGTTTCACTCTTGGTTTGGAAATGGAATTAATCTTCAGTATTTGGCTTCTGGCCTAAAAATCCCATGCAGAAACTTGACAGGCAGTTTATTCAAAAGGTTCGTCGTCAGGACCGCATCGCCACCCGGGTCATCACCATGGGCGGTCTGCTGGTGATAGTCTGCGTCATTGCCATTCTGGTTCTGATTGTGCGGGTGGGGGTGCCGCTTTTCCAACCCGCCACATCCACCATCATCCATGAGTTTGCCCTGGCCGCGAGCCCCGAGTCGGTGCTCGCCATGGGCGTGGATGAGTATAAGGAAACCGGGTACGTTCTTGATACTCAAGGAATTTTCACCTTCTATCATCTGGCCGACGGGGTCCCCATGCTGCGCCTGGACGGCGACCCGGACAAGGATGTGGCCCTCAAATCCATCGAACTGCACCGGAACAACCAGTACACCATGCTCTGGGCGGATAACAGCGTCACCATGACCGAGGTCAATTTCCGGTTTCTCTTTGACCAGCAGGGAAAGCGTACCATCAAGCCCGAGATTATCACCCTCGGCGGCTTTCCCCCGGAGGTGAAAGATACGAAAATAGTGGCGGTCAAAGTCCGCCACGCCGATGACGGACGACTGACCAAGGTTGTGCTGGTGGAGGACAACGCCTTTCAGGTGACCCAGCAGCTGGAAACCGTGGATTTTCTCGGCAACGTGAAGAAAGAGTCCTTTGCCTTTGTCATCAAAGATCAGATCCCCGGACGGATCCAGGCCTTTACGGTGGACGAAAAGGGCAACACCCTGTTTGCCGGCACCGATTCCGGCAGTGTCCTGCGCTGGGATATCAGTGACATGGGCGAGGCCCGGCTCACCGATAATGTGGTGGCATCGAGCGGCAATCAGGCCATTACCGCCATGACCATGGTCTTTGGCGATGTGTCGGTGGCGGTGGGGGATGCCTCCGGCGCCCTTTCGACCTGGACCCGGGTGTGGAGCGGCGAAGGTGCGGCCAAGACCCAGAAACTGCGCAAGATTCACCAGTTGACCAGCCATAAGAGCGCTGTCTCGCGCATCGTCGCCTCCCGCCGCACCAAGACCATCGTCAGTATGGGGGCCGATGGCGCGGTTTCTTTCGACCACATGACCAGTAATAATCATCTTCTCGAGATCGATCACGATCTGGTCCTCTTTGCCATTGCCGGCAACGATAGCAGCCTCATCGGGGTTGACCGGAAGAAAAATCTGCTGGTCTGGAGTATCGACAACCCCCATCCCGAGGTGAACCTGAAGACCCTGTTCGGCAGGGTCTGGTACGAAAGTTACAACCAGCCCGAGTTCGTCTGGCAGTCCTCTTCCGGCAACGATGATTTCGAGCCGAAATTCAGCCTCGTGCCGCTGCTCTTCGGCACCATTAAGGGGACCCTCTATGCCATGATTTTTGCCATTCCCCTGTCCATCTTCGGGGCGGTGTACACCAGTCAGTTCACCACCTACGCCTTCAAGAAAAGGATCAAGCCGATGATTGAGATCATGGCCTCGGTCCCCTCCGTCGTCATCGGCTTTCTTATCGCCCTGTGGCTGGGGCCCTTGATTGAAAAAAACATCATGGCCCTTATCCTCTTCACCATGCTGCTGCCGCTGATGCTGACCGCCATGATGATGATCATGCAGCCCTTTTACAAAACCCCGACCTTGCAGAACCGCTGCAGCGGCTATGAGTTTCTGCTTCTGGTGCCGGTGGCCTTGCTGTCGGTGTGGTTTTCGGTCCTGCTCTCGCCGCTGGTGGAAGGGATGTTCTTCGGCGGCGATTTCCTCCAGTGGCTCTACGATGACCAGGGTATTCGATACGATCAGCGCAACAGCATCATCATCGCCTTTGGTCTTGGCATTGCGGTAATCCCGATCATTTTCTCCATCACCGAAGATGCCATTTCCAATATTCCCAACAGTCTCACCGGCGCCTCGCTGGCCCTGGGCGCGAGCCGCTGGCAGACGATCTGGCGGGTGGTGCTGCCGTCCGCCAGCCCCGGCATCTTTGCCGCGATCATGATCGGCTTCGGGCGGGCGGTGGGCGAGACCATGATTGTCCTGATGGCCACCGGTAATACCCCGATCATGGACTGGTCGATCTTTAACGGCATGCGCACCCTGTCGGCAAATATCGCGGTCGAGATACCGGAGGCACCGCTGAACGGAACCCTGTACCGGGTCCTGTTTCTCTGCGCCACCCTGCTCTTTGTCCTGACTTTTATCCTCAATACCGGCGCCGAGGTGATCCGCGAGCGGCTGAGGAAGAAATATGGGAGATATTAGAGGCCGTTATTCCAAGAGCAAAGCTTTTTTTGCTCTTGGAATTTACGGCCTCTTATGCCGCATCCAGGAAACAGCAATCTGTCCGGCTGTTTC